>NZ_PKLB01000001.1:147463-404066 GCF_002858905.1 Bacillus sp. UMB0893 | reverse complement strand
ACAGATTCCAGTGATCTGTCCTTTATTTAAAACTTCGTACTATTAGGGGTACAGAAAAATTTTGTATTTATTCCCCGAAAACTACATCAATAGGCAAAAATATCTTGATATAAAACTCTCACGAAATCTACGCCTCGGGTTAGAAAATAAGGTGTTTAGATTATGATGTGTCCTTACAGGAGGCTAAATTCATCAATTAATCATCGAGTTTTTGCTGCTTTTTCGCATGCACCCTGTGGTTGGGGTAATTTGACTTTTTATCATATAGATTTCTGAAATGAAGGAGGATGAATTTAATGCCATTTTTTGGATTTGAACGAAGAGAACGATTTTTTCGTGACGACTTTAGAAGAAGAAGGTTTTTCCCTTTCGAAAGAGAATTTTTCCCTTTCGAAAGAAGAAGACGTTTTGAGTTCGAAAGAAGAAGACGCAGATTCTATTAAGCAAATGATTTAAACAGTGTTTCCATGAGCAAACGGGTAAGAACAGCTGCCATCAAAGGCAGCTGTTCTTATTAAGCTAAGAAGCTGGTTGAAGAAGGTTATTTTAGGACCTAAATGGGTCCTTTTTGTTTTGAGTAAATATAAACAATAATATTTAGCAGAGCTTTTATTAACAAACCCTTCTTCAACTAAACTGCCCGATTGCTGAATAACTGTTATTTCCATTTTTATCACAAATACACCGTTAAAAAGCAAGATAAAACACACCAATTATGCTGATAATTGGTGTGTTAAACTATGTGTTATTTATTATGCTGTTTTAATGTTTTGCACCTCTGAACCGAACCCGTTAAATCCAAAATGGACCTCTCTTTTGATCATTTCCTACTTCAATAAACCTTCTTTTTGCAAATACTCTTTCGCCACTTCTGCAGGTGACCTTCCTTCTACATTTACCTGATAGTTCATATTGCGCATTTCATCATCTGTTATTTTTCCTGCCAGTTTATTTAAGGCATCTTCAAGTTCAGGATGCTCTTCAAGTGTCTCTTTTTTCAATAATGGTGCACCTTGATATGGAGGGAATAAGTTTTTATCATCCTCTAAAACCGTCAAGTTATATTGCTGAAGCTCACTGTCAGTCGAATAGGCATCAATGATATTGATCTCACCTGATTGAATTGCTTCATATCTAAGCTTTGGCTCCATTGTTTTTAAATTAGGAAATTTTGTTTCATATAGTTTTTGTATGCCGAGGTAACCATCTTCACGATCTGAAAATTCAAGGGTAAACCCTGCTTTCATATTGCCTGCAACTTGTTTTAAATCTGACATTTTTTCAAGTCCATATTGATCAGCTGCTTCTTTCGGTACAGCTAAAGTGTACGTGTTGTTAAATTGCATTGGCTCCAGATAAGCCATGTCGAAGTCTTCCATCATTCCTTTTTTCGCCTGTTCATAAACCTCTTTCCTGTCTGTGCTTGCAGCCTCTTCTTTTAGGAACGTTGTGATTGCAGTACCTGTAAACTCAGGATAAATATCAATATCCCCTGACTCTAACGCATTGAAAACGAAGGACGTTTTTCCAAGCCCCGGTTTTACTTCCACTTCTAAATCTGTGTCCTGTTCTATTAATAGCTTATACATATTGATTAAAATCTCAGGTTCGGATCCTAGTTTTCCGGCAATCACGATGTCTTTTTTCCCTGTGCCAAATGCCATAGGCACAGCAACGATCAGGACAGCTATTAAACCGGCAATTCCAATTGCTTTCATTGATCGTCTAGCAGATGTTTTTTCAACTAAGCGAAGCAGACCGTCGAATAGGATCGCAAGTAACGCTGCTGGTATAGCGCCAAGCAAAATCAGCATATTATCATTTCGGTCAATTCCGAGCAGAATAAGTTTACCTAATCCGCCTGCACCTATTAATGCAGCGAGCGTCGTTGTTCCCACAATCAGCACCATCGCAGTCCTGATACCTGCCATTATGACGGGCAAAGCAAGCGGCAGTTCTACTTTAAAAAGACGCTTCGAATTGTTCATTCCCATAGCTCTTGCCGCTTCAACCAGGGAAGGGTCAACTTCTTTAATTCCTGTATATGTATTTCGCAAAATCGGGAGGAGTGCATAAATCACTAAAGCGATAATGGCCGGTACGACTCCAATTCCTACAAGCGGGATCAGCAATCCAAGCAAAGCAAGTGAAGGAATCGTCTGCATCACAGCTGATATTCCAATGATGCCTTCTGCATATCTGGCTTTTCTCGTCAAATAGATTCCAAGAGGTATGGATATGGCCACCGCAAGCAAAAGAGCAATAAATGATATTTGGATATGCTCAAACAAGGCAGATGCAAGCTCCCCTTGTCTCTCTTTAAAAACATCAATAAATGCATTCATAGATTAACCTCTTTCTTCCGTTCGTCCTGATAGAAACTGTACGGCAGACTCTCTAGTTATGGTGCCGATTATTTGGCCGTTCTTTTCAACAGGAATGCTATCTTCTTCACCAAGACGGGCTAAAGCCTGTTTGATATCTGCAGAATAGGACAGCGGCACTTTCATTGGATCTGTTTCCTGAGGAGGACGAACAAACCCTTCAATCGAACCCTCCAAAATAGTTGACTGAGCACGATTACCGATAAACTCCCTCACAAATTCGTTAGCAGGATTAGCTGCAAGTGCTGAAGGTGTATCGATTTGAACCGCTTCACCATCTTTCATCACACAGATGCGATCCCCGAGAGCAAGCGCCTCTTGCATATCATGTGTGACAAAAACAATTGTTTTATGGATTCTTTTCTGTAAATCAAGCATGTCACCCTGAAGCTTTTCACGGCTGATTGGATCAAGGGCACTGAACGGTTCATCCATCAAAATGATATCCGGATCAGCTGCGAGCGCGCGAATCACTCCAATTCTCTGCTGCTGTCCTCCTGATAATTCACTCGGTTTTCGCTTTCGATATGTATCGGGTTCTAAACCAACCATTTCAAGCAATTCATCTACCCGTTTGCGGATTTTATCCGGCTTCCACTTTCTAAGCTCAGGAACAATCGCGATGTTTTCCTCAATCGTCATATGCGGGAAAAGGGCAATTTGCTGAAGCACATACCCGATATTCCATCTGAGCTCATGAATTTCATAGTCATGGACATTCTTTCCATTTATTAAGACAGATCCATGTGTTGCATCAATCAAACGATTAATCATTTTCATTGTTGTCGTTTTTCCGCAGCCGCTTGGGCCGATAAAAACAAAAAATTCCCCTTTTTCTATCGTTAAATCTAAGGAATTTACGGCTTTTGTACCATCCTGATACTCCTTAGACACATTCTCAAAGCGGATCATCTGCTCACCTTTTTCTCTTTTATTGTCAGGCTGAATATACATACCTTTTCCATCTAATACCCGAATCTAATATAAGATATTCATCTTTTTTTAAAAATCTTCTAAACACAAGTGGAATTAACTGTATAATACTAGAAAAGGGAGCGTGAAAGCCAATGATAAAGTCTAAAACAGACTCAATAACTGGATTCAATCAAGCAGAAGTTCCATTTACTCTGCTGGGAACCACGCAGCAGACCCATAATCTGGCCATTATGTTTCCTGGTCTCGGCTACACAACACAAGGGCCGCTTTTTCATTATACGACAGGCTTATTCCTCGAAAAGAATTTTGATGTTCTGCACATTAATTATCAATACAACTCAAAAAACTATGAAAAATTCAGCAATGAAGAGATGGATAAGGCATTAAAAAGCGATGTACGAAAAGTGATTGATGCTGTTTTAAGCAAACACGAATATGACGCTTTTTATTTAATAGGAAAATCGCTCGGGACAATTGCATTGAGTTCTGAACTTGGCAGGACTTCTTTTACAGATGCAAAAACGGTATGGTTAACACCGCTGCTGAACCGAGAGGATGTTTTCAGTACTATTTACCGTTCCAGACAAAAAGCACTTTGTATCATTGGTGACAAGGATCCTTATTTTGCAGAAGAAAACTTTCAGAAGCTCCAAGGAAATCCAAATGTGGAATGTGTGCTTATTCCAGGAGTTAACCACGGACTTCAAATCGAAGAAGATTCAGTAGGTTCAATTGATGTGCTGAAAAATGTGATAACTGAAATTGCTCAATTTTAAAAGTGTCTATTCAAGCTCTTTGAAGCACTAATAACGCCCCTTTGCTGAAAAAAGTGTTTCAATCAAGCTCTTTGAAGCACTAATATGCATTAAAAAGGCAGCAAAAATGATGCTTGCTGCTCTTTTTGATGTTTTTTTAATTTTTCACAGTACCATCTCAGACTTCACATAATGATAAAGCAGCTTCGCCGTGTTCTCAAGCGAATCTTTATGAGTTCGTTCAAATGCATGGGAGGAGTCGATTCCAGGTCCAATCAATCCATGAACGATATCATGACCGGAGCGGATTGCTGCAGAGGCATCGGATCCATAGTATGGATAGATATCGAGTTTATGCCCAATCTTATTTTCTATTGCCAGGGCGGTTAACCTTTTGCGCAGCTCATAATGATAAGGACCGCTTCCATCCTTCACACAAATGGAAACAGTGTACTCATCAGTTGACTGACCGTCACCCATTGCTCCCATATCCACAGCTAAATATTCAACAGTTTCAGGTGTAATATTTGAATTTCCGCCGTAGCCGATTTCTTCGTTATTTGAAATTAAAAAATGTGTTGTATAAGGAAGCGTGATGTTTTCTTCCTTGATTTGCTTCATCAGCTGAAGCAAAAGGGCAACACTGGCCTTATCATCTAAATGGCGAGATTTGATGAAACCATTTGACGTGATTTCCACTCGGGGATCGAAGGAAACGAAGTCGCCTACTTCTATGCCAAGTTCCCGCACATCATCTGCATTTTTTACAACTTCATCAAGCCGGATCTCCATGTTTGCCTGATTTCGTTCCGCTTTACCCGCATCTTTGTAAACGTGAACAGAAGTCTGATGCATTAAAATGGTTCCTGTAAAGGTTTTGCCTGATAACGATTCAATTTTGCAATATTCACCTTCAATAGAGTTGTAATTAAATCCGCCAATCAGATCAATGGTTAAACGTCCGCTTGCTTTAATTTCTTTTACTATCGCCCCAAGCGTATCAACGTGCGCTGTCAGCATGCGATGATGATGATTGTCAGTGCCGGGTATCGTTGCAAGTAAGCCGCCTTTGCGATTGCGCTTTGTTTCGATTTGACATTCAGCTAAATATTTTTCAACATATGTAATCACTTCATTTGTATTCCCAGATGGGCTCGGAATCGATACAAGCTCTTTGATCAGCTCCATAGTTTCTTTCAAGATGGACTCCCCTTTGTTTGTTTATTTTTTATTATATCAGTTTTTCTTGTTCCCTATTGCAATGTAAGATCAAACGAAAGAACCGATTCTCCACCAAGAAAAATCGGTTCATCACCTTTTTTTATAAGAAATCACCTGTAACTTCTTTACCTGTCGGCTTTAGTTTTAAAAAAAAGCAGAACTTAATCTGCTTGAGTATATGTATATTTCTCTAAATGAAGCCCGCGATTATCTTTCATAAGATCTGACAAAACAATAAATGCAATGCATGCTTTTGTATCTTTAAATTGAACTCTTTTGGTTCCCTCTGGCAGGATTTCAGGAGAGTTCGACGTGCAAATGACAACATCATCCTTCAGATCACGACGCTTTGAAACAGCAGCAGCTAAAAATTCATTTATTATGATCGCTGATTTATCTTTATTACTTGCTAAAAAATCAGGAAGACCATCTTCATTCTCCATCACGTATACGTTATGCCGTTCAAGTCCTGATTCTTTGATGATTCTATCGGAAAGACCCGTGTTATGAAATTTCTCCATGATTAAAAAAGCAGGCTTCCCTTCAAGCTTCTTTTTTGCAGCTGAAAAAGCCCCTTGATAATCATACAATACTTTATAAAACAGAGGATCATCAATAACGCTATCTGCTAGAACGAGCGGAACCCCAGATGGTACTGTTTTTGAAATGCTGTAAAATAAATCTTCACGAACATCAATCAAAATCACGCCATCAAGCTTGCGTTCAGCAATAATCTCAAGGTTTGGCTTTTCGACATCAATGCTTGATAACACAACATGGTATCCCTTTTTTGTCAGGAGCTGCTCAAGCTGAAAAATAAACTCAGCATGATACGAACGCCTCCATACTCCTTCATGCACGGATCGGTTTAAGAGAATTCCTATTAATCCCGTTTTTTGTTTGACTAAAGATCTCGCAGCCAAATTTGGAACATAATTCAGTTTCTTTGCAATCTCAAGCACCCGTTCCTTCGTTTCTGCTGGAATCGATTGATTTTCAGCCTTGTTTAAAACGTAGCTAACGGTAGCAACTGACACATTCGCTTCAGCCGCAATATCTTTCATCGTTGCTTTTTTCATTCTTTTCACCATTTTCACTTAATCGTTTAAGTTAACTATACAGATTGTCAGATTAGAAGTCCAGTTCCAAATTCCGAAAATAAAACACACACATTAAAGTGTGTCTTCTAAAGTATTTATATCGTCCGTAAAATTGGCAGCGTGCAGCAACGAAACGACCCGCCGGACTTAATAATTTCAGTAATATCAACTTCTAATACCTCATACCCTCTTCTTCTCATCTGACTGTTTACATCTTGATTAATTGGGAGGCTGATAATTTTTCGATTTCCAATGGATAGGACGTTCGTGCCCATTGTAAATTGTTCAGCTTCCGTTACTTCTATTAAATGATATTTCTCGCTCAATATTTTTAATTCCTGTTCCTCAAAGGCTTCAGGAAAAATGAGAGCCTCCGTTTCCGAAAGGACATTAAATACGCAATCCAGGTGCAAGTATTTTTCATTGATTGGCATCGGGATGATATTGAAAGACGGCAAGAGTGTCTGCAGCTGTTCTATCGCATGCCTGCATGTTCTGTCACTTACGCCGACAAAAATGGTATTCCTGTCGATGATGACATCTCCGCCTTCTATGCGGTGCCCTTTTAGAGAGTGCATCGGGTATCCTTGAACTACCAGCCACTCTCGTAATACCTCTTCCTCACCCTGTCTTATGTCCTGCCCCATTTCAGATACGAAAACAGTTTGCCCTAATGTAAAGCCAATGTCACGTGTAAACACTTGTTCAGGATAGGTTTCAAATGGCTGCAGCATCATAACTTCTGCCCCATTCTCTTCCATTGTACGTACAAAATTCTGATGCTGAACAACAGCAAGATCCACATCAATGTTTTCATCAGCAAAATATCTTTGCGTTTCATTTATTACTTCACTGATTCTCATAAAATCAGGCTGACATACTAGCACTCTTGTTAAATTGTCATATTCGCTGAAACAGCCTAAAATTTGAACTGGCTTTCTAATTACGGTCACAATCATTCCCCCAAAAGTATGCTTTTATGAGATTATTCCCTAAATAACATGAAAGATAAACTAAATTGTCATATAATCTTCCGCCTAATTTCAGAATTCCGCTGTTAGGAATTGTCAAAGATCAATAATTGTTATATAGTTTTATAGATTAAACTATATTTATCTCACATGAGGTATGAAAAATGGAAAATAAGAATGAACTTGAACGGCTTAAAAAAGAAAACCAGCTTTTAAAAGAGCTAGTAGCAAAATTGCCTGTTTCTTTTACATATGTTAATCCCGAACTGGAACTTGCAGTCTGTAAAGAAAAAGAACAACATCCTCCATCCATTCTGCCATTAACAGACAGCCTAAAGACGGCTCATCCAAATCAGCGCCTCTATTTAACATCGGCTAACGATTCATTTCATCATACTGAAGCCTTTTTATCAGATATTTTTGATCTTGTCGCCCATCATATCGTCTTTATTGACGATCAGGGGATCATTACGCTGTGTAATCTTCAGGCAGCAAAAGATCACGGCGTGAATCGGGATGAAATCATCGGCAAACATTTGAGAGAATTAGTTAAAATTCCTGATGAGCAGCTGCTGAACCTTGAAACACTCCGGACAGGCATTGAATTTTTTGATCGTGAAGTGCTTGATAAAAACTATGGAATTTTGAATACAAGAATTCTATGGCGAGAAGATGGTACCATCAACCGCGTAATTGGCACTTTCTACTTTTTAAATGCAATAAAAGAAGCAGAAAAACAAGCAATCGCCGGAAGAATCGCAGCAGGAATTGCTCATGAAATCCGAAATCCGTTAACTACTGTAAGAGGATTCCTGCAGGTTCTTACTAACACTTCAGATGATGAAACTTCCAATTTATTCAGAAATATACTAATCCCTGAAATCGATCGTGCGAACAAGATCATTACCGATTTCCTGAGCATTGCCAAACCGGCCGAAATTCGCTCTGAACTCTTTGGAGTAAACTCATTCCTAATAAACTATTTAGGCAGAATACTAGAAAGTGAGTCTCTCCTTTATTCCATAGACTTTCAAATCGAAACGGATCCAAATGCAGATGAAATTCAAATTCATGGCAACCAGGACGAACTGCTTCAAGTTTTTCTAAATCTCTTTCAAAATTCATTTCAGGCTAAAGGCTCTAGCCCGCTTAAAATAAAAATTGAATCCAAACGTTTAGAAAACACCATTCAAATAATATTTGCCGATAACGGAAAAGGAATGATCCCATCCATTTTGAATCATATTTTCGATCCGTTTTTCTCAACAAAGGATGAGGGTACAGGTCTTGGTTTATCTGTTTCGAGAAAAATTGTCGAGAATTATAAAGGCACAATCACTGCCAGCAGCGATGAAAAGGGAACTGTTTTTAAGTTGGAGTTTCCAATTCGAGAATAACATGCAGAAAAGAGGAAGCTCATAATTGGCGCTCCCTCTTTTTTTACCTGACAAGCTCCTCATAAATAAGCCTGCCAATCTCATTAATCGTACTTCTGCCATATCTCTTATCTACAATTTCATCCATTAACACGGCAGCATAGACTGTCCGCTCTTTGAATTGAATGATGGCACAGTCATGTTCAACTCCATGAAGCTCACCCGTTTTGCTGCCGATGACTATTTTTTCGGTATCCATTAAAAAAGAGAGCTTATCCGTAAATTGCTGTTTTTGCAAGATTGCAGCAATCTGTCCTCTGCTTTCATCCGATAAAAAACCGTTTTGTCCGATTGCTTTCAGGCATTTCAGCATATCAGAAGGAGTCGTCCAGTTATTTAGCCCTTTATCGATTGCTGCAAAATCCATCATTTGACGGTTCAGCTCTGTCCCTGAGAGATTCAGCTCATCCATAAAGTCTCTCACTTTAGACACTCCTATTTTATTGATTAACAGATTTGTCGCCATATTATCTGAAACAATGATCATCAGCGTAACCATATCTGCAATGGATAAAACTGCTGATTCAGAGAGAGCCTGCAGCACTCCGGCACCACTGGTCATTTTCATTTCAGCAATCGTTACGATCTCATCAAAGTCAAGAATGCCTTGCTCTTTCTGCCGAAATGCCGTCAGCAGAATCGGAAGTTTGATTAAACTTGCAGACGGAAAGACCTGAGTGCTATTCCACTCATATAAATCCCCATCAAGTTCAAGAGATAATCCAACCCTCCCCTGATAGCGATCAATCAGCTCCTGAAGCTTCAGCTTAAAGGTACCTGTCATTTCGTCGCTGCAATCTGCGAGAAATCCTGATCACCCATTATGCTTCGGTCATATAAATGACAGGCAACAAAATGGTTTTCCTCGACTTCCTGCCATGCCGGTTTCTTTACAGAACAAGCTTCCATAGCGTAGGCGCATCGTGTTCTGAACACACAGCCGCTTGGCGGATTCATCGGACTTGGAAGCTCCCCTTTTAAAATGATGCGTTCCCTTTTATCCTCTACATCCGGATCTGGAATGGGAATGGCTGTCAGCAATGCCTGTGTATAAGGATGAAGCGGCTTCTTATAAAGCTCACTGCTCACAGTAAGCTCAACAAGATGACCTAAATACATGACAGCGATGCGATCACTGATTTGCTTTACCATTGATAAATCATGTGCAATGAATAAATAAGTCAGTCCTTTTTCCTTTTGCAGCCGCTTCATCAGATTTACAACCTGCGCCTGAACGGAAACGTCAAGTGCGGATATCGGTTCATCTGCAATGATCAATTGGGGATCAAGGGAAAGCGCCCGGGCGATCCCGATCCGCTGTCTTTGTCCGCCGCTGAATTCGTGGGGATAGCGGTTGGCATGATCACGATTAAGGCCTACATCTTCGAGAAGCTGGTGCACACGTTCAGTCCGCCCTTTTTTATTTTTATATAAGCCGTGCACCTCCATCGGTTCAGAGATAATTTCAAGAACAGTAGAACGCGGATTTAATGAAGCGTATGGATCCTGGAAGATCATTTGCATTTGACGGTAAAAGGCAAATTTATCTTTTCCTTTTAAATCATGTACGTTTTTACCGTTAAAAATAACTTCACCCTCTGTTTGGCCGTACAAACCAAGGATCGTGCGGCCTGCTGTAGATTTCCCGCATCCGGATTCTCCTACAATTCCGAAGGTTTCTCCCTTTTTTACAGAGAATGAAACACCATCAACTGCTTTAAGTATTTCTCCTTTTCCGAGAAAAAAATGTTTCTTTAGATTCCTTACTTCAAGTAAATTCACCATACTTATCCCTCCGTCTCATGCCAATAGCGTCTAGCTGCACACAATTCCTTTTCGTAAACCGTTCCTGCCATTTCTAATATTTCGATCGACTTCCCTGTATTTGGTGAATGAAGCAGTTTCCCGTCTCCATGATAAATTCCAACGTGATGAAGCCTTCCTTTTCCTTCTTTGTATGCGAAAAACAATAAATCACCTGGCTGAATCGCATCCAATTCCACTTTCTTGCCTGATGCCGCCTGATCATGGGCATCTCTTGGAATCTCATATCCATTCGCTTTGCACATCGTGTAGCTGAAGCCGGAGCAATCAAATCCGAAGCTGCTCATCCCTCCCCAAAGATAAGGAAGGCCAATAAACGTTTCACCATCAGCAACGATATCCTTCCCGCTGCCTTTTGGCACATTTTCAATTGTGTCAAATACACGTGCATCTGCTGGTTTTACTTTTCCTTTTCCAAGTGGAGTCTTCACCTCAATCCACTCTGTATCCTTTTTGATAACAGAGAATTGTGTTTGAAAGGACAATTCAAATAGTGGAGTCTCCTCTGCTGAATAGAGCATCGCTTTCTTGCTTTGAATTACAGCAATGGGTCCCTGCCAGGATTCTTCAACTCTCTCAATCTGACAAAGCGGCATCCAGCCTGGATATCCGCGCTCATCTTTTGAGGATGACTGACTTGGGACAATGATTTCTGCCCAGCCCTCTATTTCACTTACAATCCAAACCTCTTCTCCAAACAGGGCCTGTGTTTGCACTCGGTTTTCATTGCACAGCTCAAGCTTTGTTTCATAGGTAAGGCCATCCAGCCAAGACTCAATCTCGACTGGATTCACAACTGCCTTTTCATCCAGCTTCCTGGCTGAATCCGCTGCAGTCCATACCGTTGCAACGGATACGGCAACTCTTCCTTTTTGAATCGTCATTTTGCCAAAGCCTCCCCATCATTCAAAAGGACATTCGCAATGCCTAATCCATTTCCTTCTGAAAATGACATTTTTCTGCCGTTATATCTTACTCCGCCTTCTACTATTTCATCTGCAAGCATGAGCGGGGCATCAAAATCAAACCTTGTAATGTTCTTTTTGCCTGCAGCAAAGTGAGCAGCTGCCGTAATCCCAATTCGTGTTTCAATCATACTGCCGACCATACATTCCACACCGCAAACCTCTGCCAGCTGATTAATAATGGAAGCTTGATAGATTCCGCCTGCTTTCATCAATTTTATATTGATCATATCTGCGCTTCTTGTTTTCAATACATCAAATGCCTGTTGCGGAGTAAACACACTTTCATCAGCCATGATCGGCGTATCAACAGAGTCTGTTACCTGTTTTAACCCTTCTATATCATGAGCTTTCACAGGCTGCTCGACTAATTCAATGTTCAAATTCAAGTCTTCCATTTTCCCAATAACAGAGACCGCTTCTTTCGGCTTCCATCCTTGATTCGCATCTAAACGAATTTTGATATCCGGACCTACACGGCTCCTGATTTCTCGAATTCGGTCAATATCCAATTTGCTGTCTCCCAATCCTACTTTCACCTTTAAAACATTAAATCCCTTTTCAATATATGAAACCGCATCTTCTCCCATTTCACTAACATCATTCACACTTACTGTAAAATCGGTTTCCATTTCTTTTTTGTATCCGCCTAAATACTGATATAACGGCAATCTGCTGTACTGTGCAAGACAATCATACAGCGCCATATCTACCGCTGCCTTCGCACTTGAATTGCCGACTAAAATTGATTGTATTCCCTGGAAAATAACTTCGAAATTCAATAGATTTTTGCCAATTAAAAATGGTTTTAACACATGCACAATGCCAGATTCAATGCTTGATAGACTTTCACCCGTAATCACTAAAGTCGGCGGAGCCTCTCCCCATCCTGTCATTCCGCCTTCGCATGTCACCTTCACAATCACGGATTCCGCTGTAACAACCGTCCGCAATGCCGTTTTAAAAGGCTTGATCAGCGGTACAGCTGCACGGAATGTTTCGACTTTCTCAATAATCATTGGTATCCATCCTTTTTAAGAAGGCTGTTTTGATGTAAATTCTATTAATAAATAGGTTAGGTATCTGAAATCGGTTTCTTAGTATTGGGTTCTGGTATAATCCGATTCAGCTGATTCCTATCCAATTCCGGCTTCCAATTATCAATTTCTCCTTCCAATTATCAATTTCTGCTTCCAATTATCAATTTCTGCTTCCAACTACCAATTTCAGATTACTGATTTAAAATATCCCCTTACAAAATCCCGCTCTCAATCGACAACGTTTTTTCAAATGTATTCATATCTGCTCTTGTCCCAAGCGGAACAGAAATATTAGGTGAACAGTGTCCGATCTTAAAACCACTCAATGCAGGTTTGCCTGCAAGCTGTATATAATGAGTCAGCACTTCATCGAGAGACAGGGATTTCTTTCGTTTTTTAGGAACACAGTTATGAAAATCAGCGACTAAAATTCCGGCAGCATCTGTTAGTTTCCCTGCCATATACAGCTGATTCAGCATTCGATCGACAGCATACGGCTCTTCATCAATATCTTCTAGTAAGAGCAGTTTATCCTTTGTATCAATTTCAAACGCTGTTCCTAGCGAGCTAACGATTAGTGATAAATTGCCTCCGATCAGCTCTCCGCTTGCTGTTCCTTCAATCATCACTTCAAGCGGAGTGAGAGATTCGTCATAGATAAAATTTTTTTTATCAAATAGTTGATGAAAATAGTGTTTTGTTAACGGAAGCACCCTGCCCTCTTCTCCGAAATCGGAGCTTAGCATAGGACCATGAAACGTTACCAAACCTGTTTTCTGTCTGATGGCAGTATGTAAAAAAGTGATATCACTATATCCCCAGAAGATTTTCGGATTTTTCTTTATAAGATCATAGTCCAATAGAGATGCCATTCTTGCTGTGCCAAACCCTCCGCACGCACAAATGATTGCTTTTACGTCTTGATCTAAAAACATCGTATTCACATCATCAGCTCGTTCCTGATCTGTGCCTGCAAGATAACCGTGTTCCCGTTCAATGTGCTTTCCGAATTTAACGTTTAATCCCATTTCTTCTATAAAAGAAAGGGCTCTCTTTAGATTCTCTTTTTTAGGCGGACTTGCCGGGGAAATAATTCCTATTGTGTCTCCTTTTTTTAATGCATTAGGCTTAATCATCGTCTGAATCTCCTTTTATATAGAAAAGGGATGTTCAATCTAGCTGAACACCCCTTTTGCATGGCTTACTTCTTATCTGCCCATTTCAATTCTAAATATCCGACAGGGTGACGGACAATGCCTGTTACATCTTCATTTTGCAAATATACCTGGTTGTAGAAATGGAGTGGAATGATTGGTGCTTCTTCAAATAGAATCTTTTCAGCTTTGTATAATAATTCAAAGCGTTTTGCTTCATCCGATTCATTTTTAGAGTCTTTAATTAATTGATCATACTCAGCATTTGTCCAGCCTGTGCGGTTCATGGAATGTCCTGTTTGGAAATTCTCAAGGAAGTTAACCGGATCAGCATAATCTGCCAAGAATGAGCTTTTTGAAAGCTGGAATTTTAAAGCTTTTTGATCTGTTGCAAATACATTCGCTTCAAGGTTCGCAAGCTTCACATCAACACCTAAGTTATCTTTAAACATTTGCTGAAGAGCTTCAGCAATTTTTTTATGTGTATCATCTGTGTTGTACGATAGGGTTACTTCAGGAAGCTTGTCATAGCCTTCTTCTTTCATTCCTTTTTCAAGCAGCGCTTTTGCTTTGGCTGCATCTGTTTTGACTAAGTCGCCGCTTGCTTCGCGGAAGTCTTTTCCAGACGGATCTTTAAAGCCTGGAGAAACAAATCCATATGCAGGTGTTTCTTGATTTTTCGTGACAAAATCAACGATTTGCTTTTGGTCAACGGCCATTGCAAATGCCTTGCGGATGTTCACATTTTGGAATGGTTCAAGCGTTACATTCATTCTGTAAAAATAATCGCCAGCCTGTTCCTCAACATTTGCTTTTCCTTCAGAAAAAAGCTTTTCACTTAAGTCTGCAGGTACATCAGACGAATCTAATTCACCTGTTTGATAAAGCTGATATTCTGTATTTGTATCTTCTACAATGGCCCAATGCACGCCATCAAGCTTGACGTTTTTTGCATCCCAATATTGATCGTTTTTCTTCATGACGAATTCTTTGTCATGTTCCCATGATTCTAATGAAAAGGGTCCGTTTCCGACAAATGTATCTGCTTCTGCAAACCAGTCAGGCGTTTCTGTTGCCACCTTCTCATTAACCGGAAAAAAAGCAGGGTTTGCAATAACACTTAAGAAGTATGCTTGAGGACTAATTAACGTAACCTCGAATGTTTTCTCATCTACTGCTTTTACTTTCACATCATCTGCTGAGCCTGTTCCGCTGTTGTAAGCTTCTCCGCCCTCAATGAAATATCCTAAGAAAGCTGCGCCAGATCCTGTTTCAGGATTTAATAGGCGTTTCCATGCAAAAACAAAATCATTTGCCGTTAAATCATCACCGTTTGACCATTTTGCATCCGCGCGAATATGGAACGTATATGTTTTTCCATCTTCAGATATGTCCCATTTCTCAGCAGTAGCTGCCTCTGGTTCATGATCTTTTCCTAAGCGGGTCAGGCCTTCCATCAGGTTGTTCAAAGCATTCCATGAAACGGCGTCAAATCCAATAACAGGATCAAACGATGTAGGCTCTGCTCCATTGTTTAAGCGTAAAATTTTCTCTTTAGCTTCTGATTTGTCCCCATCGTCCTTCGTATCACTTCCTGCACTTTCATTCGCTGTACATGCCGCAAGTACAAATACGAGCATGGCCGTCAGGAATATTCCCATAAATTTTTTCATACTTCTCCCCCTCTAATTCTGAAATCTATCTGTTATTTCATTGAAGCTGTCATTAACTTGGCTCTGCTATCCTGTAGCCAGCAGTCCACATGATGCTCTTTGCTTAAATCTGCTGTATACGGGTAGACACGATCACACACTTCCATTGTATACTCGCATCTTGCCGCAAAGGGGCATCCCACTGGAGGCGAGAATAAGTCAGGCGGTGATCCGGCAATTGGAACGAGCTCTGCTTCTTCGATATCTAAACGAGGAATGGATCGTAAAAGCCCTTTTGTATAAGGATGCTGAGGACGATAGAAGATTTCTCTTCTTGTGCCAGCCTCGACAATTTTCCCCGCATACATGACCGCGACCCTGTCTGCTACTTGTGCGACGACTCCAAGATCATGAGTTATTAAGATAATCGATACGCTTGTTTTCTTTTGAATGTCTCTGAATAGATCGAGAATTTGCGCTTGAATGGTCACATCGAGTGCGGTTGTAGGTTCATCAGCAATCAGTACCTCCGGTTCACAAACGAGCGCCATTGCAATGACAATCCGCTGTCTCATCCCTCCGCTGAATTGATGCGGATACTGCTTCAAGCGGGCTTTGGGACTTGGAATGCCAACTAAGTTCATCATCTCGAGCGCTTTTTGTTTCGCTTTTTCTTTTGATACTTTTTCGTGCTGCTGTATGCCTTCCATAATTTGATCCCCAATTGTAAGGGTTGGGTTCAATGCAGTCATCGGATCCTGAAAAATCATGGAGATATCTGCTCCGCGCAGCTTTCTTAACTCTGGTTCTTTTAATTTTGTAACGTCCTTCCCCTTAAAAAGAATGGAGCCGGAATCAATTTTACCTGGAGGCTCAGGGATCAGCCGCATAATGCTCTGAGACGTCACACTTTTGCCGCAGCCAGACTCGCCGACGATCGCCAATGTTTCACCTTTATTCAGATCAAAGGATACTCCCCGAACTGCTTTTACCTCTCCTCCATACGTTTGAAAGGAAACGTGAAGGTCTTTTACTTCAAGTACTTTCCCCATGATGATTACCTCCTTAGCTTTGGATCAAGCGCATCCTGCAATCCGTCTCCAAGAACGTTAAATGCAAACATCGTCAGAGAAATACAAAGAGCAGGAAAAAAGAGGCGCCACCAATGTCCTGTTAAAATCGTTGAAAGGGCATCACTTGCCATCACACCCCAGCTTGCAAAGGGTGCCTGTATTCCAAGTCCTAAAAAACTTAGAAAGGCTTCGGCAAAAATAGCGGATGGAACAGTTAATGTGATCTGAACAATAATTGGTCCCATCGTGTTTGGAATTAAATTTTTCCGGATAATACGGGATGTCTTTGTTCCAAAGGACTTAGATGCATGGACGAATTCATAGTTTTTGATTTGGAGGACCTGTCCCCTTACAATCCGGGCCATGCCGATCCAGCCTGTCACAGTCAAAGCGACAATGATTGTAAATAAGCCTGGACCCATTACTACCATGAGCAATATAACAACAAGCAAATACGGAAGTCCGTACAGCACTTCAACGACACGCATCATGAAATGATCTACTTTTCCTCCTTTATAGCCTGCAATTCCTCCATAGATAATCCCGATAACAAAATCAATCAAAGCTGCAATGGCTGCTACAAAAAGGGATATTCGAGCCCCATACCATGTTCTTGTGAAAACATCCCGGCCCAGTTCATCTGTTCCAAACCAGTATTTTGCTGAAGGAGGCAGATTTTGATCAGTTAGGACTTGTGTTCTGACAGAGTGGGGCGAGATGATTGGACCAAAAATGGCCATAAACGTAATAAAGATTAGAAAGAGCAAGCCAGTCATTGCCAGCTTATTTTTACGAAGTCTTCTCCAGGCATCATGCCAGTAAGAAAGACTCGGTCTGACGACGGCCTCGGCATCCTGCTTGTCCCTGCTTTTCGGGACAAACCAATTGTCTGGGAGATCCCGGGAAGGATTTGGATCATGCTGTTTTCGGAGCTCCATTATCTTCCCTCCCTTTTATGTAATTGAATTCTCGGATCTAGAATTCCGTATGCAATATCGACCAGGAACAGCATGATGATCAAGATCGTGCTGTAAAAAACGGTTGTTCCCATTATGACCGGGTAATCCCTTGAACCAATACTCTCTATAAAATATTTGCCCATTCCCGGTATGGCAAAGATTTTTTCAATCACAAAGGTGCCTGTCAGGATGCTTGCTGCAAGTGTTCCAAGAACGGTGACAACTGGAAGCAGCGCGTTTCTGAGTGCATGCTTAAACACGATTTTCACAGGTGAAAGTCCTTTTGCACGTGCTGTCCGAATGTAATCCTGAGTCAGCACTTCAAGCATGCTGGAACGCGTCAGACGGGCAATGATCGCCATCGGCCCCGTTGCAAGCGCCAAAGTAGGCAGTATCATATGCATCGGACTCGACCAAGTCGCTGCAGGCAGAATTTTTAAATTGACAGCCAGATTTTGAATTAAAAGTGTCGCCATGATAAAGTTCGGAACGGAAATGCCGAGCACCGCGATAGTCATCGCTAAATAATCAATGAATCCGTTGTGGCGGAGTGCTGCAATGACCCCAAGCGTAATCCCTGAGAAAACAGCGACAGCAAGCGTTACGATTCCCAGCTCAAATGAAACCGGAAAGCCGCGTCCAAGCAATTCATTTACAGTTTGTGAAGACTTTTTAATTGAAGGTCCAAAATCGAATGTAACAAGTGATTTTATGTACATCGCGTATTGCACTGGCAGCGGTTCATCTAAATGGTAAAAGGCTTCAAGATTCCGCTGAACCGCTTCGCTTGTCCCGCGCTCTTCGTTAAAAGGAGAACCTGGAATTGTATGCATTAGGACAAACGTCAATGTAATGATCAGCCAAAGCGTTAATATCATGGAAAGCAGACGTTTAAATAGATATGTATTCATCGTTTCTCACTTCCTAACAGAATGTCGTTCTCATTGCCAGTTCCGTCATGACAAGCATCGCCCGATACGCTTCCAGAATGTCTTTTGCCTGGAACCTGACAATCGTGGTGTTCTCTACAAGCTCTGTTCCCGGCATTAACGCTGCCCATTCAGCTTGTCCATAGTTGGCAAACTCGATGGATAACTGCGGATGATCTGGTGGAGTGAGCGGTTTTACAAGTTCTTTATTTTTGATGGCAATAGCCGTTTTCTCTCTTAGAAGCTCTCCTGCTTTTACAGGTGTAAGTGATTTAACAGTTGAGCGTGAAATGGTTTCTTTTACTACCGCAGTTGTCACATTAGGAATTAACGCTTCTGCTTCAAGAGCCGCTCTGTCATCGCCGGCAACCATCAAAACTGGCACCCCGTGATATCCTGCCACATAAGCATTAAAGCCTAGTTCTCCTACGGCAACATCATTTATGCAGATCTCCCGAACCCCAAAAATCATTGTATGTGACATCACACCCATTTTCGAAGCACGCGCATGATACCCGACAAACATTGCGCCATAAAATGTGTCATCAAGTCCCTGAACCATGGAATATGGTTTAACATCCCCAGTTATAAGCTGGGTTTCAGGATGGAGCCTTTCAATCAGCAGATTGTTCATTTTTGAATGACTGTCATTGACAATCACTTCTGAAGCTCCTTGATGAAAAGCAGATTCAATCACATAATTTGCTTCATCTGTCATAATCTGACGGCCCCGCTCATAATTATGCCTGGATGAATTCACGTGAGTCTCATCTGCTAGTCCAGTGATTCCTTCCATGTCTACTGAGACATATACCTTCACCCAAATTCCCCCTGTTATATTTCTAATTTTCTTAAAATTATAAATTAAATATCATTACTTTACAATAACTTTTACATAAAAATACACACACCCGAATAGATTGACTGATATTTACATGGATATTAAGACCTGAATATTCCTGTATATTGAATTAATAATAAGAAAATCATCCCATCTTCTAAGTGGGTTAATAGAGTAATAGAAGGACTTTTTCAAGGAGAAAAAACTGACAATAATAGTCAAAATACGAGCAAAAACCCTTTATTTACAAAGGGTTTAAAGTGGATTACATTTAAAGCGTTACTTGAGTAAGATGAAAACAATATCAAAATCCCGATGAAATTACTTTGTTAATCCTTTACAATCTCCTATTTAAATGAAAACAGTTATTTAGACTCCCTGCCTATTTATCATGCATAAGCTTCGGTCAACTAAATAATTTCTTCATCACGAATTATTTTAAACGTTCCAGTTCCTTTTGCTAATAAACGACCGGTGGAATCTTTGATTTCCCCTTCTAAAAAAGCAAGCTTATAACCAAGCTGCAGCACTTTTGCTTCCGCAAAAATATCACCTTCTGAAATTCCGGCAAGGTATTGCGTGCTTAAATTTACTGTCATGCATTTAGTTTTTGTAATGGATCGGAGGAGCATGCCCTGAGCATAATCGAGCATCGTTGCATGCACGCCTCCATGCAGGGTTCCGTTTGCATTCAGAACGTACTCTTTGATTGTGAGCTTAATTTTTACGGCATTCTCCTCAAAATGCAGAATCTCAATTCCCATATGATTAAAAAAGGGACTGTCTTCAAAACTTTCCCGAATATCATGAACAAGAATGGCCACATGCGCACTTCCTTTCTTATTGGCTGTGTTCGCAATTGATTGTTGTTTCCTTATTCACATTGTGTTCTTTTCTAAAGGCTATTTTCGCATTGTTTGTTGTTTTTGGTTATTAATCGAACCCGTGGATTTCCGCTGCAGGCACTTGCTTTCCGCTACAATCCGCTAAAGGTTTTAACCATTTTTTCTAAAATGCAGCAAACTTTTAGAAAAGGGACTTCTTATTTGGAAGTAAACTGAGGTTTTCTTTTTTCTAAAAAAGCAGCTGTCCCTTCATTTTTATCATTCGTTGAAAAAAGAACAGCCTGGGCCAGTTTTTCAATTATAAGTCCTGTTTTTTGATCAGCATCAAATCCCGCATGGACGGCAAGCTTGGCGAGTTTTACCGCAAGAGGACCTTTTGAAAGAATTTGTCTCGCTGCTTCCTTTGTTTTTTCCTGCAATTCTCCGACTCCTGCAATCTCTGAAACCAGTCCGATTCGGTACGCTTCCTTCGCATCAATGATTTTCCCTCTTAAAATCATGTCCATTGCGACGCCTTTTCCGACTAGCCTTGCAAGTCGCTGTGTTCCGCCGGCACTTGGTATGATGGATAAATTCAGCTCTGGCAGTCCGAATTTAGCGTTTTCCGAAGCAATCCGGATGTCACATGCCATCGCAAGTTCGCAGCCTCCGCCAAGTGCAAATCCATTCACCATGGCGATTGTTGGTTTGTCGTATGCTTCTATGTAATCATAAACCTGCTGCATGCCCCCGCGGTTAAAGACATCCAGTGCGGTTCTTGATTGAAGCTGCCTGATATCAGCGCCTGCAGCGAAAGATTTATCGCCGCTTCCCGTAAAGACGACACAACCGGTCTCATTATCTGCTGCAAGGATTTCTAAAGCTTCCATTATTTCATTTAACGTTTCTTTGTTTAAGGCATTTCGAAGCTCCGGGCGATTGATGACAAGATAAGCAAGGCCATCTGATTTTCTGATCTCAATATTTGCAAAAGCGTTCATCTTTCTTCAGCTCCTTTTTAGCAATTTAAAGTCTGCCTGGCTTTTTGCAATCAAAGTTTGGTTTTCATCATAAACCCAGCCTTCAGCAGATGCCATGCCCTCAAAACAGTTCGTCACTTTAGCCCTGCATATTAAAGAGGACTTGACGGCCGCATCAAAAATGGTTGTATTTAATACAATTGTTGCAGACGGAGCACCTCCAGCATTAGATGCAGCTGTACCCATGGCAATATCAAGCATCGTATAAAAAATGCCGCTTCCAATCGTTTGAGGATCAGCAAGATGTTCCTTCTCGATCAGGGCGGAAATGATAATCTCTTCTCCTTGATTCTGCTCCCTCTGCAGGGACAAATGTTCAAAAAATGAAGAATGCATAATATCCAGCATCTGACCCGCTCCCTTTTAGCTCTTATAAAAGTTCAATCATCATCGCCATTCCCTGTCCGCCACCGACACAAAGCGCGGCAACACCTATTTGTCGCTGGCTTCGCTTCATTTCATGGAGCAATGTTGTAACAATTCTTGCACCTGTTGCCCCCAGCGGATGACCAAGTGCGATAGCCCCGCCATTTACATTCACCTTCGATTGATCAAGCCCCAATTCTCTGATCACAGCTAATGCTTGAGATGCAAAAGCTTCATTCAATTCAAAGAGATCAATATCATCGATGTTTTTCTTCGTTCTTTCGAGCAGTTTTTTTACAGCAGGGACCGGACCGATTCCCATCACTTCAGGGGAAACACCAGCTGCTGCCCAGTCTATTACTCTTGCAAGCGGCTTAATCTTCAGTTCATCCGCTTTGCTTTCAGTCATCAGAACTAGAGCTGCAGCCCCGTCATTTCGTCCGCATGCATTTCCGGCGGTAACGGTTCCTGATTTCCTGAAAGCAGGTTTTAATTGTGCTAACTTTTCATAGGTTGTATCCGGACGAGGATGCTCATCTGTATTAAAAATGGTTGAGCCCTTTTTATGAGGAACTTCGATTGGAACAATTTCATCCTGAAAAAGCTGATTCTGATTCGCATGTTCTGTCCGTTTTTGGCTTTCCAGAGCAAATTGATCTTGATCTTCCCGAGAAATTTGATATTTCTCTGCTACATTTTCAGCGGTCATTCCCATTCCCAGATGCTCGCCGTACGTTTCCTTTGGCTGCTGTCCATTTTCTTTATTGGAATCTACTAAATGGGCAGCGTCTCCTCCAAATCGGGAACCACGCAAATATATCGGAGAGAGACTCATATTTTCAGTTCCTCCGGCCACAACAATTTCCGCTTGTCCTGACTGAATTTGCTGTACAGCAGAAGCAATGGCCTGCATGCCTGATGCACAAAGCCGATTAATGGAAAAGGCAGGGGCCGTCACAGGTACCCCGGCCCGCAGCGCTGCAACTCTGGCCACATTTGAGGCAAGGGTTGTTTGTCTGACTTCTCCTAAAATGACTTCATCCACTTGTTCTGCGTTTATATTTGCCCTAATAAGCGCTTCTTTTATTGCATAACTGGCCAAAAAACTCGCCTCAACATCTTTAAGCGCTCCGCCGTATCTGCCGATTGGTGTTCTGACGGCACTTGCGATCACTATGTTTTCCATTACATTCAGCTCCCCTCTTATTGATATTGCTTTTTCAATTGACCTGCAATGATGTTTTTCTGAATCTCTGAAGTACCTTCATATATTCTTGTAATCCTTGCATCCCGGAAAAACCGCTCAATCGGATAGTCAGCAATGTATCCGATTCCGCCGTGAACTTGAACCGCCTTATCCGCAACCCGGTTATAGACTTCAGAACCAAATAGCTTCAGCATCGCTGCCTCTTTAATCACCTTCATGCCTTCATCAACCATCCAGGCGACCCGATAGGTAAATGAGCGCAATGCCTCAATTTCCATCGCCATTTCAGCAATCATATGAGAGACTGCCTGATGTTCAAAAATAGGAACATTGAATTGAATCCGTTTCTGCGAATAAATCATCGATAAATCCAACAGCTTCTGACTTGATCCAAGATTGCGGGCAGCAAGACCTGCACGTCCATTTGCCAGGATCTTCAGCGCATTTACATACCCCTGTCCTTCTTCTCCAAGAACATTTTCAGCCGGAACCTCACAATCTTCTAAAATAATTTCAGCTGAATGTGAACCTCGCAGTCCCATTTTCTTCTCGACAGCTCCCACTTGAAAGCCAGGGAAATTCTTTTCTACGATAAAAGAAGTAATGCCTTTTGCTCCGTTTTCAGGGTCAGTCACTGCCATTACAGTAAACACATCTGCTTCGGTTGCATTTGTGATGTAATGCTTCGTCCCATTCAGAATGTATTTATCCCCTTTTTTCACAGCTTTCGTTTTTAGATTGGTCGCATTTGAGCCGGCACTAGGCTCCGTTAGGGCAAATGCACCGATTTTTTCTCCTTTCGCCATCGCAGGGAGGTATTTCTGCTTTTGTTCTTCATTTCCCATTTCAACGATGCCTACCGTTCCAATTCCTGTATGCGCGCCAATCAGTGTCGTATATCCATTATGTGTCGCACCAATTTCTTCATATAAAGCACACTTGCCTACCATTCCAATCCCAAGTCCGCCGTATTGTTCAGGAATACTTAAACCGAAAAGACCAAGTTCCTTTGACATTTGAATAATTCGTTCAGGAATCGAGTTTGACTCCTCGATTTCCATCGCTGCTGCTTCAACCTCGGTCTGTACAAAATCACGGACATTCCGCTTTAAAAATTGAATATCTTCATCGAAATGAAAGTTCATGCGCTTGCCTCCTAGCTGTATTCATAAAATCCACGTCCGCTCTTTTTGCCAAGCCAGCCTGCTTTCACATATTTTACGAGAATCGGACAGGGCCGGAACTTCTCACCAAGTGTTTTGTAGAGATATTCCATATTCCGGAGCCTCGTATCGAGCCCGACTAAATCAGCAAGCTCGAGCGGCCCCATTGGATGATTCAACCCTAGCTTCATCGCTTTATCGATATCCTGAACAGAACCCACGCCTTCCATCATCATCGTCATCGCCTCATTTCCGATCAGGCAATTCATGCGGCTGACCGCAAAACCTGGGAACTCATTAATCTTTACGCATTCTTTCCCAAGTGTTTCTCCAAATCGAAAGCAGGCATCAATCGTTTCTTCTGACGTTTCCAAGCCGCAAATGACTTCGATCAGCTTCATTTTTGGCACAGGGTTGAAAAAATGAAGCGCAATACATTGCTTTGGACGGCTCGTTTGGGCACCAATTTCAGTTGGACTCATCGTTGACGTATTCGTGGCCAATATGGCAGATGGCTTTGCATAGCGATCTAACTCTTTGAAAACATTTATCTTGAGTTCCATAATTTCGAGCACTGCTTCAATTATGAGATCTGCGTCTTTTGCTGCCTGCTTTAGATCTGTTGTATAAACGATTTGTACGCCTGCTTCTGATTTTCCTGTCTTCTCGAATTGTCTGGCCACATAGGAGCGGCACCTATCCAGTGACTCTTCATGAATGTCCTGAACTACGACTGAAAAACCTGCAGCTGCACATGCATAGGCAATCCCGCGCCCCATTGTTCCTGCACCAATAACACTTACGTTTTGCACAAAATCACCTCTATTTCACTGCTGAATTTTGATTTTCATATGTGTAAAAACCCTTGCCGGTTTTTCTGCCGAGCTCCCCTTTTTCTACTTTTTCCCGGACGATCTTGGCAGGCTTATCCCGCTCATCTCCGCTTTCCTCATAGCGCTGCATTCTCACAAAATAGTTCACATCAATGCCGGTCAGATCCATTAAGGCGAAGGGGCCAATCGGATGATTAAGCGCTTTTGTACATACAAGATCAATTTCTTCATGGCTGGCATAGCCATTTTCAAGCAGGTACACGGCTTCATCCATCAGCTTTCCTAATATGCGGTTTGCAATAAATCCTGAAATTTCTTTATTCAATAAAACGGGCAGCTTATTAATCTTTTTTACAAAGTCCATCGACGTTTGAGCTGTTTCTTCAGAAGTGTGCGGACCTTTCACAACCTCTACAAGCTCCATGACTAGCGCTGGATTGAAGAAATGAATGTTGCAGACCTTATCAGGACGTCCCGTTACATCCGCTATTTTTGAACTGACAATTGTTGAGCTGTTTGTGGCTAAAATAGCATGCGGCTGTGTCATTTCATCCAGCTTCTTAAAGAGCTCTCTTTTCACATCGAGCTTTTCAACGATTGCTTCGATAACCAAATCTGATTCTGTTAACTCTTCAAGGGATGTGGTAAAAGAGATTCTCTGAAAAGCGGATTTCACTTCCTCAGCAGTGAACCTGCCCTTTTTAATTCGCTTCTCCATTTGCATGTCCAAAAAATCCTTTGCTTTTTCCAGACTTTCCGCTCTAACATCCTGTAATGTGACAGGATAGCCAGCTAGAGAACATACCATTGCAATTTGCGAGCCCATCGTTCCTGCTCCGATAACAGCTACTTTATTAATTTCCATTTTGAGAATCCCCTCTCTCTGATTCTTCTTTAATCAGCAATCGTTTTAATAGTTTGCCAACCGTATTTCGCGGAAGACTGTCTCTCACTTCAAACTGCTTTGGAACTTTATATGGCGTTAATTTCGTATAGCAATAGCCCTTTAGCTCATCTTTATCAATGGTCTTTCCATCCTTTGGAACAACATACGCTTTCACTCTTTCCCCATGTTCCTCGTCAGGAAGACCGACAACTGCTGCTTCCTTTACATCAGGGTGTTCATACAAAACACCCTCAATCTCCTGGGGATAAATATTAAATCCGCCAAGAATGATCATTTCTTTTTTTCTGCCAACGATGTAGAAGTACCCTTCTTCATCCATCGTTGCCAGATCACCTGTATAAAGCCAGCCATTTTTAAGAGATGCATGTGTTTCCACTTCATTATTCCAATAGCCCTTCATAATCTGTGGGCCCTTAATTAAAAGCTCCCCAACACTTTTAGGGCCAAGCTCCTGATTATCATCATCAATAATGATGCAATCTGTTTCAGGAACAGGGATTCCGATGCTGCCTATTTTTCTTTTCCCAAACGGCGGATTGCGGTGTGTTGTAGGAGAAGCTTCTGACAGCCCAAATCCTTCCCCAATCCGAGTTCCTGTGAGCTGTTCAAAGCGCTGAATTATTTCTACTGGAAGCGGAGCAGATCCTGATGAGCACAGTTTTAAACAATTCAGTTTTGCTTCCTCAATTTCCGGGTGATTCACGAATGCAATATACATTTTAGGCACCCCTGGGAAAAAAGTAGGGCTATGTGTTTTCACTTTTTTCAGCACATCATCAATATCAAACTTCCTGAACAAAAGAAGTCTCCCTCCGATGAAGATTCCAAGATTCATGCCGCTTGTCATGGCGTACACATGGTAGAGCGGAGTGGCGATTAAGACCGTTTCTTCTCCTTGAACCATAGAGTCCCCGTACATTAAATAGCTTTGATAGACGTTTGCAGTCAGATTGAAATGTGTCAGCATCGCGCCCTTCATTTTCCCCGTCGTGCCGCCTGTGTACTGAATGACGGCAACCTCTTTTTTTGCATCGATTGCTGCGGGATTTTTCAAAGGAATCTTGCAGGCTATCAGGTCCTCCAGATTGTGATAACGCTCGTCTGATTCTGTCATTTGAGATGCCATCATTTGTTTAAAAACGTACAAATCGCTGACTTCATTTATTGTTCTTCTGCCAAGACTGTCGGCAGCAATATAGGACACTTCTGCGTCTGTAACGATTTGCAGCAATTCCCTTGCTGTGTACATAGGATTGATTTGAACAACAATCAATCCTAGTGCATGGGCGGCATAGTAGAAAATCACATAATCAGGATGATTGGCAAGCATTAATCCGATACGCTCCCCTTTTTTGAAGCCCATTTCGTCCCATTTTCCAGCAAGATGATCTACTTTTGTCTTTAATTCCGCATAAGATGTTTCCTCATTTTCAAATATAATCGCCGTTTGATCTCCATAACGTTCAGCTGTTTTCTCAAGAAATAAATAGATGGATTGTTCAGGAATATGAACATCCTGGTGCTGGTAAAAGGAATGCCACGGGCGATGAATGGTTCGCTCCAAAAAACCTCCTCCTTACTTTCCGATTGCTGAATTGTTTTCGGCTTCAAAATGCATCGTTGATTGAGGCCTTACGAAAACAGTAAACAAAATTCCAAATAACGTGATCAGCCCCGCCATGAAGATGATAGACAAATCAAATCCTGCTGTACTATTTTCACCAGACGATCCGACAATGTAGCCTGTAATCAAAGGTCCAACGATTCCTGCAAGATTGCCGGATGATGTTAAAATACTCGTCATCAGACCGCCGCGTTCAGGAAGTAATTGAATGATAATAGTTGGTCCGATCGTTAAGATGGCATACGTTAGACCCTTAGCAAAACACATGGCAATGATAACCCAGACTGCGTTTTGAATGATTGCCGTAGATGCAAGCAATAAAGCTCCAACGATCATGGCTAGTCCCACAACGTACACTCTAGATATGCGCCAATCTTTATTGCGCTTAAACATGCGGTCAGATAGTACCGAAACCCCTATATAGATTCCCACTGATGCAACCCCGATGCCAGAAACAGCATACCCCATCTCAATGTTCGACATGTTTACGATTTTAACGAGGTAAACCGGAAGCCAAACCGCAAACCAGACAACAAGCAGGTACGTTGAAAAATAAGCAAGTGTTGTAAATAAAGCGGATGGCTTAGATAACATCAGCAGAAATGCTTTAATATCAAGCTTCTCAAGCTGCTTCTTTTTTGGCATTTCGTCTTCTTCCAGTTCTTCTGCTTTTGGAACATCTCTCGTAAATTGAATCAGAACGAACCAGACGATACTCGCAACTCCCAAAAATGCAAATGCCATCCGCCAGCCAAATATATGGATGAGTGCTACAAGAATGGGAGCTGCGACCATCGCACCTAATGTAGCCCCTGATACGACAACTGAATTTGCAAGCCCGCGAAGCTTTGGCGGAAACCACGTATTCGCATGGTTATAAGCAATTGGGCTAAACGGACCCTCGAATGCTCCAAGCAAAAACCGGTAAAGCAGCAGCAATGGCAGACCGGCAATGGCGAGCACGCCTATTTGTAAAACAGCCCATGTAAGCATAAGGAATCCTAAAACTTTTTTAGCGCCCACCCGGTCAGCCCAGGCTGCACCGAAAATTCCTGTCACTGGATACAGCCAATAATAGCTGCTGCCGACAAGACCCCAATCTGCATACGAAAGTTTAAATTCCTTCATGATTGGAACAGCTGCAAGCCCTGTAATCGACTTATCCGCAAAGTTAATGAACATCCCAAAAAACAGTAAAACAAGCACAACCCAGCGCATCTAACTCCCCCTATCCGCTCTGACTCAATTTTCTTCAAGTACTCTTCTGGCGATAATCAGCCTCTGAATTTCATTTGTGCCTTCATAAATTTTCGTAATGCGTGCATCCCGATAATAACGTTCAACCGGATAATCCGACACATAGCCCATGCCGCCGTGAATCTGTACCGCCTTGTCTGCGACCCGGTTAAATACATCTGAAGCAAATAGCTTAGCCATCGATGCTTCCTTTATCACTTTTTTTCCTTCATCAATCATCGAAGCAGCCATATAGGTAAGTGTTCTGGCAGCTTCCGTTTCCGTCGCCATGTCCGCAAGCATCCATTGAATCGCCTGATTGTCTGCGATCGGTTTGCCGAATTGGATTCGTTCTTTTGCATAATTTGCTGAAAGCGCTATCAACTTGTCGCACGACCCAACAGCTCTTGCAGCAAGTCCGACACGGCCCTCACTCAGGATTTTCAAAGCCGACATATAGCCCATTCCAATTTCTCCAATAACATTTTCCTCCGGCAAGGCACAATCTTCAAAAATCAATTGAGCTGTATGCGATCCTCGAAGCCCCATCTTTTTATCCTTTTTTCCAACCATGAATCCCGGAAAATCTTTTTCTACCAGAAATGCCGTAATACCGCCCTTCGCACCTTTTTCCTTATCCGTTAGCGCAAAAACAGTAAACACATCTGCAACAGGTGCATTCGTAATAAAATGTTTTGTCCCGTTTAGAACCCACTGATTTCCGCGTTTCTCGGCACGCGTTGCCAAGTTGGTTGCATCTGAACCAGCTCCTGGCTCAGACAAAGCGAAAGCGGCGATTTTCTTTCCTGCAGCCATATCCGGCAAATACTTTTGCTTCAGCTGCTCAGAAGCAAGCTTGACCAAACCTGTGCTCCCGATTCCTGTATGTGCACTTATTAAGCTGACAAACCCGTTATGCGTATGTCCCAGCTGCTCAAGCACGACAGCTTTGCCAACTGCATTCAGTCCGATCCCTCCGTACTCTTCAGGAATGCTGATGCCGAAAAGCCCCAAGTCCTTCGCCTGCTCAACTAAATGATCTGGAATCCTGTCCTCATCCTCAATCTGCTGAGCATAAGGCTCAACCTCATTCTCCACAAAACTCTTTACCATTTTTTTCATTTGTTCGATTTCCTGTGTTACCGTTGTTTGCATATGTATATCCCCCTTTTATGATACTTGCTATAGTAGATGCAAGAAGTGTGCCAAGCATGCGGTTCGCGCTCCAGTTGACCTGATGAAATGAAGTGATTCAAATTTGAATTGCCCGAGGTTAGATTGCTGTTGCTATGTGATTCATTTTTGAATCATTGGATTCAGGATTGAATTACGTTCTTAAGAATGCAGAAAACCGGTCAGCAATTGACCGGTTTTAGGTGTATGAGCATTGATCCAACAGATTTTTTCATATTGCTGCAATCTATTTTGACTCAGTGCGGATAAAATCTTTTTCTTTGCATTGTTCCAATTATTCCCTAATCATTATTTATCATCACTCGTAACGGCTCCATCTTCATTGGATCTGCATTTTTGCTGAAGATTCCAAAAGGCACGGATATGGAAAACTCACTGCTATTAAAATCATCCGGGACACTAAACCTCGATTGAAACTGCATTTTTTCCTTATCAATCAGTTTCCCCTTGTTTCCATAAATAATTGATTTGCCTTTTTCTAATGAGATTGAATCTGCAAAATTAACTAAAATATCTTCCTTATAATCAGACGCTTTCACATTTTCCACACGATAATCAAGGATCAGCTCGGTTCCTTTTTTTTCTATCGAATTTATGTCAATCTTATACTCAAATCGTTTACTTTCCACTTTAAATGGTGCAGATTTTATCGTTTCTAAGATCCGTGGTTCATCTCGTTCTACTTCTGGATAAATCATTAAGAACTTACTCTCACTTGACATTTTATTTGTAAACAAATAGCGGACTTGTTCTAGCAGCATTCCATTTTTTTCTTCTTTCTGCAGAATATCTCCATGACTCGGTGAAAACTCTCTTCCCTGATCATCGGTAACATGAATCGTGATTTGATCATCTTCACCAGATAGCGGAAACATCGTTTCAAATTCGAGCATGGTTGTTGCTTTTCCCATAGTGATTGATTTCATATTTAAAGTGTAATTCCCAACTTCCGATTTACCCATTACAGCAATTGTTTCAGGCGGGATTTGTTTCACTGGAACATTGAATTTCCATTCTCCTTTTTGACCTGCCATATAATAGAATGTTAATGGCAATGTGAAATCTGACGGCAAATCCTTACTCGGATTATGCAATTCCATCGACCCAATGTATCCCTTTTCCGTTTTAACAATTCCAGAGTGTCCCCCTGACCATTGCTTAGATTCACTGCCATCAAAGAGATAATGACTGTAGCCGCTTACTGGATCGTTTGGTCCTTCCACCCATTTTTCAGGAAGAGAATCGCCTTCTGCCTTAAATGTCACACCGACGACATTTCCGTCAAAAAAGACACTGGTCAGTGTAACACTTACTCCATTGCTTGTTGCTTTTTCATTCAGTTCTGTCACTAAGTTACTTGCAGATAATTCTTTTCCAATAGAAAAAGAGAAGTTTTCATAGATTGAACCTAATAATGGAACACTTGCCAATACATTCGTTACAGGAGCGAAAACAAATCCAAATGCTAATACGATTGATGCTGCCGCTGCTGAAAGAATAGCAGCTGACTTTCCAGTGAATCGTCTCTTAAAACGCTTTTGTTCTCTCCCAGCCTTAATCCCGCAATCAATCGCATAAAAAATTTCATCTTCAGGCAATTCAATTTCTGCTAATTGACTATTAAACCATTTTTTGTCCATATTGATGCCCTCCTTCGAGCACATGCTTCAGCTCTGCTTTTGCTCTGCGCAAATATGTCTTGATCGTTCCCTCAGGTTTTTTCATGGTTTCAGCGATCGTGCGGATGGATAAATCATGGTAATAGAATAAAATAATAACGGTTTGATAGTGATGATTTAAGGTAGAAATAGCATATGGGAGATCGAGCTCGCTTTCTTTATTCACAGCCGCCTTATTTTCAAAAAATGCACTTTCTATTAATACGACTTTTTTCTTCTTCTTAAGAAATTCATAAGCAGTGCGAATTAATATTTTCGTCAGCCAAGTACTGAAATACTCAGGCTGCTTTAAGCTCCCTATTGAAACAAATGCTTTGCAAACTGTATCCTGAAGAATATCGAGGGCATCTTCTTTATTTCGAACATATAAAAAAGCCGTTTTATATAGTTTGGCACTCTCTATTTTTATTAGCTCTTCAAATGCATCTTCATTCCCTTTTATTGCTTTTTTCACCGTATATAAATGATTCACGCTTTCCTCTCCTTTCACATGTTAGAGGAATCCTTTATGAGAAAAGTTTCAAAAATTAAAATCTACGTCATTATACAAAAACTTGTAAAAAAGTGGTATCATTTTTTCATATGAAAGGGGTTGTTGCTAATGGCCGTTTTACCCCGCAGCACGATGATCGAAGCGATGCTTTCAGGTGACAAAGCCTTTGATGGTATGTTTTACACTGGAGTGAAAACCACCAAAATCTATTGTTTGCCTTCTTGCTATGCAAAAAAACCGTTTCCTGAGAATGTTGTGTTTTTCCATTCAGCAGATGAAGCTGAAAAACATCACTTCCGAGCATGTAAAAAATGTTTTCCTGATCTTTCGCCAGGCATATGGATTGACCATAAAAATCATATAGAGCTCGTGCCTCCAAGTGATTTTAACTTCAAAGAATGTCTTGTGTTTTTAGGAAGATCTGACGCTGAAGTGCTTCACCTCATTCATGAAAACTCATTCTTTAAATGTATAAAAATTGAAGAAAAAAAGATTTTGATGAAAGTATCTATGAAGCAGGAAAAACTAGTAATTGAGTTTCCTGATGTTCTACCAAACAAGTTCAGCCGATTACAGGCAGCTAAATACATTTGGAACTTGTTTGATTTAGATCGTGACATGAAGCCTTTTTATGAGCTTGCTGAAAAAGATGCACTATTAAATACAGTCGTCTCTACTCATCATGGACTCCGCATTATTGGAATTCCTGATTTGTTCGAGGCATTAACATGGGCCATTATAGGACAGCAGATTAACCTGAATTTCGCCTATACGTTAAAAAGAAGATTGACTGAGGTGTATGGAGAGAACTACGAGTTTGATGGTAAAACGATGTGGATTTTTCCCGAGCCAGAAATCATTGCCGCCTTACATGTTTCGGATCTGCAAAAACTTCAATTCACAACGAGAAAAGCAGAATATATTCTTGGAATCGCCCGTTCGATATCTGATGGAACCTTATCTAAAGAACAGCTGCTTTTATTAGAAAAAGAAGAAGCCAGGGCTTTCCTATTAAGCATCAGAGGGATAGGAGGCTGGACAGCTGACTACGTATTGATGAAATGCTTGAAAGATCCAGCAGCTTTTCCGATTGCAGATGTGGGACTTCACAATGCGATAAAAGCTCAGCTTGATTTAGAGCGTAAGCCTTCAATAGAGGAAATTCTGAAGCTTTCTGCCGGATGGAAAGGCTTGGAAGCGTATGCGGTTTTTTATTTATGGAGGTCGTTGTATAAATGAAAAAACAGAAGATATTTACAGGAATCCTGGTCTTTTTCATGCTAGCAGGAGTCATTTTTTATTATTACGGTTATTATCAGTCGTCCCAAACGGTTGACGATTTTCCTGTACCGGTCAGCGCCACCCTATTAAAGTTGTCAAAAGACGGGAGCTTTGAGGAGTACACCTGGTCGCTCGCTTCAGAAGAGGATGGCCTTCCTTCGGCTTATCTCGCAGCCATTCGGCTTTGGGGATGGGAAAAAGCAGAGAGGATGGGCGGCACAACAGCTTTTGAAAAGAATGGCAAACAAGTAAGCGTAACCTCTCTAAAAGACTCTCTATTTATCAACACACCTACGGAAGAATAGAAAAAGCTCAGCAGCTGCTGAGCTTTTTCTTAATAATACGGAGAAATCATCAAGTAAACAATAACACCCGTGAAACTTACATAAAGCCAGATCGGCATACTCCAGCGCACGATTTTACGGTGCTTTGTAAGCTGTCCTGTCCAGCCCCATACAAGGGAGAACAATGCCAGCGGCACAATAATTGCAGCAAGGAAGCTGTGTGTAATCAAGATAAAGAAATATACATTGCGGATGAATCCTTCTCCTCCAAAACGAGTCGTTTCCCCTGACATGTAGTGATACGTCAGATATGACACACAAAAAAGCAAAGTTGTTGTAAAAGCGGCTAAAATAAAGCCTTTATGCAGCTTAACATTTTTTTTGATAATCGAGACGAGCGCGATCACTAAAAACACAAATGTAAAACTGTTTAGCACGGCGTTTATGCGCGGAAATATATGAATATCAAACTTAACTTCGCCGCCATAGCCTATCGGTAAAAAGAACAAACCCAATATAATCGCATTTACGACCAGGGAAAGTGTCACAATAATCGCTGTATAATTCTTGCCTGAGCGAGCTGTTTCTTCCATAGTATTCTCTCCTCATGATTCAATATCTCCTATTGTACCACGAGATTATCTGCTAAGATTCGACAATTGTATGAAGGATCTGCGCAAAAATTATATAGATCAGATGCTTAAAAATGGACAGCTTAATCAAAACTCAATCCATATTTCTTAAGCTTTCTCACGATTGTTGGCTGGCTGCTGTCCAAAGCATCTGCAATTTCATACGTTGATTTATACGTTTTAACCGCAAGTGCCAATATTTTTTCTTCTGCCAGCTCTGCCGCTTCCTTTAAGGTCACAATCTTTGACACTTGCAGAGGAGATTGATCTGGCTTTTGATATTCAGCAGGCAAATGTTCAATCTTTAAGAGGTTCTCTTCATTTATTAAGACTAGTCTTTCAATTAAGTTGGAAAGTTCCCGTACATTTCCCGGCCAGCTGAAGGTGTAAAAATAGTTTTTTAGTGCAGCATTCATTTCTTTTTGTTTTTTGTATTTTTTATTTGCTTTTTCTAAAAAAAGAGCTGTTAACGGCAAAATATCGCTTTTCCGGTCACGCAAGGCAGGAATAAGGATCGGAACAACATTTAACCGATAAAACAAATCCTCGCGAAACTCACCTCTTTGAACCATATCTTTGAGATCTTTATTCGTTGCAGCCAAAATTCTGACATCCACCTTTTTCGCAGCTGTACCGCCCACACGCTGTATTTCTTTTTCTTGAATGACTCTTAAAAGTTTCACTTGCAAATTTAAAGGAAGCTCGCCAACTTCATCTAAAAATAAGACGCCTTTCTCGGCCATCTCAAACATACCTGGTTTCCCCTGTCTATTTGCTCCGGTAAAGGCGCCTGCTTCATAACCGAAAAGCTCCGATTCAAGCAATTCTGGCGGGATCGCCCCGCAATTCACTTTAATGAACTGTCCTTTTCGTGCACGGACGCTTTTACTGTAGATATATCGGGCAAACACATCCTTCCCGACACCTGTTTCACCTAAAATCAGTATCGTCGCATCCACATTCACAACTCTGTCCGCCGTTTCATAAATCGCATTCAACTCTTCACTTTCAATGACTACATCCTGGCTTCCATTGGACTTTCCTTTTAAGCGCTCAATTTCTTTTTTATAGCTGTCGTTCAGTTTCGTCGCTTTTCGAAGTGCGCTCTGCAAGTCGTTCAGCTCAGAAAGATCACGAATATTCGTTACGATACTCTCAATTTCACCATGATCATTAAAAACCGGATTTCCCGTCAGCAGCGTTTCTTTTCCGGCCCGGTTCAGCTGAACGACTGAAACGCTGCGTTTTTTTTCTAACACTTTGTGCGTAACCGAATTTTCAAGAATACCGCGATCAATCAATTCATTAACGCTTTTCCCGATATAGTAATGTTTTGGAATTCCAGTAATCCGTTCAATAGCGGAATTCGTCTTTAACGTCACACCGTCTTTATCAGTAATATAGATCCCATCATAGGAATTCTCAATAATTGCATCAAGTTCCCGGTTAACCCGTTTTGATTCCTTCAGCTCATTAATCAAGGAGATCAACTCTGTGGAAGCGGTTCCAATATAGAGATTCCTTTTAGTGGCATCAAGCCCCGTCTTGATAAAAATACAGCTTGAACCGCTGCAGCTCGCATGGATCAGCTTCCCGCCCTCCAGTTCTTCCCATACATCGAATAACTCTTTCACATTGATATTTTGGATAGAACTGCGTTTGGTGAATTCCATAACAAACGCATTGCTGTGTAAAATTTCATTGTTCCCTGCAGTAACAATACATGGAAATGGAATGCTCTCGATGATCTTCGCATTCATGGCTGTCACCTCACCATTTTTAATTGCTGATATTGAAAATGAAGATCAGATAAAGCAGCAACAATTGCATGTATTGCTTTGCCGCAGTAATTTTCTTTTACGTGCTGTATCAATTCTTCTACGCCATTCTGCAGACTATAGCCTCTTAGCAAGCGTCCGACAAAATCTCTGCCATGTTCAGTTGCCAGCGTACAGGAAGCCTCTAAAATGACAGCGAATCTTTTATCAATTTCAACTGTGATAGTCAACATATCGTACACGTTTTTTGCAGCCATCCCTGCAGGCAAACGTGCATGGCCGGCAATAAACATCGTCTGTGAATGCATCGTGCAGCCCGTCCTTTCGACAAGAACCTCAATTTGTTTATGACTTACTTCTTTATTTACCCGAGGATTTCCTGCATTTAATAGTGATATTAAAGGATGGACAGGCATTTCCAGTTTCAACTTTCAAAAATGAACAGCCAACTATTAAATTTCGTGATCCAATTATCATTTTACTAGCGAAAACCATTGTTCTATTTTCAACTTCTTACTTATGGCCAGCTTACGATCAAGTTCGCAGGGCAAACTATCAAATTTGGTGATCTAACTATCATAAATTGCTTTTTACTATCAAAAACCTTTGTTCTATTTTCATCTTCTTAATTTGGACTAGCTTACTATTAAGATTGGAGTGCCAACTATCATATTCGATGATTCAATTATCATAAATTGACTTTTACTAGCGAAAACCTTAGTTTTATTTTCATCTTCTTACTTTTGGCTAGCTTACTATCAAGTTGAAGGGCCAACTATCAACTTCGGTGATCTAACTATCATAAATTGCTTTTTACTGGAGAAAAACATTATTCAATTTTCAACTCATAATTTGCTTCAATTCAATACCATATCAAAACCCGCAGCTTAAGGCTGCGGGTTTCATTCAATTAACTTTCAACTTTTTCCTTAGCATCCTCAAACGGCCAGCTTGGCAGCATACTCGAAAGCGCCTTATCTTCTCTGTAGCCTAAAACATACTCAGCCTGCATAATCGTGTGAATTTCTCTTGTACCCTCATAAATAACCGGAGCCTTGGAATTTCTCAAGAAGCGTTCCACGGGGTATTCATTAGAGTATCCGTATGCACCGTGAATTTGTACGGCATCGTTTGCCGCTTCGTTTGCGAAATCACAAGATTGCCATTTTGCAAGGGACGTTTCTCTCGTATTTCGTTTTCCTTCATTTTTTAAACAGCCTGCACGGAAGACAAGCAGACGTGACATGTGATAGCCAGCTTCCATTTTTGCAATCATTTGCTGAACAAGCTGATGCCTGCCGATTTCTTTCCCAAACGTTTTCCTTTCGTGACAGTAGTTCACGCTTTCTTCAATACATGCTTGGATTAACCCGCATGCGCCTGCTGCCACTGTGAATCTGCCATTATCGAGAGCAGACATCGCGATTTTAAATCCGTCTCCCTCTTGGCCAAGCAAATTTTCTCTTGGAACTTTAATATGATCGAAGAAGATTTCTCCCGTGTTTCCTGCGCGTATCCCAAGCTTGCCTTTGATTGCTTTTGAATCGAATCCTTCCATCGTCCGTTCAACAATAAACGCGGATATGCCATGATGCTTTTTGCTCTTGTCCGTATAAGCAAACACAAGGAAATGATCAGCATAGTCACACAATGAAATCCATGTCTTCTGACCATTCAGTATGTAATGATCCCCATCTAAGACCGCTGTTGTCTGCAGCGCAGCTACATCAGATCCGGCATTAGGCTCTGTTAATCCAAATGCACCAACCTTTTCACCTTTCGCCTGAGGAACCAAGTACTTCTGCTTCTGCTCCTCATTTCCCCATTGAAGCAAGGTCAAACTGTTCAAACCCGTATGAACAGAAACCGCAGTCCGATACGCCGTATCCCCGCGCTCAAGTTCCTCGCACACAATCGCAAGCGTATTGTAATCCATTGCACTCCCGCCGTACTCTTCAGGAATACAAATCCCCATTAGCCCAAGTTCGGCAAGCTTTTTCAAAATTGCAGGTTCGAAATGCCCCAACTCATCCCATTCTGCGATATTTGGATTGATCTCCTTGTCTACGAAATCGCGCACCATTTTTCTCACTGCATGTTGCTCTTCTGACAGATTAAAGTTCATCATTCAATCCCATCCCCTTTTTGAATTTAGGAAACTCCAGCTTTTGAACAAAAAAAGCCAGCTGCACAATAAAGGCAGCTGGCTTATGTCAACGTTAAAGAATCTCTTCCATAGACAAATCAGCAGATTTGAATTAGTTATTAATTAAGCTGGTCATAACCTATTCCACGGATCACAAGAGGGCTAACTCAATAGGCGTGAAATACGTTTATGTAAGAGGATTATACACATAACAGAATAAAAACGCAATTATTTAATTGAAAATTCTATATTTTTAGATATTCTTCTGATTTTGCTTTTTCAATTCATCTTCAATCAGCTTTTCCAGCGTTTCTTTAGAACGGACGCCCGTAGCTTGTAACGATCACTTCATCGCTATTTTAAAAAGATTCATTGCTAGAATCTGCAACTGTCCGGGCTAAATCAATACCTGGAACCATCGGATAATTTTTAACAATTGATTTAGGAAGTGTGGCTAAGCCATCTTTATAATGGATGCTGGAATAAGCAACTTTAATTGTGGCGTCACCTTCTGGTAAATCTGCCAAAGTGAAAGGCATAATCTCTGTTTTGATCCACTCTCCTGCTTATCAATCACTAGGGTTCAAAACTTTCCATCATTCTTCTTTTGATAATTCCATTTTATTAGATTGACGGACATAGTCCAATCTTTTACACTTGAGGAATTGAAAAAGAAGCAGGTGAACCTATGGAATTTAAGATCAACTATCTCTCTTTTTACCTCATCCAGGTCGATGGAAAAGACGAGAATGCCAATAAGCAATACAAACACTTTCAAACATTAACGAGTGAAGAATACGAAGGGAATGCACTGAAAGACTTTTTAGACGGTGAATTAAAGAAAATCGTCAAGCGCAAGGTCGAAAAGAATCCGCGCAGCGAACAAGTTCCAACAAAACTTGGCTATTTTGTCGTAGAGCCAGGATATGAGCTAGACTCAAACCCGAACTATAACCTTTTCCACAAAGCGCTGACGGCTGATACAAAGGAATCCTTTAAAGAAGCAAGCGAACGATTTGTCGGCGCCTATTTGGATGCCAGTGCCGTTCGGGGAGGAGCCTTTTTAGTTCTTTCAGCAACTCCCGAAAAGTACTTTGAGGATACATTTCTGTTCATTCTAAAATGTGATTTTGAGCCAAAAGTTGCCTCTATCTCAGATGAATCTACATTGATCCGCAACGTACAAATGGCGATCACTACAAAAAACATGAAATCCATTCAATACCCCTTTATGCCAGAGGAAGGGATGACCGAACCGGGCGAACTGAAAATTCACCAGGCATCCCATGCCCGCTACTTTGAGGACTTCTTAAAATTCGTGGAGTACGGAGAATCTATGCCGGAAATCATGAAAACTCAAGTCATGAGCATGGTTCAGGAGCATGTCCTCGAAACATATGAGGAAAACAGCCAGGAACGCCAGCAGTTCGAGCATGACATGGAAATTTGGGAAGCAAGTGAAAAACGGGAGATACAAGAAAGGCTTGACACGCATCAGGTTATTGAAGCAGCTGCGCAGATTGTAGAACATACGCCTGAAGCTGAGCTAAAAATGAAGCTTGGTGAAACATCTATAAAAGGATTGCTTGCTGATTTTGGAGATAGTATTCATTTAGGAAAGATAAATGGACGGTATGTGCTCTTAGTTGAATCAGACTCGATTCAGTTTGAAAAGGGTGTTTCACCAATTGAGTTTCATCGGCCGGATGAGCTTGGGGAGATTATTGAGAGGATTAAGAATAGAGATTAATTTCCAGCCATTTTTCAGGTTGAAAGAGAATGCCTAATTGGGCATTCTCATCTCTTTATAAAATCTTACTAAGAAAACTCTTCGTTCGTTCATGCTTCGTATTCTCAAATAGTTCCTTTGGAGTATCCTCTTCGATAATCAATCCTTCATCGATAAAAATGACACGATCTCCCACTTCTCGGGCAAATCCCATTTCATGGGTGACAATCATCATTGTCATTCCTTCTTTAGCAAGCTGCTTCATGACTTCCAGCACTTCTCCGACCATTTCTGGATCCAAAGCAGAGGTAGGCTCGTCAAATAGCATGATTTTCGGTTCCATTGCAAGGGCCCTCGCGATGGCAACACGCTGCTTTTGACCGCCTGATAAGGAATCAGGATAGACATTTACTTTTTCAGACAATCCCACTTTTTTTAGAAGTTCAAGTGCTTTTGTCTTCGCTTTTTCCTTGCTCCATTTTCGCACGATGATTGGAGACACCATCAGATTTTCAAGTACGGTTTTGTGCGGAAATAAATTAAAGTGCTGAAAGACCATTCCGACATCTTTTCTGACAGCATTTATGTCGGTTGATCGGGCAGTCAAATCGACTCCCTCGATATACACATGTCCATCTGTAATGGTTTCTAATAAATTTATACACCGCAGCAAGGTTGATTTACCAGAGCCTGAGGGTCCAATAACGACGACAACTTCCTTTTGCTGTATTTCCATCGAAATTCCCTTTAAGACTTCGTTTTTTCCAAAAGATTTTTTCAGCGCTTTTACCGAGATCATTCTGTGTCTAACCTTCTTTCTACGTAATTTAGTAAATAGGTTAGGCTGAGTGTGAGTACTAAGTAAACGAAAGCGACTGTTAAGTACGGTTCCCAAATCCGGTAATATTGACCCGTTGCTGCCCTGCCCCAGTACATTAGTTCAGGCACTGAGATTAACGAAATCAGCGAAGAATCTTTCAACAGCACAATAAATTCATTTCCAAGCGGCGGTATCATTCGTTTCACAGCCTGCGGCAAGATTACTTCTTTCATCGCTTGAAAATGGTTCATTCCAAGAGATCTTGCTGCTTCCATCTGTCCTCTGTCAATTGATTTTATGCCAGCCCTGAATATCTCTGCAATGTAGGCGGCTGCATTTAAAGCTAGAGAGACAACACCTGAGATAATTGGATTCACTGTAGACATAAACAATGGCATCACGCCAAAATGAATAATAAATATCTGCACCAATAGAGGTGTCCCTCTGAAAAAATTGACATACCAGACAAAAGGAAGTTTAGCTAATGGATGATTCAGCATTTTTCCTATTCCAATAAAAAGACCTAAGATTGCCCCGAACAAAACTCCGAAAAATGTGATGCCGATTGTCCATAGAGTGCCTTTTAAAAAGAGCGGTAAATAATCAAGTATGATATCAAAACGGAAATCCATAGTTGTCTCCTTTGCAATGTAAATCGAATGAAAAGCCCTGCTTATTCAGCATCTAAGAGAGTCTCAACACTAGGCTCTTTGCCAAACCACTTTTCATAGATTTCTGCATACTTCCCGCTTTCAATGACCTCTTTAATTGCTTTATCAAACTCCGCCTTCAGCTTGCTGTCTTTCGGAAACATTAAGCCGTAAAATTCTGATTCGAAGCTCTTTTTATCTTCAATTGCTTCTACTTTACTGTTTGGATTATTTTTTACATATTCACTTGCAACAACATTATCTGTCACAACTACTTCAACGTCATTGTTTTCAAGTGCCATAAAAGCAACAGCTGTAGTTTCATATTTTGATATATTATTATTTGCTCCGACTACCTTTTCAGCTGCTGACTGGCCGGTTGTTCCATTCTGTACGCCAATTTTCTTCCCTTTAAGATCTTCAGCGCTTTTAATATCAGTACCTTCTTTAAAAACAATCATATGTGTCGATTCAAAATAAGGAGTTGAAAAATCATAGCTTTGTTTGCGGTCGTCATTAATTGTTATCCCTGAGATAGCCAAATCAATTTGTTTGCCTTGTACAGATGCAAATAATGGATCCCATCCGATGTTTTCGAGTTCATGCTTATAGCCTGCTTCTTTCATAACAGCTTCCAGAAAATCAACATCAAAGCCGACAATTTTATCTTTATCCATGTATTCAAATGGAGCAAATGCTGCATCGGTTCCAACTTTAAGAACTTTTTTCTCTTCTGACGCAGCACCAGTACTCGCTTTTTCGCTATTTCCGCAGCCTGATAACATGAGAACGAATGAAAATAATAAGACAAATATAAGTTTACTGTTGTTTTTCATAGAATTTTCCCCATTTCTAATTGTTTGTCATACGTTTTGCTCGTTCGATCCTTTCGTTTTCCACCTCCTTTTTTCCTATAAAATAACGAAATGTGAACTTTCTTAACATGAATGCACTTTTTTTCTATCATATTAGTTGACCGTTCTTTTTTCAATATAAATTTTTCTAATAGTTTGAAAATATAAAAAAAGAGAATACCATCAGCATTCTCTTTCTGCTTATCCACTTTATTTTGTAAGATTTATTAAAAAGTAATAATATACAATGCCTGCAAAACCGAAATATTCGAGTACTGGGGCAAGCTCGGGTTTCATAGCTTCTTCGAAATAATACATTCTTTTCCACCTTTCATAAAATTGGATTTGAACGCTGCGGCAGCCAGTCTGAAAGGACTTCCGGCAGCATTCCATCTTTCACAGTCAGAGGAACATGACCATTTTGTATGAGGCGAAATTCTTTATCTTTGCTTGAGATAAGTTTCATAATAGATTCGCTTTGCTCTTTCGGAACTAAACGATCAAATGCTGATGAAATCACGAGAACACTTGCTTTGATTTTTTTTAGATTTGCATTTTGATTATTGATCCGCAGTTTTCCTTTTGCCAGCTTATTCTTCTTCACAAGTTCATGAATCAAATCCTTTAAAGCTGCACCAGGAAAAGGAACGTAGCTCTTTGTCCATTTGTTGAAACGTCTCCATTTCATGACATACTCTTGATCGTCGGATTTTGCAAGGAGGGTGAGGTAGGGGCTGTAGTAGATTGGTGATGTCAGGAGTCTGATTCCTGCTTCGACATGGCTTGCAGGAATCAGACCGTATAAATCTATGGCTTCATCAAAATCAATTTTATTTTTTCTGAGCGCTTTCGTCCATTCATCAAATAAAGGAAAATGACGAAAATCGATTGGAGCGGAATATAGAATCAGATTTCGGATTGGTTCGTCAGCCAAGGAAGCATAAATCGCAGCAAGTGTGCCTCCAAGACAGTAGCCAATCACTGTCAGATCTCCTGCACCTGAATGTTTTAGAGCATGCCTTGCTGCTTCTTTTATATAACTTAAAATATAATCTGCAATTGATAAGTCTTTATCTTCGTAGTCAGGAATTCCAAAATCCAATAAATAAACATCAAAGCCATTGTTGACAAAGGATTCAATCGCACTGATGCCTGGCTGCAAATCAAGAATGTATGGTTCGTTCACAAGTGAATACACCATAAATAAAGGGGTACGATATTTCTTTTCTGAAGCAGGATAACACCATAAGGTTGCTTTGTTCTTTTTCCACACGGCTACTCTTGGTGTAAAGCCTGTTCGTATTTCATTATCATTCAGACTGCTGATGAAATTTTTCCACCGCTCCATCTCATTATCCAAATCAATCGTCAAAAAGAATTCTTCCCTTCTTTGTATTCTCATTTTTTCTTTGACTAGAAATAATCAAACTCTCAGAAGAGTTCCGTTTTTTTTCATGCGTTTGCTTGTGTTTCAGCTCGCAAACTGACTTTTGCAAACATTCCAGATGTGCTTCAAGCTTTTTTGCCGCGCAGGAAAATGTATGATTTTTTTTCAAATCTTGCACTGCTTTGCATAAGCATGCGGCTTTATCCTCAAGCTCATCAATCATAACTTCCGCTTTCTCCACTAAAGCACCGGGATTTTTTTTCATCTCGTTCGGCCAGACTGACATATGAGCTATTTTTTCATCCATTTGCAGCATCAGCTTTGCTGATTTCGCCAGATTAAGATTTTCTGAATGCTTTTCTGAAAGTTCCTTTGCCCTCTTTATTTTCCCAATTCCTGATCTCACTAGTATACCGGCAAACTCAACCACTTCCTTTTGATTGATTTTACTATGAATCTTATTGTTCAGAAGGTGTTCAAGCTCTCCTCCTTTTTCACTCAAAAGGTCATAAAAACTGCGTTCCATTTGAACGGATTCCTCCTTAAAAAATCGATTAAACTAATGTCGTTATTCCCCCATCAACAACTAAGACGTGCCCGATGACATAATCAGACGCTTTGCCTGATAAAAAAAGAATCGCACCATCTAAATCCTGCTCTTGTCCAAACCGTCTTGCCGGAACTCCTTTTAGAATCATCGCATTTTCTTTTTCAAGAACACTGCGCGACATTTTTGTAGGAAAAAATCCTGGCGCAATAGCATTCACCTGAATATTGTATCTTGCAAGCTTAACTGCTAAATCCTTTGTAAATGTCAGGACTGCGCCCTTGCTCGTACTGTAAGCTATTGTATCCAGCAATTCAGGGTGAGTCCCTCCCATGCCGGTTACAGATGCGATATTTATAATCTTTCCACTGCCTTGCTTCGTCATCACTTTTGCCGCAGCCTGACTGAACAAGAACAAGCCTCTGACATTTACATTCATGACTTTGTCCCATTTATCAGCAGGAAGTTCCAGCACTGGTGCCGTCCAAGATGTTCCGCTGTTGTTTACTAAGATATCAATCGTTCCAAACTTGCTGAGTGTTTCAGCAATCACTCTCTCAATATCCTGCTGATTTGTAACATCGCATGATAGGGCCAATGATTGAACACCTTTTCCCTTTATTTTTTCACTAAATTGCTCACAATTCTTCAAGTCACGTGAGCAAACGACGATATTCGCTCCAGCTTCTGCAAGTGTCATCGCCATCCTTGCGCCAAGACCCCTTCCCCCGCCTGTTACAATCGCAGTTTTATTTTTCAGGCTAAAAAGTTCATGTAAACTCAAGGTATAGACCTCCATTTCTTCCTATTAAAGATGTTTTATAATACCTTATAGCATAGTGAAAATTTGTGAAAAATGTGTCGAAAATGAGGGATTTGCCCCCGCATATTTTTACAAAAAATGAGTTTTTCTCATACAGAAGTTAGGGTATAGATAATAGAGAAACGCTTAAATGAAGAGTTCACATGCTTCATGTGCTAAAATAAATTCAGGACGTATTATACGAGGAGGAGTTAAAATGAAGTTTACTGGTTATATCGGTACATACACAAAAGGGGACAGCAAAGGCATCTACACGTTTACACTTGATGCAGAAGCAAAAAAATTAAGTGAAGCAAGCGTCGCTGCAGCTCTCGACAATCCTACATATTTAACGATCAGCAAGGATAACCGCTTTGTATATGCTGTTGCAAAAGAAGGTGAAGCAGGAGGAGTGGCTGCCTTTTCCAGAGACGAGGAAACAGGTGATTTAAGGGAATTAAATCGCCAGCTGCTTCAAGGCGCTTCACCTTGCCACGTCAGTGTTGACAGTGAAAATCATTTCATTGTTTCCGCCAACTATCATAACGGCACCATTGAGTCTTATGAAATGAACGCTGAAAGCGAAACCCTTTACCCCGCTCTATCAATTAAAAAGCACGAAGGTTCTGGCCCGAATAAAGACAGACAGGATGGACCTCATGCCCATTATGCGGGGTTTACTCCTGACCAAAAATATGTTGCCGCCATTGATTTGGGAACGGATAAATTGTATACGTACAAATTAAATAACGGTGAACTAAATGAAATCCACAGCCTTCATTTACATGCAGGCAGCGGACCACGGCATTTGACCTTCCATCCGAATGGTAAAGTGGCTTATGTAATGACTGAGCTAAGCAATGAAGTTGTTGTACTTGATTATAATGAAGAAGATGGCAGCTTTACTGAAAAACAATACATCTCTACGATTCCGGATGATTTCACTGAAAATAACCAGGGCAGCGCCATTCACATTTCATCAGATGGCCGATTTGTATATGCAGCAAACAGAGGACATGATAGCATTGCGATATTCAGTGTCAATCAAGACAACGGAGAATTGACATTTGTCGACCGCACGTCAACAGAAGGTAACTGGCCTCGTGACTTCGTCCTTGACCCAACTGAAACATTCCTGATTGCAACAAACCAGGAAAGCAGCAACCTTGTCTTATTTGAACGAAACCCTGAAACAGGAACGCTGAAGCTGCTTCAATCAGACGTAAAAGTTCCAGATCCGGTGTGTGTGAAGTTTTTAAATGTGTAAATCTATTTAAAATGATGAAAAAGAAAATAAAAACAAAAAGCAGCGGTTTCCCGCTGCTTTTCCTTATTCCACCGTTTCCGGCTTCTCATATTCTTCGCCAAATGTATCAACAGTGACTGATTTAATTTTTTGATCCTTGAGCGGTTTTTCACCTTCTGTTTCCGTATTCACAATTTCATCAACTGCTTCCATGCCTTCGGTTACTTTCCCGAAAGACGCATATTCGCCATCAAGGCTTGGTGAGTCAGCAACCATGATGAAAAACTGTGAGCCGGCGCTGTCAGGATCTTGTGCCCGTGCCATAGAAATCACGCCGCGTTCATGCTTGAGCTTATTTTCGAATCCATTTGAAGTAAATTCACCTTTTATGGAGTAGCCGGGGCCACCCGTTCCAACCCCTTCAGGGTCTCCTCCTTGTATCATAAAGTCTGGAATGACGCGATGAAAAATCAAGCCATCATAGAATTTATCATGAATAAGCGAAATGAAATTGGCAACTGTATTTGGTGCTGTTTCTGGATACAATTCTACTTTAATCTGTTTATCGTTTTCCATTGTAATCGTTACAATAGGATTTTTCTCAACTTTTTTTGCCGGTTTATCAGCAGAGCCTGAATTATCTGTTTGCGTTCCGCATGCTGCCATTAGAAGCAGAAACATCGTCATGATGACAAAACCTATTTTTTTCATTTGATCATCTCTCCCATTTCATTTGCAAGTAATTGATACGATTTTAAGCGGTCTTCATAGCTGTGTGTGATCGTAACGATCATTAGTTCATCTGCGCCATAGTTTTGCTTGATTTCCACAAGCTGCTTCTTTACTTTTGCCGGATTGCCAATGAACATTTTTTCATTGGCAGCCTTGATCATTTCAAGTTCCTCAGTACTGAATTCATAAGCTTTTGCTTCTTGAATAGATGGAATACCAGTAGTTTTCCCCTGTGCCTGCAGAATTCGCCAAAGATGTAAACTAAGAGCGATGTTTTCAGCTTGCTCTGTTGTTTCTGCACAAATAGCATTCACTGTCAAAATAGATTTAGGGTGCTGAAATCCATTTTTTTGCTGAAAATGATCATGGTACATACTTAGCAGGTCCTCTCCGTCACGGTCACTCATAAACTGACCGAACGCATATGCTGATCCGGTTTGTCCAGCAAGCTTTGCACTTTTATCACTTGTACCTAAAATCCACACTTCAGGTGAATCGTTAGGAATGGGTGCAGCTTTAATTTTAGAGAACATATTCTCTTTAGGAAAGTCATTATGTAAAAAATGAAGCAATTCATCCAATTTTTGAGGCATAATCTTCACGTTGCCGAGAAAATTATCAGATAACGCCATCGTCGCTTCCGCTGATCCTCCAGGTGCCCTTCCAATACCTAAGTCTATTCTGCCGGGAAAAAGTGTGCATAGCATATGAAATGTTTCAGCTACTTTATAAGGTTTATAGTGCGGCAGTAAAATGGCTCCGGCTCCAATGCGGATTTTTTCCGTTTGAGCACCGATATAGCTTAGCATCACTTCTGGCGCTGAACAGGCTAATCCAGGCATATCATGATGTTCCGCGATCCAATATCTGGTATACCCTAATTTTTCAGCTGTTTGTGCGAGCTTCAAGGATGCCTGCAAAGCTTCCTGCGGTGTGGCACCATTTGCGATTGGCGATTGATCGAGAATACTTAGCTTCAAGCCTTCCACTTCTTTCTGGATTTTGATAATGACCATTATACAGGTTAGAGTGCAATAAAAAGAAGCGAAGCGATTTGAGATTGTTACTGCCCCCATTTATTTTATCATGAATGTTTGTATAATTTACCACTAATTCTAACTAGAATGTTTCCTCGGAAACTGGCAAATGCTAATGTGCAGAGGTGATAAAGTGACACAAATTACGCTTTTATTTTTATTCTTTTTATGGCTGCCCTTACTGATTGCACTCATCTATTTTCATAAAGGAAAGAGGGATGATTTCTTTCAAAATCAAGATGAAAAATGTGAAAATAGGATGGAACGCAGACTATATGATACGCTTAGGAACAACGGTTATTATGTAAGAGTTAAAGAAAAATGCGGACCCTATACATTAGATTTAGTGCTTCCCTATTATAGAATCGCCTTGCGATGTGATACAGAAGGAAACAAGGTGGAAGATATCAAAAAAAGAAGATATCTTAAGAAACGAGGGTGGCGCGTGATTCCCATAAAGGAAAAAGAGCTGAATGGCAAAATCACAACGATATTAGCCAAAATAAAAACGAAAATAGCAAATTGACTTTTTATCATTGCAAAAAAGAAGAACGGATTTTCCTAACGTGTTCGGTTGCGGGGTGCAAACATATTAGCATAAGATTTAGCAAGCATCTGCCGGTCAGCAGAGTGCGTTTATTTGTACTGCTAATTCTAATACCATTTTAAGTGCGTATATAAAAATGAGAAACTCCAGATTTTTATGGAGTTCCTTTTCCTTCTTGAATTATTGCCCCCGATTGTTGAGTAAATGCTTATTTTTAATAAATAATCTATGTTAAAGAATAATGTTGATTTTTAAAATAAAGAATGAGAACTCCATATTTCCTTGGAGTTCCCTTGTTCCATTAAAGCCCTTTAGCGAAACAAGAATTACCTTCTTTTATTAATCAAATCAATTAAACAGTAAATTTGTGAAATTAAAAATGAAAGAAAAATAATAATGATGGTGCCAAATGTGTAAACTGCTTCTTCTGCGGGATTGCCACCGCCCGTATATATAGAACTAAATATAAAATAGAAAACCACACTCACCATTATGGTTAAGAAGAAAATCCTAATGTACTTTCCCATAACGTCTCCCCTTACATTGAAACAGTTGTTTTGCCTTTCCATTAATATAGTGTACGCCTTTTAATTTAATTCCTGCTTATTCAACAATCCTGCCTGATTGCTGAATAACTGTTATTTCCATTTTATCACAAATACACTGTTAAAAAGGGTATTTTGCAAGATGAAACACACCAATTATTCTGCTAATTGGTGTGTTAAACGATGTGTTATTTACTATGCTGTTTTAATGTTTTGCACCTCTGAACCGAACCCGTTAGGATTTTCCCCGCTCTTCTTTTCTTAAGTGTAAAAAGCAAGAAACAAGCTATTCTTGCTCATTTAATAAAGGAATGATGTCATCATCCGTCATTAAAAATCCATGGGACCTCTTTAATGATGCCTTAAGCGATGCAGGTACTCTGTCAGCATTATAAGCACAAACTGAAATTAGCCCCATTGAAGACACTGCTCTATTTGCTTGTTTTTCAAATTCTCCGATCACTTCTGTAATTTCTGCTACATTTCCCCACTCTACATGGGCCCAAGTTCGAATCGGGGTGATCTCTATTATGTATGGCTCTAATATTAAAGAAAAATAACTGAGTATCGTAGAAGCATGAAAATCACCGTTCAAACAGTAGAAATCAAAATTATTTACATAGTGTACCTTAGTAAGCTCGTCTTCTGTTAAATGAAGCACCAATTTCTTATATATTAATGAATATACTCTTTCGTTTTCTATGACAATCACGCGATCCTTCTGATCAATTCCTGAGCGAATATAGGAAACTGTATTTTCAATATATCGATCTAAATCATTAAAATAGTAAAAGATGTGGCCGCCTGTTGATTGCTGCAATTCTTTTGTCAGCTGCAGAATTTTCCTTTCCAATGTTCATTTCCCCTTTTTAGCTAAAAGCTAGAGCATATGGAAGTTTTATTATTGTATACATGTAATAAATTGTTTTAATTATGCAGTTAAACCTTGCTATTTCAAAGTTAAAAAAGAACCAATTCTTAATGAATTGGTATGCATAAAAGGATTGTACATTATTCTGCTGTATAAGTAGCGAGTGCCTGAGAAAGCGTCGATTTAATGGAGATTTTATCAAAAGTAAGTCCTAATTGCATGGAAGTCAGAGCAATTTCTGGGCGAATGCCAGATAGGGTTGATTCAATGCCAATTAAATTCAATGCATCAATAAGCTGGAAAATCTGATGTGCTACCATCGTATCAATCATTACAACACCAGATAAATCGATATACAAATGAGAAATTCCTTTTTCAGCACATTGATTCAGTGTATTTTCAAGAATCATTTTAGCCCTTGCTGTATCAATGTCACCTACAAGCGGAAGCAATGCTGTGTCATCTTGAAGTCTGATCACAGGCGAGCTAAGTTCATAGATCATTTCCTGCTGTGCTCTTAATTGTAACTCTGAGCTTTTCTGAGTTTCCTCAACAAATTTATAAATGACTTGATCGTGCGCTCTGACGATAATATCTTTCCAAGCATCGATCAGACCTTGGGAATATTCATCAGGATGAAGGCTTACGAAAGTCGCCACTTCATTTAAGTATTGGCTTCTCGTTCTCATAAATTCTTTTATAATGAACTGAATCGGCGTACTTAAATGTTCGCCATCCTGAGCCGTTTTAACGACCCACTCTTCAAAAAGTTCGAGAAAATCGATCTCATCTTCTGCGAAGACTTGTATAAATTGCTGGTGAAATTGCTGATTCTGCGCTTTAAGCGCCTGAATAACTTCAGGATCATTGGATGCATAAACACCGCCAGTTTTGGATTGATCAAGAGTTTGATACCATTCTTCTGTCAAATGATGAGCCCGCTGCTGTAAATAGTTGTAGAACTTTTGATTTCTGTGCAAGTTGTTTCTCCTCCTGAATACTCCACTTTTCTTTTTCACCTATTTTACTCTATAATTCAAAAAAGAACCAAATAAATAGGTTCTTTTAAGGAGGAAAATTATATACTGATATCTCTTTTTTGGAAATAAAGAAACGTCACTGTCATAAAAACCGCATAATAGACAGCTAAAATGGTTAAAGAAATTGGAAGCGTAATCGTTTCTAGAATCTTATCCTGATACGCATAAACCGTAAGATCGAGATGCGGGAAAATCAAAAATTTTGTCCACGCGTATTTTTCAGCTACAAAGAGAATGACATTCCCCACTGTCGATGAGAAAAAGAGAACAAAGATTCCAATTCCAACTGCAAGTGCCTGGCTTTTGAATAGAGTTGACAGCATAAATGCAATTGCTGTAACGATAACTAGACTTGGCAAGAAATAAAGAAGTTTCAGAAAAACTTGATCCCCAACCGCAACGATGTTTTCTGGATTCATTTGTCCATCCATTGACATCTCAAACATTTTTTCGCTGAAGCTGCCTGCTCCAAACAACACAAGTCCTGCTAAATAACCCATAATCATTAATACTGCCAGCAACAGCAGCGAATATAATGTTACTGAGATATATTTAGAAAGGAGAATGGCCCACCTTCTATGGGGGCGAATCAGCAGCTGTTTGATTGTTCCGTCAGAAAATTCGGATGCTACGTTTGCGCTGCACACAATAACTGCAAATAATGTTACAACGGTTGTCATCATAGACACGATATCATTAAGATAATGCCAAGCACTCTCTGCATTAGGGTTTATATCTTCTTCTAAATACATTTGCTTTTCAGCGATTTGCATGTGAAGCCATTCTTGTTCTTCTGCAGGTGTTTCTGTCAAATCCTTCTCCAGCTGACCAATTTCCATTTGCAGATCCTGACGCCAATCCTCACTTGGCTCGTCTGTAAATCTGTCATAAATCAAACCAGCTCCTGTCACCATCACAACGATTAAAACCAGATAGACCCAGCTGGACGCCTTCGTAAATATCTTCATCAATTCATTTTGAATAAGCCCGATCATATCATTTGCTCCTTCTTCTCTTTGTTCGTCAGCTCTAAGAAACGATCCTCGAGGGTAGCTTTATGGCTTGCAATTCCATAAACGCCAATTCCATTTGAAACAAGGAGCTGATTGATTTCCATGGTCGTTTCCTTGTCAATATGAAGCTTCAGTTGTTCACCATTCACTTCAATCGCCTCTTTATATAAACCATTTTCTTTTATGAGAATCGCTGCCTTGGAAGAGTCACTCACTTCAAATAGAACCTCGCGCGTTATTTTTTCATTTTCATCAAATGATTCGTTGATTGAAGAAATGTGGATTAATTTTCCTTTTTCAATTATGGCAAAACGATCGCACATCAGCTGCATTTCAGAGAGTAGATGCGATGATACTAAAACTGAAATCCCCTGATTAGCAAGTCCCCGCAAATAATCCCTGAATTCCCTAATCCCCTGTGGATCAAGTCCATTTGTCGGTTCGTCTAAAATCAATAAAGAAGGACTATGCAGCAATGATTGCGCAACGCCTAACCGCTGACGCATTCCAAGAGAATACGTTTTTACCTTTTGGTGAATCGCATCTTCCAAACCAACCAGCTTGATGACTTCGCTTCGGCGTTCTTCTGAAATCTCTTTTACAGCCATCCGTTCATAATGACGGATGTTTTTTAATCCGCTCATATATTTATAGAATTCCGGATTCTCAACGATCGCACCGATTTCACTCATTGCTTCCTTGAAAGAATCATCTAAATTGTGGCCATTAATGATAACCTTTCCGCCTGTGCGATTGATAAGACTTACGATCATTCGAATGATGGTTGTTTTGCCTGCTCCATTTGGACCGAGCAGTCCGAATATTTCTCCTTTTTCAACCTGAAAACTGACATCATCAACAATCGTTTTTTTACCAATCCTCTTTGTCAGAGACTGCACTTCAAGTGCATACTGCGTCATGTTTTTAGTCCCTCATTTCTTTCTGTCAATTTATGTATTCATTTGTAATACGCAGCAGCAGGAAAAAAGTTTCCATTATCTTAAAATTATTTAATTTGAACAAGCTTTCCTTTGATATAATGACATAGGTTTGGATTTTTTATCAGCTAATTTACATATTCTTGAAACTTATTGATTTTATTGACGTCATTACAGTAAGCAAAAAGGGTGGGGAAGATTGGATACAGTGAATGTTGAAAAGCTGATTGAAACGCACCGTCCAAGAATGGAGAAGACAATCAGGAAATTAATCAAGAATCCTTCTCTTGTTGACGACATCCTTCAAGACGCTTCCATCAAAATCTTTCGGTATTTTACAGAAAAAGAGAGAGAATTTCCTGAAAATATCGAAGCTTGGATAACAATACTATCGAAAAACACAACCTATGATCATCTAAGAAAAATGAAACGCAATCAAGATACGGTTCAGCATGTGAGTGAAGAATATAAACATCATGTCAATGTAGAACCTGAAACACCTGAGAGAGCTTTTCTATCAAAAGAAATGATTGGGGAAGTAAAAGAAGCCTTTCAAACACTTGATCAAGAAACAAGAGATATCCTCGTCTTAAGAAATCAAGGCCGTTCATATGAAGAAATCGCTGCAGCACTTAAAATTTCCCTTGCAAAAGTGAAGACAAGAGTATTTCGGGGCCGCAAGAAATTAATGGACGCTCTTAAAAGTAAGGGGGTGCTATAAATGAGCTGCGAGAAATGCCAAGAGAAGATTCTGATCTTTGATCAGCTATCAGAGGCTGAACAAGATACCTTACTTGAACATATTGGAGAATGCGATGAATGTTCGGAAGCCTTTGAACAATTTCTGCAAGTAGAAGAAGCGCTGGACGTCATCCTTCAAGATGAAGTCGCCATCCTTCCGCAAAAAATGGTAAAGAAACCAAATCCATATAAATATTTAAAACGCGCAGCACTCATTTGTGCATCCCTATTCATTATATGCCTTGCCGCGTGGAACACACCCCCAGTTAAAGCAGCGATTGAAAGAGCGCTGAACGAATTAATCGGGAATAAGTTTTTGGAAATGGACAAACCGCTCGAGCATAAGGGTGAGGATAAAGAGAAGAAGAAGAATATAGAAAGGATCATTTATACGGTTCATGAAACTCCTAAAGGAAATAAATTTATCTCTTATCAGTCAGGTTCTAAAAGCAGACGTGAGTACGAAAATGGAAATCTTGAAATTATAGATGGCAGCGTGCTCATCACCTACTATAAAGAAGAAAATGTTTATACGTCTGAAAAGTTGAGCGGTACAGTTTCGCAAATGACACAGGACATCTTTCAGGATCTCGATCCTGATCAAATTAAAAATTTAGGAGAAACGACAATTGTTGGGCGTAAAGCCAATATGTATGAAATTGACTTTGGTGACGGAACAATGGTTGAATACTGGTTTGACAAGGAAACAAACTGGATTATTAATGAGTATAGGCTAGAAAATGGAGAAAGATTGCCCAATGATGATGGACCAAAACTTCTCGAATTCAACGTGATTGAAGTAGAAAAAGGTCATAAATTATTTGATACAAGTCCTCCAGAAGGTGCGGAGCTAGTTGAATTTGATCCAATGAGAATACTAAAGCTTGATGATTAAGTCTGAAAATGCACAAAATGATCAACCTGCAAGAAAGAATTAAAGGCCAGGATCTTATTTAATGAAATCAAAGCCAAATTGCGGATTGATGCAGAAATCATTTGTGCAGATTGTATGGATGGGCAAAAAATAAGCGTTAAACATGGAAGTTCTGGCAATTTAACAATTGTCAGAGCTTCTTTCTTTTTTATTCATAGGTTTATGATGAATTTGCAAGGCTAATCTTCAAAAGTGCATTCCTTTTCGTTAAATTCACTTCTCAAAACACCTGAATTACTTGCCAAAACATGTAAAATACTTTCTACCATTCACCTCCTAAATTCACAAAAAAACTGATTCCCCCTTAAGGAACCAGTTTTTCCATCTAGCTTCTCGCAGTTGAAAGACAATAATACGTATCCTTTCCAACAATACCATCTGCAGCAAGTCCTTTATCCGCCTGAAACTCCTTGACTGCTCTTTCCGTTTGACTTCCGAATATACCATCAGCTGCACCTGGTGAATACCCAAGACATGACAGTGTTCTTTGGATACCCGTTACATACGAAGCCTTGTTACCGGAATAGCCATTTTTGGCCAGGTACGCAGATCCAAAGTCTATAGTAGTATTGCTTAGAACAACTCCGCATATTTCTGTGCCAGATTGAACATATCCCTTGTCAGACGTATTTACAATCCATTGATACCCTTCATTTTCTGTACGTACATCTTCTGTCCATGAACTTCTTCCATTGCATGAATAGGCTTTAGCGATCGACATTCTCATTTCCCCCTGGTCATCTTCATCCTGATCGGATGTTAAAATTCAATTCGTGAGCAAAGATTGGAAGACGTTTAAAAAATATGTATTCTCCTAAGCTTTTCGAACCGTACTATAGGTACGAATCACCAGACAGAAAGTTTCATATTTTTCAGGAAAAATGATCCATATTTAGTTTTTCTTCTGATTGAAAAAATAATAGATGATGGATAAATGTTCATTTTTGGTTTGTATCCCGATCATATAGGGAATTGTTCTCATAGGTTTGCTTCAAAACACAAAAATCTGCGAAACAATCATTCTAATTTCCCGATTACAAGTTTGTTAAAAGACTCCTTAGGAACAGACATTTTCTGCTCAGTAGTATATACTATTGAAGTATCTTTTAGGAAAATACCCATAACTCCCCCGCATTCGAGCAGTTTGTCCGCGAGACAGAAAAATAAACAGACAATCAAATATCCATCCAAAAACAAGGTGTTATTGCCTGAATTAATGTTCAGGCAGCTTAGTGTTCATGAGGAAATAATAGCTAAGTGAAAATGATTAGTTAACGTATTTTATTAACGCAATCTTTAAGGGTTAGTTACTATTGCTTCATAAAAAAAGAGAAAAGTAGAAATTGTTGGTTTTGCATGTTTTTGTGTTTTCCAATTGAAGTAAAGCCCTCTGCGAATCTATCAAAGATGGGAGATTTTATTTTAATATGAAAAATGTTTCAGCTGTTTTTTATGTTTCAGCTGCTATTTTGACGCTTCTTGTTTTGATTGGTGTAGTTGCACCATCTTCACTTGAGAGTGTCACAGGCAGTATGCAAGGTTTTATTACAGATAAACTTGGATGGTATTATCTGATTATTGTCACGGTATTTGTTTTCGTTTGTTTGTATCTGCTGGTAAGTCCGATTGGCCGGATTAAACTTGGGAAACAGGAGGATAAGCCTGAGTTTTCACGACCAACCTGGCTTGCAATGCTCTTTAGTGCGGGAATGGGAATCGGTCTGGTATTCTGGGGAGCGGCTGAGCCGATCAGTCATTATGCGATCAGTTCTCCTACTGGTGAAACCGGCACAGATCAAGCGATTCGGAATTCAATGAGATTTACCTTTTTCCATTGGGGGATCCATGCTTGGGCCATCTATGGAATTGTTGCATTAGTCCTGGCATACTTTACATTCAGAAAAGGCGAGCCTGGATTAATCAGTGCGACACTGAAACCTATTATCGGTGACCATGCAAATGGACCGATCGGAAAAGCAATTGACGTCATCGCTGTTATTGCAACTGTAATTGGCGTAGCCACAACACTTGGTTTTGGAGCTGTGCAAATTAACGGAGGTTTATCCTTCTTATATGACATTCCTTCAAATTTGGCAGTTCAATTCATTATTGTTGTCGTATTTACAATCCTTTTCGTCCTTTCTGCGCTTAGCGGATTAGGCAAAGGAATAAAGATACTCAGTAACGCCAATATGATTTTAGCATTTGCTCTTTTCCTTTTAATGTTCATTTTTGGACCAACCTTATTTACGCTTAATCTGTTTACAGACACGATCGGAACGTATCTGCAAAACCTGATGAATATGAGCTTCCGTATCTCTCCTCTTGATGAAGAAAACCGCAGCTGGATCAAAGGCTGGACAATTTTCTATTGGGCATGGTGGATTGCATGGTCTCCTTTTGTCGGCATCTTTATCGCACGTGTTTCAAAAGGCAGAACGATTCGTGAGTTTGTTATTTTCGTCTTGCTTATTCCTTCACTTATCGGATTTATCTGGTTTGCAACTTTTGGCGGTTCAGCTCTCCTGCTTGAACATGAGGGAGTCGCGAAAATTTCAGCATTAGCAACAGAAGAGTCACTCTTTGGTGTATTTGAAAATTATCCAATGGGCACCATTCTTTCTATTATTGCCATGCTTTTAGTCGGTACCTTCTTCATTACATCGGCAGACTCTGGAACATTCGTCCTTGGTATGATGACAACGAATGGCTCGCAAAATCCGAGCGGCAGCGTAAAAGTGATCTGGGGCGTATTCTTGGCCGCGATCGCTCTTGTCCTCCTTTATTCAGGCGGATTGCAGGCTCTGCAGAACACAATGATTATTGCAGCCTTGCCATTTTCTGTCATCATGGCACTGATGACCATAAGCTTAATGAAGGCATTAACAAAAGAAGCAAAAGAACTTGGCATGAATCAAGTTCCTGTTAAAAAACCAAAGAAAAAAGCAGAAACTCCAGCCTAACGGTTCGGAGTTCCTGCTTTTTTTATTTTACTCTTTTGAGGTTTTGCGTCTGTAGTTCAAGTACAGAATTCCTCCAGCCGATGCAAGCAGCAAACCCCATAGGATATATTGATAGTTTGCAGTTGCTGTTTCTGGAAGTGTGTTGCTGGCAGTTTCATCTGAATCTTGATTCGAGTTTGTGTCATTCTCAATTTCTTCTACAACTGTATCTTCTTCATCAATGGTTTCCTCTTCTTCCGTTTCTTCCTCATGAACAGCAGCTGGCTGATTTACCGTAACCAATGCTTCTGCAGTATGTTCCCCGTCATGAGTCTGAACAGTGATAACTGCTTTTCCTTCAGCTAAAGCCGTGACTACTCCATCGCCACTAACTTTTGCAGTTTTTTCATCTGAGCTAGTCCATGTTAAAGCTTTATTTTCAGTCGTGTCTTGGGGTTGAATCGACGCTTTAAGCTCTATTGTTTCCCCTATTTCCAGGCTTGCCTCCGTACGATCAAGCTTAATGCCTTCTATTTCTTTCATAGGTTCAACCTGTACTTCATTTACTGCAACCGTCCCGCTCACTTCATTTCCAGCAAGTACAAGCGGACGGCCTGTCGGACTCATTTGCGCCGGTACAAAATCAAGTCCTTCAGGCGCAACATCACCAGCAATCACGGCTGAAAAATCTCTTGTATTGATATAATTTGCAAACTGAGAATTCTCAGGATTTGAAATGTTATACGTCATGACTCCGCCGATTCTTTCCAGGCCTACAAATGCAAATACTTCATCGCCAATCATTCCAACTTTTACATCTTCAGGCTCAGGTCCTTTTTTTGCACTTCGTTTTTCAAATGCTGTGTCATCGTTTGACCAGTTAAATACTTCAGGGTAACGCTGAGCTGTTATTTTTTCAAAATCGCTGCCGCTGTCGTAGACAAGCTCCATCGTGTCTGCCTTCCAAATGGAGAATGATCTGCCGCCAAGTGTATAGATAGCATCTGTTCCTCGGTCTGTCAGCACTTCAAGCTTGTCGTAATCTCCAGAATTTTTCATTTTATCTAGAGCTGCATCTGCTTCCTTACCAGTCATCCCTTTAAGAAGGGACGAATCAAGAGTTATGCTGTCTTTAACATCAGCAAATTCAGCGATGTTTTCAAACTCTTCCCATTCTGTTGCATCGCCTTCATTTGCAGTAATCAGATAGCTCACCCCGCCCATTTCCACCTGTACAATTGAATCAGGCATATAGGCGCCAAGGATCGGCAGCTGCTCAATCTCTATTTTTCCGTTTCTTGCGGCATCTAGCTCATTACCTGTGAGAGAATGATCTTTATAGCCCAGTGATTTAACTGATAAAACGCTGCCTGCAGCAACATCAATTGCAGCAATTGCATTGTTTTCCTGCAGGGTGACATACGCTTTGCTTCCATTCTTAGAAAGCGCAATGTATTCTGGTTCCAGGTCCCGAACTGCATCTGTTTTCGTTCCGTTATTGCGGATATGGACATTATTATCAATGACACTGGCATCATTAAATTTCACTTTTTTTACTTCACCAGTTTCATAGTTTACAATAGTTACCGATCCCTCAGGATCGACTCCATTTTCTAGTCCTTCTCTTGGTTCAGCTTCATCGGCTGACAAAATATATTTTCCATCGTCTGTCATTTTCACCATATCAGGCTGAATGCCTGCATCAAAAGTTTTTAGAATCTTTCCATCATAATCCATCACAACAATCTTGCCTTGTTTTGTATAGTCGGCATCTTGAACCGCTGCAGTGATTACTTTATGATTTGTATTGATTTCAATGCTAGTTAGATCCCCGTATTGAAAAGCTGCTGTATTGACTGCAGCTGCGATATTAATGGATTTTTCTTTTTGAAGATTCTGCCCTTTATCGGATGTTAATTCATTAAGGCTTACAATATCAATGGTTTGGCTCTTTCCGTTAATTACGTAAAACTTTCGGTTATCTGAGTTGTATTTCACAATCTCAGCCACTCCGCCTTCTTCATCCGTCACACCTGTACTGAAACCTGCTATCTTTTCAAGTTCAAGCGTGTTCGGCAATTTTGCTTCATTTAAAACGATATTTCCTAAGCTGCTAAGGACCAGTATTGGCTGTTTCTGTTCATTTAAAGCAATGACACCTGATGCAGATATGAAATCTCCCGTTTTATAATCCTTCGTTGAACCTATTGAAGCATCTACATACACAGTAAGTGCATTATCAATTGTCAATGTATTTTCTGTTTTTGCTGTAATGTCTCCAGTCACACTGACCAGAAAGCCTTCATTCGCTGCTGCATCTTTTGCAGGAACTGACAAAACAGGAACATCGGCTTCTTTTTCATCCAGAACAATGGTCTCCTGCGTTAACAGGGTACGGGTGCCATTGACGTCTTGGACCGTACCCGTTACACGCACACGCTGTCCTTTTTTAGCATCCAGCCCAGCTACTGCTATTCCTCCGCTGCTATCTTGTACATAAGTGACAGGCATTGCAGCTTCTGCACTTGTTTTTATGCTTCCTGCTGAAACGATTCCTTCCATAGTAATCTGCTTACCGGAAAGATTTTCTCCGGACTTAATATCCGAAATCTTCATCATTTCAATCAAGGCCACGTCGCCTTCTTTTTTCCCAGACATTGTTGGTGATGGCTTTACAGCTTCAAAGTCTGCACTGTTTTCATTTGTATCTGCAAACGCCATTCTTCGTGCCGACGTTTCGAAGGTCAAGCCGCTAATCGGAGATCCTTCGCCTTTTATGATTTTTGGCTCGCCATAACTGACAGCATCAATGACGGATTCTTCTTTTTTCAGCTCCACATTTCCTTTTTCATCACTCATTCCAATACCTGCTTCTGGTGCATCAAAATAGACATCTGCTTCGAATATTTCGCCGAAGTCCTTGTCTCCCTCATTTCCAATTGTCGCCTCGCCCCGAAGGAGGAAATAATCATTTGCTTTAATAACATGTTTTTCGTTAAACTCATATGTCTGAACGGTGTCACCGCTGCTGTTTGTGTAAGTAAGAACAAAACCATTCAATGCCACATCTTCATTTGTAGGATTATACAGCTCAATAAAATCATTTTTAAAAGGAGCTTCGACCGCACCATCTTTTGAAGTCTTTCCTCCGCCGCCATATACTTCATTAATGATTACCTTTGTCTCAGCAGTTGTTTCAGCGCTTGTCAAATCAAAACTTGCCGGATTACTGGTCAGCAATAAAACACCAGCTAACGAAAATGTGCCTAACTTACGAAACAAACTTGTGCTTTTCATCCTTTTCCTCCTGAACATGGTTTAATGGACATCTGCTATTCTTACGACCTATTTACTAGAGTAGCGTGAAAACCATGTCGGAAACTATCAGATTTTTGTAATTTTTTCGTATTGGTTTTGTAAAGAAAAAACACCTATGGGAACTAGGTGCTTTCATTAAAATGCAGCTTTTATCTGTTTTCTGGCCCGATGAATTTTTGTTTTAACAGTTGATGTGTTCAAAGAAAGAAAATCAGCGATTTCATGATCTTTCATTTCAAAAAATAGTTTTAAGATCATGATCTCACGATAATCAGATTTAAGGGTATTAATAACATATTGCGTTTTTTCTTTTAATAAGGAATAGTCGATTCTATCCTCTATTCGCTCCCCTTGATCGGCCAGAGTCAAATAGTCATCTTCAATTGAAACCTCATTTCTCTTTTTTCTTATAAATAAATCAATGGCTGTTCTCCTTGCAATTGCAGATAGCCAATTCTTAAGCTTTTCTTTTTCGAATAACGTATCCATTTTCAGAAAAGCCTTTAGAAAGGTTTCCTGGGCAATATCTTCAGACAGATGAGGATCTCTCGTTATACGCAGGGCTATGCGATAAACAGATGAATAATAGCACTGGTAAATATCATTAAAATAAATTTGTTCGTATTTCACTGCTGCTTCTGCGGGCATAATAATCTTTCACCCATCTTTCAATTAATCTAGTTTTGTTCTGATAAAATCTGGAGCGGCATCTCCTGAAAAACTTCCGATATCATGAAAGTCATTTCCTTTATAAATAACGGCAATCATGTATAAGCCGTCGGAATCCCATTGAAAAGCATCTAGGCTTTCCTGAATCTCACTTTTATTTTCTAGTTTTATCCCGTTGCTTTCCATCGTGCTAATGATAGTTTCAACATCCATATTGAGAAGATCCTCTTGATTGTGTCTATCATTTTTCATCACCCACACATGTGAAACATCATCGGCATTTATTGTCGCCAAGTCAAATAATTTTTTATCTTTAAGCCATTGATTCACTGTTTCATATGAATTCTTTAATGTCAGATGAATTGATTTATTATTCGCAAGCAGAACTTCGATACTAGATTCTAATGCAGAAGAAGTTTCGGTTTCTTCATATGTTTCACTATAAATATCATCTTTTATTAACTTGATCGCTTCTTGAATGTCTTTTTCGTCAGTTATTGATGCACCATCTTGAAGTGAATCTCTATGTGAGTAAATCGAAATCTTGTCAACATCATCAGGATCAATTGTTACGATCTCGTTATGCATTTCTTTATATTCCTCCGATTCAACAATCGGCTTGTACAATGATGCATAGTCATCAATATTTGAAATCAAATATTCTCTTACAATCTGTTTCCCGGAATGCAATTCATAGATGAAAAATGCGGAACGGCTAAAACGAGATGCACTCTGATTACGTTCATCATTTTCTAAGATTTCCTTGTGAAGATTCTGAACCGTTTCAATGTTTTCTTCCTCTTCAAAAAAACGAACGTTTGGATCATCCATATAAGAATATGGGCTATCTCCAAAGTAAACTTTCTTTATTTCACTTGTCTGCGGCAATCTTTTTTCGAATCCAGTTACATCAAGCTGAAACACTCCAAATATTCCAATCATCACAGCAGAGAAGAGAAAATAGCCTTTAATTGATTTGAACACTCTCCATGATTTTTGCAACACCATTTCGGCAATAAAGTAGCCGAATAAGGAACCCGCTGCATATCCAAAGATCCGCCATATCCAATGACCCTGTGTTTCTCCAAAATACGTACCGCCCAATAGCATGAAGCAGAAGGCTGTTCCATATTTGAAAACAGGGATTACGCCGCTAAATACAAATGCTTCTGATACTCTCTCAAGCTTTCTGTTTTTATAAAGATAAATGGATAATACATAAAATAAGATGATCGCAGCAATGTAAATTAACACTTGCACAATTGATAAAACTTCATGGTTGATATTAATCAAAAAAGTGATGGGTGATGCTTTCTCTATACTGAGTTTCAAAGAATAATCCCTTGAAAAACCATACAAGAAAAAGTTCACCTGATAGAATAGGAGATACATAATTCCCGCAGGAAATAATAGAAAAATATACGTTAAGACTCCCTGCACAGCCGAAATTCCCGTTAGAACTCCAATAAAGACTGTGGCAAAAAAGAATAGCAGATTAAATAGAATGCTCACACCTGTCCAATAAAAAATATCTCCTAGACTATAATACATGTCCAAATGGAATAGAAGATGCAGTCCAAGCATAAATAAAGCTATCAATAAAACAGGGATGACCAGAAAAGCAATTCCCATAACAACATAATGATGAAAAACCTTCTCCCTTTTCACTGGTAAACTATGAATCAGATCAGCTGATTGCTTAACCATAAAATAGCGGAATAGAAACACTCCCAACAAAACAGGTACAGCAATCAGCAGCATGATCTGCACCTCAATCAAGAGAGAAAATAGATTATCCAGCCTAGCAGGGATTGCATTTTGCTGGTCACTGGTAAAAATCATGATCATTGATAACGGCAAGGCAAAAAATAATCCTAATAAATACAGCGCCGCAATCCAGCCATTGCTCCTGAGAATTTGAGTAAGCAATTCTCTATTAAACAAGGATGTTGTTGACATCATAGCCTGCACCCCCCATTTCATAAATAAATATTTCTTCTAAAGTAAGCGGCAAAAGATCAAAAATGATTGGCTGAAATTCTTTTATATGCGCTGACACCGCTTCTTCTTTTCCTCTGATAATAAATAAAAAGACACTTCCGCGTTTTTCTTTGTATACAACATCAAGACCATCCAGCCAGTTTGAAGGTAATTCATTTCTGAAGGAAACTTGAATTTTATGATGATCTGATTTAAGATCATCGATTTCTTTTTCAAGAAGCAGGCTTCCTCTATGTAAAATACCAATATGATCGCACAAATCCTCAATTTCCCTTAAATTATGCGAAGATATTAAAACCGTCATTTCACGTTCTGCTACGTCTTGAATAATTAAATTCTTAACAATTTTTCTCATCACCGGATCAAGACCATCAATTGGTTCATCCAAAATAAGCACATCTGGCATCGTTGACATTGCAAGCCAGAATGCAACTTGTCTTTGCATACCTTTTGAAAAGGATTGAATCTTTTTATTGACGTCAATTTTAAAAACGTCCCCTAAACGGGTAAACCGTTCCTGATTCCAGTTTTCATACGTATGCTGATAAAATTTAGCCATTTGTTTAATTGTATATTGTGAGAAAAAAAGCGGATAATCCGGAATGAAAAACAGGCGATTTTTCATTTCTAGATTTTCATATACATGATTGCCATTGATTGAAATTTCTCCTGTGTCCTGCTTTAGAATGCCTGCAATCATTCGCAGCAATGTCGTTTTCCCTGCACCATTTGATCCAAGAAGTCCATAAATGGATCCTTTTTTCACCTGAAGTGTGACATCCTCCACTGCTTCAATATCCTTAAATCTTTTTTTAACATTACTTAGGTGAATCACTTGAATGCCCTCCTCCGCTTATCTGATTGATCGTAAAAATAAACTGCTGCAGCTCATCTACTGTCATTCCTAAAGAAATAGCTTCAGCTACAAGCCTTTCAAGCTCAGCCATAACACTATTCAGCTTCTCTAATTTTGACCGCTCACTCGATAAGCTGACAAAGCTGCCCTTCCCCTTGATCGAATATATATATCCTAGACTTTCAAGCTCGCGATAGGCTCTTTGAATCGTGTTTGGATTAATTGTCAGCTGCTGGGCAAGTGTCCTGACAGAAGGAAGCTGTTCATCCACACTCAGCACCTCGCTGATAATCAGCTCAACGAACCTCTCCACCAGCTGTTCATAAATTGGTTTTCTATTTCTTGGATCGAGATCAAACATATCCGCCCTCCCAACTTCTTTCAATATCGTATCTACTGTATTAATATGATTAGTACAGTTAATTATATGCTAAGTTCTTCCATATGAAAAGGAAAGTTTTTATTAAGTTTTTATAAAGAAAAGGCTCATTTCTAAGGTGCGTTCAACGTTATTAATATGCTTTAGGACGAATACCTGCAATCTATATGAGAAAAACAGTCAAAAAAAGAGAGATACCATTCTCATAAAAATGCAGAATGCTATCTCTCAAAGTTCAGCCTTTTCTAGTCAATTTTCCAATTTGATTGCATTCTTCTGCAAACCAAATGGCACCGTCCTTTCCAAGTACAATTCCGTGAGGCTCAGCATTGTCAGTCGGAATCTGAAACTCTTCAATAATCCCTTCAGTTGTGATTCTCCCAATTTTATTGCTCCCCCACTCAGTGAACCATAAATCGTTATTTTTTCCAGCAGTAATCGCATGAGGCTTTGCATTTTCTGCTGGTAGTTTATATTCTTTTATATCTCCAGAGACTGTAATTCTGCCAATCTGGTTTCCTGTTATTTCAGTAAACCATAGTGCACCATCAGGACCATTTGTTATTCCCACTGGACCTGCTTTTGCAGTTGGTATCTCGTATTCTGTGATCTCGCCATCCAATGTAATTCTTCCAATCTTATTTCCTTGATTTTCAGTAAACCAGAGGGCTCCATCTAAACCCGCAACAATAAAAGATGGAAACGCTCCTGGAAAAGGTAATGCAGCCTCTTTGAAATCTCCTGATGCTGACAGTCTGCTAATTTTGTTGCCTGTCAGTTCAGTGAACCAAATGGCTCCATCAGGTCCTTCTGTTATACCGTATGGGCCTGATTGGCTGCTTGGCAATGAATACTCCGTTATCTCACCTTCCATAGACAATTTCGCAATTTTATCTGCTTTATATTCCGTAAACCATAAATGCCCATCAGATCCAGCTGTGATGACTGAAAGACCAGCATCTGACGTTGGAACTTCGAACTCTTGAATTACTCCTGCATCAGAAACTCTCCCTATCCGATTTCCTTTATTTTCAGTAAACCAAAGAGACCCGTCCAGACCGGCTGTTATGCTATAAGGACCTGAGTCTGGGTGAGGAAGGGGGAATTCTTGGAATTTTAATTTCATATAAGCTTTAGCCTCCTTTATATATTAATTTGTTTTAATCCTCTTTTTTCCTTCAATAAAAAAGAATTGCCAGCAGCAATTCTTTTCAACAAAATATATTTTATTAATAGAAGCTGATAATAATAGATCCATTAAAGCAGATAATTTTCTTTACAAAGTAGTTAAAAACATTGAAATAGCAGGAATATAAGTAATAAGGAGCAAATCAAACACCATGATTAGGATAAAAGGAACGATTGAACGAATGAGTTTATCATACGATACATTGGCAATCCCTTGAACGATGAATAGATCTAAACCAACAGGGGGGGTGATAAGTCCTATTGAAAGATTTACGACCATAACTACTCCAAAAAAGATAGGATCAATTCCTACAGCTAAAGCAATTGGCAATAGAAGAGGAGTAAGGATCGTGATGGCTGCTGAAGCATTCAAAAAACAACCTGCAATAAAGAATATGATGTTAAATAGAAGTAAAATGATGTACTTATTCTCAGAGAATGCTGTAACAAGCCCTGCAAGCACCTGAGGTATTTGTTCAGCTGTCAGCAGCCAGCCGAATAGATTGGCTGCGGCAATGATAAACACAACCATTGCTGTCATTTTTGCTGCATTCAGAAATGATTCCGGTACGTCTTTCCATTCCATATCTTTATACACAAACTTATTTAAAATAAAAGCATAAGCAGCTGCGACAGCTCCTGCTTCAGTCGGTGTAAAGATTCCTCCTCGAATACCTAGTATAATTATCAAAGGAAGCATTAAAGCTAATATTCCATCTATGAAAGCCTTCCGGAAAGAAGTAAATTCAAATTTTCCCATTTCTTCAGAATACCTTTTCTTTTTCGTGATCCAGTAGTTTAACATCATAATTGAAATACCAATTAATATACCTGGGATAATTCCAGCAGTAAAAAGATCTCCAATTGAAACTCCTGCTGTTACACCATAAACAATCATTGGTATCGAAGGGGGAATAACGACTGCGATTGTACCGGCACTGGCTACAGTAGCGGCGGCAAATCCTTTATCATACCCTTTTTCTTCCATCATAGGAATCATCATTTTACCAACAGCTGCCGTATCTGCTGCCCCTGACCCAGAAATGCCTGCAAAGAACATACTTGTTAATGTAGACACTTGTGCTAAACCTGCTCTAATCCACCCAACAGTCGCAAAGGCAAAACCCGCAATTCTTTTGCCCATGCTTCCTGACATCATAAATTCTCCAGTGAGCATGAAAAATGGAATGGCCAAAAGCGGGAAAGAATCTACAGATGTTAACATGCGCTGCGGTACAACTTCAAGAGGTATATAATAAACACTAGATATAAATCCTGCAATGGACGCCCATATTAAAGATATTGCAATTGGAACACCTAATATCATTAAGAAGAACAAAACCGCAATTACGATAATACCTACTGTCATTCAGGACCTCCTCCTCTCTCAAACAATGTTTGTGTTCTCTTTCATAATCTCTTTAGCAGTAACATGGATTTTACTTGATTTAGCAACAAAAATTTCACATAGATTGTTTGCGGAATGCACCAGACATATTACTGAGAAAACTAACACAGTGCCATAGATAAATGACATATTAAGACTCATAGAAGGAGAAATTTGCTGACTGGTAAATCTTAGAATGCTAGAACCATAGAACATTAAAAAGATAAAAAGAGAAGAGTTTACAATTTCTACAAATCCTGATAATCTTATTCGCCACTTTTCAGATAAGTAACTGTAAAATATCTCTACTTTTGCATGGCCATTATTTTTATATACAATTCCAATCCCAAGAAAAACGATCCATACAAATAGATACCGAATCAGCTCTTCAATCCAAGTTAGGTTAAAAATAGAAAAGTTGATCATCGGCAAAGAATTATTAACAAACGAACTTTGCAGAACAAAACGCGAGAATACTTGATATACAGTAGCAACAAATGCTATTACAAATAACGAGATAATAATAAATCGGCTTATCTGATCAATTTTATGGCTTAGTTTTTTTAATGCCTCCATCCTGTTAACCCCCTCTTATTTTAATTTATCAATTTCTTTGAATAATTCTTTTCCGATTGAGGCTTCAAACTCTTTATAAACAGGCTTAACTGCATTTCTGAACGATTCTAAATCAGGATTTTCTTCAATTTGTATCTCACTTTTCCTAAGCTCATCCAACAATTTACTTTCTTCCTCTAATGCTACTTTTCTTTCATATTTAATCGCTTCTTGTGAAGATTCTTCTATGATGGTTTGAAGTTCAGGCGGTAATGTATCGAAGGTTGTTTTACTCATCAGGAATATGGCAGCATCATAATTATGCGCACTTAGTGTCAGATAACCTTGAACCTCATGCAGTTTATTCAAGTAAATTTGTGCAAGCGGGTTCTCCTGTCCATCAACTACTTTTTGCTCAAGTGCTGTGTACAGCTCTCCAAATGGTACTGGAACAGGTGTCGATCCAAGAGATTTGACAAATGAGATATAAGGCGGAGACTCCTGCACTCTCAGTTTCATGTTGGATGCATCCTCACTCGTTTTAATTGGTTTCTTATTGTTTGTAAGATGCCTCCAGCCATTTTCCATATATCCTAAATTGATCAGTCCTTTACTTTGCAAATCATCCGCAATATCTTTGCCAATAGAACCATCAAGAACCCGAAATGCATGCTCTCGGCTTTCAAATAAATAGGGCAAATTCAAAATGTTAAATTTCGGGGCAAAATTAGTTACTGGTGCAACAGATCCAATATGAAAGTGAATAGATCCAATTTGGGCGCCTTCAATCTGATCTCTTCCATTTCCAAGCTGACTGCTCGGAAAGATGTCAATTTGTATTCTGCCTTCAGATTTTTTTTCAACTAATTCTTTAAACTTTATGGCCCCTTTTTGATATGGATGAGTTTCTGTCTGTAAATGGCCCAGTCTAAGGACATACTCTGCAGACGGTTTATTGCCTGCTGCAGCATTTGAACAGCCGGTGGCAGTCAGTAAAGCAATAACAAGAAATAGATAAAAAAATCCTTTCACAATAATCCCCCCTCATGATTATGTAAGCACTTACAAAATAACCAACCCCATAATTCAGAGATTTTCATTTTAAATAGTTTCCTGTTGTAAATCTGATATAAAAATGGTGGATAGCTGATTGCAAATATTAAAATGAAAACCATTTTGCAGGATCATTTAAATAGATCCTGCATTCTTTCACACTCCTCCTGCTACTTTTGACGCATTTGTGGTAGAGTGACCCAACCATATTAACTAAAGTTAAACACACACTGAATTAAAATGCAACTATATTTTAAATATTCAGTTAATAAAAACTCTAAAAGCAATTAAAAAAACTTCTTACATCCAAATTAAGATTTATTTCTTTTTTTATTTATTAAACCAAATCATAAAATGTCCTGTTCATTCTCTAAAATAATGTTGATTCAGTTTGTAAAAAGTGGTTTAATAATATTAAGTGGTTGGGTCACTATACCAATTAACATATGTCAGATTCGTAATTTTATAGAGAATTCAATTTTGAAGGAGGTATTGAATTACTTTGAATCATTCAGGTGCCGCAAAAGTAAAAAATCATGCCCCAATGTCCTTCCGTTCTCATTCAAGACCAAAATTTTCAAATCATCATAAAGGATTAGTGAAAGGCATCCTGTTAACTTTAGTTTTGGCGTTGTTGGCAGGAATGATTGGAAAATTGCCATTTTTCTCAGTAATGGGTGTCATGATCATATCGATCATCTTAGGAATGGCCTGGAAAGGAATTATGGATGTACCAGCTGATTCTCCAATTGGCATTACGTTTACAAGCAAGTTTTTGCTTCGTGCCGGCATTATATTAATGGGATTAAGACTTAATTTTGAACAAATTCTTTCTGCTGGCTTTTCTATTATTTTAATAGACGTTATTGTTATTGTGTTTACTTTGACTTTGATGATGTATATTGGAAAGCTGCTGTCGATTGACCGTCACCTTTCCGCTTTAATTGCAGTAGGCACTGCCGTATGCGGAGCAGCCGCTATTGTAGCCGTTGCCCCCCTTATCGGAGCAAAAAAGGAATTAACTGCTATTTCTGTAGCATTTATCGCAATAATAGGAACAATTGTGACCATCTTCTATACTTTTCTATATCCTTTTCTTGGATTGGATCCATATAATTATGGAATTCTGACAGGTTCAACTCTTCATGAATTAGCCCATGTGATTGCAGCTGCCGCACCAGGCGGTGATGTAAGCAGTGATACTGCTATTTTAGTAAAATTAGGAAGAGTTGCACTATTGATTCCTGTTGCATTTGTTCTGGGGTTATTCTTCAAGAAAAAGGATCAGCAGCCCCTAAAAAAACAAACATTCAAAGATTTGCCCATTCCCTGGTTTATCTTCGGTTTCTTGGCTATGTGCCTCGTCAATACGATAGGTATTTTGTCAGAACCTCTTACACAATTTCTAATTGCTTTAAGCATTTTATTATTATCTATGGCTATGGCTGGTTTAGGACTTGGAGTTAATTTCAAGGAATTTAAAAAACTAAGCACCAAGGTTCTATTTACAGGTGCTTTAGGTACTGCAGCTTTAGTCATTCTCGGAATACTCTTCACACATCTTTAAAGGAGTTGGCTGTCTCTTTCATGACGGCCATTTTTTAATAATTATTTGAAAACTGCTTTATGTAATGATTTAATTAAGGTAAGGTTGGGCCAATTGCAGGCTGGACTATTTAATTTATTTAAGGCAGGAATCGGGGCGATACGATGGAATTTAATAGAAAAGGTGTCTCAGAGCAAGTTGCAGATAATATAAAAAAGAAAATTCAAAATGGAGAATATAAAGCAGGCGATAAAATTCTTGGTGAACGAGATATGGCAATTGAGCTGTCTGTCAGCAGAAATACAGTTCGTGAGGCTTATAAAATTCTGGAAGCTTACGGCTATCTGACTGCGAAACATGGCACAGGAGTTTTCGTAGCGACTCCTGAACATCAAATTCAAAAAATGACAGAAGCTTTTTTTGTTTCTTCCGATCAAATCAAAGATTTTTTTTCTGTCCGAAAAATTATGGAAGAGTGGACAGTAAGATGGTCTATTGAAAACTCAGATACAGATCAGTTTAATGAACTCGAAAAAATAATTGAAGAGGCTATAGAAACAGCTAAAGATCCAAATAACTTTGTTCGTCTGGCAGAACTTGATCACAAGTTTCATTTGACATTAGCTGACAACTCTAAAAACATTGTACTTATACGAATTATGAATTACCTGGTCGATTTGCTTTCAGAATCACGTATGAAATCAGTGCAAATACCTGGGCGAGCTTATCAATCTGTTCAGGAGCATATTAAAATTCTTGAAGCCATTAAAAAGAAAGACATAGCTTTAGCACAGCAATGCATGCAGGAACATTTGGACAGTGTGGAAAAATCGATTACCAGCAACAGCTTATCGGAAACAACAGACTAAATAGAATAAAAAAATGCCTATTCATCTGTGATAAGAATAAATCTATCATCCGTTATGAATGGGCATTATCTATTAGGAATTCTTTCATCCGTTTATAAAACCATTTCATTGGTTATTGGAGATGGAAATTCAACACGATAATGATTTCCAAGCAGAATCAATTCCTCTACTACTTCGGGTGACAGCTGTATCCCATTATGCCTGCGCTGAATTTCATCTCTTCTTCTTCGCTCTCCTGGATAGCGAATCTCTTCAATCTCTGGTTTCTTGTCAACCATTTTCATTTCATTTAATAGATTCTTTAATGAAGTGAAAAATAACTCCATATTCATAAATTTTTCGATATCCAGCAAAATAAAAAAATGACCTACATTGGCATGATTTTTTTCGTCATCGTTATATAAATTCTTCACATGGGGACCAAAGGCAGCTCCAGATAAAACACCTGTCAGGATTTCTACAGCTAAGGCCAAAGCAGAACCCTTTGCGCCTCCTACGGGCAATACAGAACCCTTTAATGCAGCTTCTGGATCATTCGTTGGCAATCCATCTTCATCTATTGCCCAGCCATCAGGTATTTTCACTCCCTGTTTTGCAGCCATGATAATTTTCCCCCTAGCAGCAATACTTGTTGATAAATCAATAATGACAGGCTTATCATCACCAGTCGGAAATCCGAAAGCGATTGGATTCGTGCCAAAAAATGCGTGTTTCCCTCCCCATGGTGCAATACCAGGAGGTGAATTCGTAAATCCGATGCATGCGACATTATGTTCACAGGCAATTTGACAAAAGTAAGAAGCTGCTCCAAAGTGGTTGCTATTGCGAATTGCGATGGCCGCAACACCTGACTTCTTTGCCATTTTTATTCCTTTTTCGATGGAAAAGAAGCTGACAACATGACCAAGTCCATTATCACCGTCTACTATGAGAGCGGATGAACTCTGTTCATCAAACCGAATTTTCGGATTTAAGGTTATACGATTATCATTAAAGCGTTTTGAATAGATCGGCAGCCTGCTGATTCCATGGCTATCAATTCCTTCTAAATTTGCTTTTATTAACGAATCAGAAATAATCAAAGCATTGTCTTGATTCATCCCAATCCTCATCAGCACACTTTCACAAAAGCGCTTTAAATCAGCCTCTGCATATTGCTTCATTTAACAGGCTCCTTTTCTAAAAAATATTCTCCCTGCTGATCCATCACAGGGAGAATTTGAATTAAGCACTTCGATATAATTTAGTCATGACAAATTCCCGGTGGCCCAATGCTTCTGCACTCGTTAATCTTCCATTAACGGTTTTGCAGATAACTTCCATTAGCTGATCTCCAGCCTCTTCAAGGGAAATTTGACGGGATAAAAGCCCTTGAACGTCAACATCAATATGTTCACTCATGGTGCCAGCAGTAATTGGATTTGCTGTAATTTTGACAACCGGTTCTATTGGATTTCCAATGATGTTTCCTTGTCCTGTTGGGAACAAATGAAGCACCGCACCTCCAGCAGCCATTAATGTAATGCATTCAGCTGCAGCTGATGATGTATCCATAAAATATAATCCATTTCCATTTTCAGGCTTCTCAGCTGGTTCTAATACACCTATAACTTGTTTTGAACCCGTCTTTGCAATATTTCCTAAAGCCTTTTCTTCAATAGTAGATAAGCCCCCAGCAATATTTCCTTGAGTGGGCTGAGAACCTAATAAGTCTACCCCTTTGGATTCAATTTCTCCTACGTAATTATCATAGATAGCCATAAATTTATCTTCGAGTTCCGATGTTGCCATACGATTACGGATAATGTGTTCTCCTCCTGTCAATTCAGAAGTTTCTCCGAAAAAGACGGTCGCACCTGCATCAACTAAACGATCAACTGCCTGAGAAACAGTTGGGCAAGAACCAAGTCCTGTAGTTGTATCTGATTCTCCGCATTTAATGCTTATGGTTAGCTCACTTAATTGAATTGGCTCTCTCTGAAGCTCAGACGCCCATTGAACATACTCTTTTGCTTTCCAAGATGCCTGGCGTATCGTTTCTAAATCTCCATTTCCTTCAATGGAAAAATAGGCGACAGGCTTTCCTGTTTCAGCAATGCCATCAGCAATTTTCTTAGACCAGTTTTCTTCAATTCCAATGACGATAACAGCAGCAACATTTGGGTTCGATCCAGTGCCGATCATCGTACGGAAATGCAGGTCTAAATCCGGCCCGTATTGAAGTCTTCCATATGCATGGGGCAGTGCCATTGTTCCTTGTATTTGTTTTGCTACTGCTTCACATGCAGCATTGGAAATATCATCTACTGGAAGGATAATAACATGATTGCGAATTCCGACTTTTCCATTTTCTCTGCGATAACCAAAAAGCTGTTGTTCCATATTTACCACCTCGCCGTTTTAATATTGTGAGTGTGAACATAGTCTCCTACTGCCCATTTACGTGTAGTTAATCCAATCTGCACGCCATACTTTACTACGGATTCATTTTCATTAAGTGATACTAATGAAATTTTATGCCCTAAAGGAATGTCTCCCAGAGAAGTAATTTCTACTTCTTCATTATGATCCATGTAGATTCCAATTACTTTTTCTCCTTGTTCGATAGGACTTGTAGCTACTCCAACATGATCACCTTTATGATGGATTAAAAATTTGTGGGTGCTGACTTTTTTAGTCTGTTCGGAGAGTGTACTAGTTTGAGCTTCAATACTCATTATTTATCCTCCTTTTTATTTATTGGTTGAGTGACCCAACCAATATCTTTAAATTTATTAAACCATCTTTCTATTGTTCAGTCAATATAATAATTAAAATTTTCTAACAACTTTTGAATTCATATTTTCTTCTGCACGTTACACATTGCATAGTGAAACTTTTCCTTTTAAGATCTTGCCTACTTCTTTAGCAACAAGCCGCGAGGTTCTCACTTGAGATTCATTTGTCAGCCCGGCAATGTGGGGAGTAAGAACGGCATTTTTACATGTTAGGAGAGGATTTGATGGAGAGACAGGTTCGACCTCAAGAACATCAAGATACGCTTGCGCAATCAGCTGATTTTTCAAAGCATAAGCAAGAGCCTCCTCATCAATAATGCCGCCCCTGGATGTATTAATTAGACAAGCTCTTGTTTTCATAGTCTCAAGTTCACGTAATGAAATGAGATGTTTTGTAGCTGAGTTTAATGGAATATGTAAAGAAACCACATCCGAGATTTGCAGTAATTGCTGCAAGGAGTCCAATTGGTCAACATCAGTCTCTGATACGATGTGATCATACTCTGTCACAAACGGATCATATCCGACAACTTTCATGCCAAAGGCTTTTGCTCTTTTAGCAACTCGGTGTGAAATTTCTCCCATTCCAATTAAGCCAATTGTTTTCTGATATATTTCCTCTCCTGTATATTGTTTACGATCCCAGCCGCCTTTTCGAATATCTGCATCAGCTAAATAGAGCGGTCTATTTGCGGTCAAAATAGCAGCCATCACATATTCCGCTACAGAAGTAGCATTTGCATGACGTCCAAATACAACTTTGATTCCTTTCTCTTTTGCCGCATGGAGATCAATATTATCCAGTCCTACTCCCAATCTTCCAATGACCTTTACTTTATGGCCCGCGCTCAAAAGCTCTTGATTTACATTCGTCTGGTTTCTTACAATAACCGCATCATACTCTTTTACCTTAATAAGTAAGCGCTCTCTTTCTTTCCACAAACTTTCCTCATAATCTACTTCAAATCCTAACTCTTCCAATTCGTTAATTCCTTCATCCCAAATCATTTCAGTAATTAATATTTTCATCCACATTCACCTCTACCTTTGAAATAGTCTAAAATATAGAATTTGCTTGCACACCCCAGTGGCCCAACCAATTATCTTAATTAAAACACCCTTTAAACAATCGGTCAAATATTTTTCTGAAAATTCCATCAAAAAAAGAGATACACATTTACCATTAAGGCAAATGTGTATCTCTTCATTTATTTCGACTCAATAATCTCATCAATAATCCCATATTCCTTCGCTTCAGCAGCACTCATGTAATAATCACGGTCAGAATCTCTTGCTACCTTTTCAACCGATTGACCTGTACGCTCGGCAATAATTTCATTTATATGTTCACGGAGTTTCAGAATCCGGCGTGCAGAAATTTCAATTTCTGTCGCCTGTCCGCGGGCACCGCCAAGCGGCTGATGAATCATGATTTCGCTGTTCGGGAGTGCAAAACGTTTTCCTTTTGTTCCAGCTAAAAGCAGCATTGCTCCAAATGAAGCAGCCATTCCAGTACAAATCGTCCGAACATCCGGTTTAATGTATTGCATCGTATCGAAAATGGCAAATCCTGCTGATGTCGAACCTCCAGGGCTATTTATATAGATTGAAATATCCTTTTCATTATCCTCTGCCGCTAAAAACAACAGCTGCGCAACAACCACGTTTGCAACATGATCGTTTATTTCATCACCAATCATAATAATGCGATCCTTCAAAAGGCGGGAATAAATATCGTACGAACGCTCTCCGCGTCCTGACTGTTCAATTACATATGGAATCGTGCTCATCCAAGTTCCTCCTCGTTTCGTTATAGCAGGCTATGCAGCCATGCGAAGAGAGGTCGAAGAAGAGAAGCTCGGCAACGGACGCACATAAGAAAGAACAAGCTTTGGATGTTCAGTCCCGTCAAATGTAAGAATATCAGGCAATGCTTCTAGTAATGGAGATGGATCCTGAAACTGAAGAGAGGTATACATCAAATCAGAAAGAAGCTCTCGTTCTTCCTCTTCCCAATACGAATCTGTTTCATCCTTCTCTTTAGCCAATCGCTTTTTAGCCCGAAAAAGAGCAGATTTAATCGACGATTCGGATGTATCGAGCATTTCTGCCAGCTCATTTGCCTGAAATTGAAATCCTTCTTTCAGCAGGAAAAGGACAGCTTGCTTCGGAGTGCACTTTGAAGTTAAATGATCGATCAATCCTATAAGTTCATTCATTCGATATGCGTGATCCTGCACACTGCATTCTGGCATCTCGCCAAGAAATTCCTTTTTCCTTTTGCGGATGACATCTACCCATTGATGATAGGCCATCTTATTCAAGAGGGCAGAACTTAGCTGGTTATGCTCATACTTTTGAATTGCTTTTATCATGACTTCCTGAGCCACATCTTCTCCATCATATTTATTCTGGGTAAGAAATTGGCAATATTGCTGCAATTTCGGATAATATTCAGCCATTTGAAACGTTGCCCATTCCTGTTTTTTCATATCTGACAGCCTGTTGCCATGCATAGATCTCACTCCTTTTAACCCTCTCTGCTTTTTAAACGGATGAAGGGGGATGAAAAGATACGGGTATTTGAAATTTTCTGCTGATATCTTTACTGTTTTTTATAATTAATCCATACTCAAAAGGAAAACATCTGCTCCATTATATGGTTAATTATATAGATGGAAAACATTCTCTTCAATAAAATCAGCTCTACAGAATACCAAGTTCCCAGCCTTATTATCCAGAAAGCCGCACATACCATCTGATTGATCGTTTTTATTATCTGAATAACCGTTTTTATAATCTGAAACAGAAACTTTACTAACCTCAAGCAAAAAAATTCAAAAAAAGATACCCAGCTGGATATCTTTTCTTGCCATCAGATCTTCATCATTCGCTCTTTTCTCACGATCAGTTTTTCAAATTCCTCTTGATGGGTTGTAAATGCTCCAATTTCAGATTGTGTATCACTGTAAAAACCATGAAAATCAGAACCGCCGGTTTGTATTAGGTTTAAGCGCTCTGCTAAATAAAAGGCTTTTTCTCTATCATGCTCATTATGCAGCGGATGATTCACTTCGATTCCCTCTAAGCCAAGCTTTGCCCATTCTTCGACAGCATCAAAGTTATTAAATTGAGCGGGATGTGCAAGGATAGGAATTCCTCCTGCATCACGTATAGCTTGAATGGCATTCTCTGCTGGAACGTATTCAATAGGAACGTAAGCCACACCTTTTTCTTCATCAGCACTTCCTTTTGAAAATAGCTTTTTGTAGAGTGTCCCATAGATGGAATTTGTATATCCCTTTTTCAGTAAAGCATGCATGATATGCTGTTTATAGACACCTGTTCCGCCTGCTGCAAGTTCTTCGACTTCTTCCCAGGATATTTCATAGCCTGCCTTTATCAAGGTATTGACCATGATCTGTGATGCGCGATGCCGCTGTTCTATTAATGGCTGACATAACTGTGTTATTGCTTGATGTCCAGGTGTCACATACAGTCCTAGAATATGGGCGCGATTTCCGCGAGTGTAGTCAAAGGCTGAGACTTCTATGCCTGGTATAATAGCAACACCGTGTGATTTTCCAATTTCCACTGCTTCATTTAACCCATAAGTAGTATCATGATTCGTGATCGCAAGATGCTTCACACCTTTTTCTTGAGCCATCGAAATGACTTCTTCCGTAGGATATGAGCAGTCTGAAATCTTAGTATGACAATGCAAATCGATCATTTTTCACCTCAGCTCCATTCTTATACGATCATTTCATCCTTTAATACACCTTGAGCTAGACTGTATTCCCGATCCACAACTGTCTCCATGAAATCAAGGTCATGGAAAATGCCGATCATGCTCGTTCCCTCATTTTTCAGCTGCAGGATCATTTCTTTTACGGAAATTTTTGATGCATCATCAAGGGAAGCTGTCGGCTCATCAAGCAATAATAATTTAGGCCGTTTTACCATGGCCTGTGCCAGATTAAGACGCAATTTTTCACCGCCGCTGAACGTGCGGGGATAAGAATCCCACAGGGAAGACGGCAGTTTGAAATGAGCCAGTATCGATTTTGCCTGATCGATTGCAGCTTCGCTTTTTTCACCCATTTCCATCAGTGCTTCTTCAACAACCTCCATGGCAGTGACCCTTGGCATGACATTTAAAAATTGAGAGACATAGCCGATTTCATTTTTCCGAATAGCAATCATTTCACGCTCTGTTGCTTTCGCTAAATCGATGGAACCAAACAGCTCCGATCTGTAATGAATGGCACCGCCTGTTGGTGTATAGGTGCGGTAAATGCTTTTAAGAACCGTTGATTTCCCTGAACCGCTTTTACCGGTAATTCCGATGAATTCTCCTTCTTTTAACGAAAAGCTGATTCCATTGCAGCCTACAATCTGCTTTTCGTTAAACTGATGCATGTTAAATGTTTTTTGCAAGTTTTCAACTATCAGTAATTCGTTCAATTTTCTTCCTCCTTCACATGCTGGAGATTATTTCCCATATTTATCGACAAACTGCCGGACATCGTTCAGCTCTTCAAAGCGTTCTTCTAATGTAGCGCGGTCCCATTCCCACCAGGCAATTTCAAGCAGTTTTTCTGCAATTTCTTTCGGAAACCGCTCCTTTATAGGCTTTGCCGGCACTCCAACTGCAATCATATATGGCGGGACGTCTTTTGTAACAACAGCCCCTGAACCAATAACAGCACCCGTACCAATCGATACACCAGGCATAATGATGGCACCATGACCAATCCAGACATCATGGCCAACTGTTACTTTATGATCTTTTCTCCACTCGAAAAATTCCATATCGTCTTGATCGCCTAAATCATATTGAACTTTGCGGTATGTCATATGGTGCTGCGTCACACGCCACATTGGATGATTGACCGGATGGATCCTGACGTGAGAGGCAATCGAACAATATTTCCCAATCTCAGAATACGTAATTTGAGCATCTCCTGCTGTATAGGTGTAATCGCCAATTGCTGATTCCTCTATAACCGAATTTGGTCCAATTTCTGTCCAAGCGCCAAGTGTACTTTCAAAAACCTTTGCACCTTCGTGAATGGTTGGCTTTTCTGATAATTTCACTGAACTCATTTCCTTTACATTGGGATTGGAACTGCAGCCGGGCGGTGATAATTCATCTGACAGACAACCTGACCGTTCACTAAGACCGTTTGCAGGACCGGACTCATTTCTTCTTCACTAACCAGAATCAGATCTGCAAGCTTTCCTTCTTCAATTGAACCTACTGTATTCACAATGCCAAGTGCTTTTGCAGGATTCAATGACACCATATTAAAAGCTTGATAGATTGGCATTCCCTCTTTATATAATTTAAAAGCTGCATGCAAAAGAGATGAAGGATAATAGTCAGAGCATAGAATATCAACAGCTCCATGCATAACGGCTTCTAATGCCGAAACATTGTTGCTGTGAGATTTTCCGAGCAGTGCATTTGGTGCACCCATTACCACATATAGCCCTTCTTCTTTCGCTTTCACTGCTACTTCCAGTTCAATCGGAAACTCGCTGATAACAGCGTTCCATGATTTCACTAATTCAATTTTTTCAAGCGTATCGTCATCATGAGAGGCAAGGGGAATCTTGTATTCAGCTGCGAGCTTTGACAGCTCCGCTAAAATTTCACCATCTAATTTTGGCATCAGCTTGCTTTCTTCAATGACAAGCTTTGCTTCTTCCTCTGAAAAATGACGGTGCTCCATTAATAGCCTTTTATGAACTTCGAGGTCACGAAATTGACCTTGTCCAGGTGTATGATCCATGAAGGAAAGCTGATCAATTTTTCCATCCTTCATCATTTTTTTCACGTTTTCGACTGCAACAGTATTCGTAATCTCATATCTTAAGTGAGTTTTGTGGCGAATTAATTGTCTTCCGGATGACAAACGTTTAATATCATGAATCACCTGCAGGACCGTATTGTTTTGACGGATCCATTTTTTCGCGTTTTCTTCCATTAGCGATAAAGAATGATATATTGTTGTAATACCTTCTCCAACAAGCTTTTTTTCCAGCTCATAAAATGAGATTTCAATCGGAAATGTACTGTTCGGACGGGGCTCAAGCTCTAATTCAATCGCATCGCTATGAGAATCAACCAATCCTGGAAGTACCCATTTTCCCTCAGCATCGATATCGTCAAAATCAATCAATTCCGGATAGCCTTCTGTAATCGAGACGATTCTCTCGCCGAGAATTTCAATCGTTCCATTCTCTATGACTTTTTCAGGGGTCACAATTTTTGCATGATAAATTTTCATAGGTCACCTCATCAAAATGAATTTATAAAAGAGAATGCACAAGCAGCTGTGTATACGGATGCTGCGGATCTTCGAGAATTTGATCGGTTAATCCTTGCTCGACTACTTTTCCGCTTTTCATTACCATTGTACGATCGGCAAGCATTCGAATTACTCCAAGGTCATGTGAAACTACAATCATGGATACGCCTAACTCACGCTGAATTTTGCGGATCAGATCCAATACTTTCGCTTGAACCGATAAATCAAGTCCGGTTGTGACCTCATCAAGCAGAAGAATGGGGGGATTATTCGCCATCGCTTTTGAAATCTGAACGCGCTGCTGCATGCCTCCGCTGAAATTTTTAGGAAGCTCATCCATTCGGCTGATCGGTATTTCCACATGTTCCAGCAGCTCTGATGCACGTTCACGAATGTTCCCAACATGATATGTCCCGGAGGCAATTAATTTTTCAGCAATGTTCCCTCCGCTTGAAAAGGACATTTTAAGACCAAGCCATGGATTTTGATAAACCATTCCCATCATATAATTGCGAATGTAACGCTTTTGCTGGGCTGATACTGAGAAAATATCTGTATTTCCATCTTTATAAGTGGAGATTGTTGCTATACCCGATGTAATCGTATCATCAAAATAAAGGCTTTTAACCAGGGAGCTTTTCCCTGATCCGCTTTCCCCGACAATCCCCAGAATTTCTCCTTTGTACAAATCAAAATTCACATCAATGCAGGCCCAGACACTTCCGCAATGCGGGCAGCGGTTGTCTTCGCCCTTAAGTGCCTGAGGTGTTTCACATTGAGTGCATCCTTTTCCAAATCGTTTGTTCATGTTTCTTACTTTTAAAAGAGGGGATTCTTCCTGGATTTCCACTGCCTGCTGTATCATACTTCTAATCCCCTTTCAGCCTGAACCTGTGCACAGTGGCCGGTATCAGAACATTGATGCACTTTCTCACCAGTTTCACTATTATAGATTTCATCTAGAAATGTATCTTCACTTCCGCAAGCATGACATCTTTTGCCTTCAAACTGTTCAACTTCAAATGGATAATCGTCAAATTCAAGCGGAGCCACGTTCGTATATGGCGGAATCGCGTAAATCTTCTTTTCCCTTCCTGCTCCGAATAGATAGAGCCCTTCCGCTTGATGAAGCTTCAGTAAATCATAGCGCGGAATGGGGCTTGGATTAAAAATGTAGCGGCCATTAACCAAGCTTGGGTAGTCTGCGCCAATCGTAATTTTTCCGTAGTGAACAATATCTTCGTATAATCTGAGCCACATCGTACTGTAATCCATTTCAGCATGGAGTTTTTTCGTTTCCTGTTCCTTTGCTTCCACTCTTCTAAGCGGTTCAGGCAGCGGAACTTGAAGAACTAAAATCTGATCCTCCCGCAGAGGTACCTCAGGAACTCTGTGCCTTGTTTGAATGATGGTTGCTTCATTGGAATCATTGGTTGTTGTGACATTTGAACAATTTTCAATCAGCTTCTTGATGCTGACGGCATTCACGCTGTCATCATGGCCTTGATCGATGACCTTTACACAATCATTTTCACCAATCAGTGATAAGGTAAGCTGCAGTCCGCCCGTTCCCCAGCCTCTGCCGATTGGCAGTTCTCTTGATGCAAAAGGCACTTGATAACCTGGTATGGCAATGGCCTTCAATGTGGAACGGCGGATTTCCATTTTTGATCCTTCATCTAAAAAAGCATAATTATACGATTGCTTCAGCTGCTGTTTCATGAATAGGCACTCCTTTCTCTTTTTATTACGTATGACTGAATGATCCTTCTCTTTCAGAATGAGGCTTTTTAGAAGCAGATTCAGTTTGCGCTTGTCTAATTCGGTCAAGTGTTGATTGAAACGTAATATAATGCGGCAGTTTCAAGTGAGAGACAAAGCCGTTTGATTCAATGCTGTCAATATGCAGCAGGACAAACTCTTCATCCTGTGCAGGTGATGTTCCTTTTGTTTCAAGGCTTCTTTCCAAAATCGCCATCGCAATGGCCTTTACTTCGTTTTGACCAAAAGTCAGCCCATAGCCAAGCATAAATTCAACTTCACCTTGATCGTTCTGAGTAAAAGAGTTGATCGTTTCAACTTCAGTCAGCATGACTTCACCAATATAGAGACTGTCATCCTCATCTCCAAACGGATATGGGATGTGAACATCTGAGTGTCCGACACGCAATTCCCCAATTGTCGGATGGACAACTCCATATCCTCTCATGCTGCTGTAGGCCATTGCTGTCATGGCTCCTGTTTCACCTCTTGCTAAAGACTGAAGCCTGGCTGAACGCGAAGCTGGAAACGTAATTTTTTCACGAGTAATATCAAACGGCTCCTCATCATTTTTCTCCCGATTCGAAAGCAGCCCTTGCTCTCTTAACAAGTCTGCGACTTTTTGAAAAGAATGCTCAGACTCCAAATCATGAGCTTCAAGGTTCATAGATTCCAAAAATGATTGAATCTCATCGTCATCCTCAGTTCTCAAATCAAAATTTAACAGCCGATGGGTATAATCATAGGTTGGCCCAAGGAGCTGTCCGCCTGGAATATCTTTAAAGGATGAAGAAATCCTTCTCATGACTCTCATATCCCCTGGTTCAATGGTTAGAGAATAGTAGTTTCTTGGAAGCGTCGAACGGTATGCTCTTAATAAAAAGGCTGCTTCAGCTGGATCTCCCTCTGATTGTTTTAGGGCGAGGGCCGCATATTCTGGTGCGTAAAGACCGCCTTCCCCCATAACCCGATCGATCAGCAAACGCATTTGACTCTCAATTTGATCCGTTGTGATCGTTTCTTTTGCCTGTCTCAGGCGAAAATATTTAACTAGACTCTCAGCATGCAGAATGGCTTTTTGGCCTCCAGTCACTGCAACATACCCCACCCTAGACCGCCTCGCTTTCAATCACCGTTGTACGGGGAATGGCTATCATATCACCAGTATCGGTTGTTAAAATCATGTCAATTCCTAAAGGAAACTCACTGGTTAACTTATTTCTTTCTGCAATCCAGGCACATGGCAGGCCATCAATATATATATCTTTTACACCTTGAATGCCAGGTCCGGTTAATCTCAGCTTCCATCCATCGCCAGGAACTTCAGCCAATGCGTTTACTGCAATAAGGACCGTCGCGCTTAAGTGAGGATCTTCAAGTGTTCCAATCATTAACTTCTTCATAAGTTCTCCGATTTCGTCATTGCTCAGCTGCTTCCCGATAAAAACATAGTCTGCTTCATGCAGGTCTGCATACGGACTAAAGGTTTGCCAATGGATATTCTTTTGAATGTTCTCCGTTTGATTTGAAATGACATGGAAGCTCACTTCCCGATCAACAAGGGTATAGGCAAGACTAAGCAGCGGTTTTGGAAATAAATCACCATGTTCAAGACTTTGAACGAAAGGCTCAATGGAATTCAATTTTCCTGGCCTGGCCATACAATCTAATAGCTTGCGGTAGATTTGCTGTGTATCATGCACAGCATCAAACAGCAGGTCAACTTTTGTCATTGTAATCCTCCATGGTGTCAAAATTCACTTTAGATCCAGCCAGTTTTGACATCTCTATTTGCTGATATGAATTTATTTTCCTTTCTTCCTCTTCTAGTTCTGTCAGCCAAACGTCTGTAATTGGAAGCTTTGCATTAAAGGCTGCATCAACAAGCGCGATTGAGTAGGCACGGTCAGGCTCTTCACCCATCAGCACACCCATTCCGAAAATGCCATCGATTTCGACCGTGCATTCTGTTATGAGAACTTCACCCATATAAAACGGCTGCCTTGATACCGAGTCACGCGTTTTCATCATGACAAGACCCGTACTTGGTGACCTCTTAACATTCACAGTATGAGTTTCTTGCACTTGTGCTGCCAATTTCTCAAGCAGCTGCGGATTTCCTTCGATTAAAATCTTTGATAACCTTGATTTTTTCATAGGTTCTCCTCTCAGATCATGTTTAAGATATATACCTTACTTACAATCTAACTTGTCGCCAAGTTTCAAAGGTTAAGGGAATGTAAAAAAAGGTTAAGAATGAGTAAAGCAACGAAAAACGGAACTCTTATTGAGTGAGAAGTAGATGTTTGGGCTAAAGACCTGATTGTCGTTTTTTTACATTCATACGGTTTAGAATGTATCGGGATAAAGAGAAGGTGGATCCTGCAGACTAAGATCCAACAAAAAAACGCCGAAGCATTCGGCGTTCCTTTAGCGGACATGAAGTCCTGATTTAATTCGTATCGCTAAAATTTCAAGTAATATCGCAAATGTTAATATAAAGTAAGTGATCATACCTACTTCTCTGAGATCAAAGTAAAAACCGCTTGCCATGAACAGATCAAAGCCAATTCCGCCTGCACCTGCTGCTGCACCCATTGCAACAGCTACACCGAAGTTAATTTCAAATCTTAAAAATGTCCATGAAATAAGATAAGTAATAGTCGAAGGAATAACGGCCTGAAATACAATATGCCAGAAGCTTGCGCCGCTGCCCCGCAAAGCTTCAATCACACCTTCATCCATCTCTTCAAAGGACTCGGAATAGGCCTTGATTAAATATCCGACAGAATGAAAAGTCATCCCGATAACCGCAGCTACACTGCCAAGTCCGGCAGCCACGGCAAAAATTAATACCCAGAGAACTGTTGGAACTGCACGAATAAAAGCAACAGCGCCTTTAATCACAGCTGAAACCTTTTCATTCGATAAATTCCGTGCTGCAAACAGCCCAAGAAACAAGGCAATCACAGCTCCAAACAAGGTAGTAAGAGCTGCGAGCCCAACTGTAATAAGCACTTGATAAATCGCTTCTGAAAAGGTGAAGTGAACAAAATGAGCCTCAGTAAACATGACTTTAAAGTTATCAAATGTAGACGCAAGACCTCCGAGCAAAGTAACATCCTTATAATCAAAGCTTATAAACCCATAAACTGTAAGAATAGCAAGGGCCATCATCGTCAGCTGTATAATAAATGACGATTTATTAAACGGCTTTACTTTAATCCGTTTTCCTTCAGCATTAGGAGGTATGGAAAAGCCATCTGTCTTCATTATAAAATCACCCTCCTCACATAATTAGAGATGGTTTCAATGAGCAATATGGAAGCAACAATAAGAAGAACGACCAGGCTCGCTGAAGAATAATTAAGACTTTTATAATAAAGGTCAAAAGAAAATCCGATTCCTGTCCCTGTCAAGATACCAACCAGCGTTGCACTTCTAATATTGGTTTCAATCATGAACAGCACCCAGCTGATCATCTGCGGCAGGCTTGCAGGGATGACAGAGTGAATGATTACCGTAAAATAACCGGCACCTGTTGCCTGCAAAGCCTCAACTGCGCCATGACCGACTTCATCAATCGTTTCCATGAATGCTCTTGTCAGAAAGCCAAAGGATACGAAGAATAAAGCAAAGTATCCAGTCAGAGAGCTTTGTCCAAAGGAAAAAAGCAAAATCATGGCCCAGGCAGCAACATCGATATTCCGAAATAGAGTAGCAATTCCCCTGCTTACACCTGCAAAAAAACCATTTACTTTCGTTGTTTTCGAACCGGCAATCGCAAAGAAAACCGCAAGCACAGATGCCATAGATGCTGCTGCAATGGAAATCAGCAATGTTTCAATTAGCTTTTCAAAGATTGAAGGAAGATTTTCTAAAGATTCACTAGTTGGATAAAAATTTGAAAATCCCCAAACAATCGCTTTTGGAATGGAGGCTAGCCCATCTTGCAAACTAAATTGCGTGATCATCATCGCCCCGTATGTGACCGATAAAAGAACGGCCAAGATCACTGCAGATTGAATTCGTTTTTTCATAAAGAAGTTAGACTGCATTGCGACCACCTGCATCCATAATCAATTCTCCCGCTTCTGAGCCATATATACTGTGTATTTGATCTGTTGTTAAATTTTTCGGAGGGCCATCGTAAACAATCTCACCCTTACTGACACCAATAATGCGGTCAGAATATTTTAATGCAACATCCACTTGATGCAAATTAACAAGGACCGTAATTCCCATCGATGTGGAGATAGTCTTTAAATGATCCATAATAATTTTTGAAGCGTTTGGATCAAGCGAAGCAATCGGTTCATCACACAGCAGCAGCCTTGGATCTTGAATTAATGCTCTTGCAATGCCAACACGCTGTTTTTGTCCGCCGCTCAGCTGATCACATCTCTTATAAATCTGATCGCCAAGTCCTAATGCTTGAAGGATTTTCAAAGCATTCTGTTTTTCTTCTTCCTTATAAATACCAAGCATACCGGCGAAAACTGATTTATAGCCAAGTCTTCCATGCAGCACATTTTCAATCACGCTTAAACGATTCACAAGATTATAGTGCTGAAAGATCATGCCAATTTTCGTTCTGGCTTGTCTCAATTCCCGTTTTCCTAAAGACTGCAAATTCGTATTATCAAACATAATTTCTCCGTCAGTCGCATCAATCATCCTGTTGATGCAACGAAGGAGCGTTGATTTCCCTGCTCCTGATGGACCAATAATGGAAACAAACTCTCCTTCGTTTACAGAGAAGGTAACATCTGATAACGCCTTCGTATCTTTTCCATACTGCTTAGATACTCCGTTTAATTGAAGCAACGTTGTCATAGTTATCTCCCTCTTCTTCATTTATTTATTTTGATAATTCGCGAATCGGATCAAACCATGCATCTTCAACCTCAAGGAAACGCTCTTTATCCGTCTTGTAGAATAAGCCTGAAGTCTCTGAATCTTCCGGAACAAAAATGTTCTCATTGCTTGCCATTTCATCAGAAGTAAACGCTTCTTTAAGAGATTTAATATCTTCTTCACTGACTGATTCTGTATTGACTGTAAATGGTGCATTCAATACTGGTGTAACAGAAATTAACGTGAATTCTTTTCCTGGTACTGTATTAAATGGCTCTGCAGCATCCTCTTTCACTTTGTAAACCGCACCAGCAGTATTCTGTTTACCTTCAGAAAGCTCTACATAGTTTTGTACACATGTATCACAAAATGCTGCTGCATCCGATTTTCCTGTCAGCAAATTCACTGCTGATCCTTGGTGAGAACCGCCATATTGAACCTCGCTGAAGAACTTCCCGCCTTCTAACAAATCCTCTGCTTTTAAATCCTTGTACTCGTCCATTTTGCCGAAATAAGAAACAATTCCGTCAGATGGTACTTTAAAGCCTGAAGTTGAACTATTTGAAACAAAAGAAAACTTTTTATCTGCGATAGAATCAATCTTAAACTCTTCTCCGTCTTTATAAGAGTCTGCATTCTCTTTTTGAACCGCAAGCCAGCTGTGATAAACAGCGTCATCAATTGTGCCTGATGCTCCGCTTGGAACGACTAAAGGCTGTACTTTATCATTTTTAGCATTTGCTTCAATATATCCTTGCGCACCCATAAATGCGATGTCTGCATTTCCATTTGCAATTGATTCGATTGCAATGATGTAATCTGTCGTCGTTTTGTGCTCGACTTTCTTGCCTGTTGCTTCTTCAATTACTTTTCCAATCTCTTCACGGGCACCTTTTAAATCCGCACCCGACTCATTTGGATACCAGGCAATCGTTAAAGTATCATCGCTGCCTCCGCCTCCGCTTTGAGCATCTGCTGAACATGCTGACATCACTGCTGCAAAAGTAAAGAGGAACATAAGAACAAACCATTTTTTCATAGAAAATTCTCCTTTTAAATTGTTTTAGTGTGGTGTAAATCGAATTTTCAGCAAACACAAAATCTCTCCAAATAAATGCAGACAACACCCCCTTAAAATTCGATCAGACATCGATGCATGTCGCTTCTGACTCTTGCAATACTGTATTCAACTGGTGAACCGCCTGGATGGTTCATCAGACTTTCAATTTGCACAATTGGCACGCTCTCAGGAATACGCAATACTTTTGCATCCTTCAAAAATGGAAGACTCGCATGAAAGATCGATTTGCTTCGCACAGGACGAAACTGATAGTGCTTTTCAAGCAGCCCATATAAGGAATGAAACCCTTCAAACTTGTTTTCCAGTCCAGGGACCTCTATTACTGGAAAAACGGTCGTCGTGACGGACATCGGTGTCTCATCTACATATCTCAAAATCTCTAAACGATAGATGGTATCACTTTCCTCAAGCTCCAGATGGACTCGCTCCTCTTCTGACGGCATGCCTATTTCCCAATGCAGAAGCTTGCTTTTATGCGGAACGCCTTGATTTGACATATTCTCTGAAAACCGAGTTTGAGAGGACAGAACGTACTGGACGGGTTTCATAATGCGATTAATATAGCAGCCCTTTCCCTGAACAGGTGTGACCCACCCGAGATTGGTCATTCTCGCAATCGCCTGCCTCACCACATGCCGATTCACATGAAATTGACGGCAAAGCTCATTTTCCGAAGGAATCTTTTCGCTTTCCAGATACTCTCCGCTGCGAATTTTTTCAATAATCGACTCTGCAATCTGCAAGTGCAAGATCGCCTCATCCTGAACTTTCATTCTGATTCCTCCTTCCTCTTCACTTACTATCTATAATCTAACTTATCAACAAGTTGGCATGGTTAAGGCAGTGTAAAAGAGTTTTAGTTTTGTGTAAAGATTCGGGATCATTCGTCATTAAGTTCATACTATTTTTACATTTTCGCTAAAAATACGGTCAAAAATAAAGAAAAAGCCCCTCCCTGTTATGGGAGAGACTTACTAGATTTATATTCAGGAAAAGAACAAATTCTTTTTTAGATATCTTTAATTTGGCTGGCCTTTATTGAGGGACCTTTCTTTTTCATCCATAAAAACGGAATGCCAGCAAGTGCAAAGATAGTCGTGAGCTGGTACATTGTGTCTGCTGCAAAATGATTCAGAACCCCTCCGCCTAAAAGATTGCCTGATACTCCGCCCAATCCAAGGGTTACAGCCGTATAAAGAGTTTGACCGGTAGCCCGGTAATTTTGCGGTGTCAATACATCTACATAGGCTACAGATGCAAAATAGTGAATACTAAAAGAAAAACTAAGCAAGATCTGAGTCCAAATCAGCACTTGCAAATGATCGCTGAAACCCAGCACACTCCACCTGCATGCATAACTAAAAGCGGCAAATGACAAAAGCATAGGATAAGAAAATCTCTTCATCAGTTTGCCCGATACCGCGAAAAAAGGAATTTCCAAAATTGATTTTAAAAGCAGCGTAAACCCTACTATTGTAATGCTGGCACCAAGGGACTGCAAATGAATGCCATAAAACGAGTTATTCGCATTGATCGTCAGCTGCAGCAAAAAATTAAATAACAAGAACACCACAAATGCTTGATTTTTTAGGAGGCCAGCCGCTTCCTTCATACGAAAATGCTTCTTCTCGCCTTTTTGAATCGGCAGTCTCAATAATACAAGCAATGTTAAAAGCAGCACTGCACTGTGCAGCAAGAACATGAATTCTAACCCGATATAATCAAGAATTCTCCCTATACTGATGACACCGATTGCATACCCTAACGAGCCCCACAAACGGACTTTGCCAAAATCATTGCGATCTTCCAGCAAAGCAAGAGCTGTACTATCGGCAATTGGGTTAATGGAGCTTTGAAAAAACCAATAAAAAAGATTTAAAACGACGAAATGATGAAACTCATATGCAAAGGGAAAAAAGACGGCTGTCCCTGCTGAACCAAAGAGAGTCAATAGCAGCGTTGCCTTGGGCCGGTCCCATAAATCCGTCAGTACACCCCATACAGGCTGAGCAACAATCATCACAAGCGGCCCGATTGCAAACAGGATGCCAATCTGCCCTTTCGCAAGCCCAATCTCACCATAGTATAAATTAAGAAATTGAAGGGATCCTACGCTTAAGCTGAAACAAAAGTAGAAGGTTTTTAAAATAAAAATCATTTTTTAGTTATTCACCTTAACTTTCTGGTGCAAGATGCTTTTTTATTTCCATGTCCATATTCATAAAGATTCGTAATGAATACCACATAATCAAAAGCGAGATACCGCTTATTCCAAAGAAAAGAAAGAGACCTGACAGCATCATAGTGACGTAGAAGGAGAGTACTGACGCAAGCACCAGCAAAATGGTCTGAATAGGATTTACGATAGCAATCAAGAAAGCTTGCCGAATGTATAAAAGTGTCCTCAGCTCATAATGAACATATACAGGAAAAATGTAGATCAGAGTAAATACGAACAAAATAATCAATAAGCTAAAAATGCTTGTTAAAGAGATGAATGCCACCCCATGCAAAGTTTGTACAAACTTCAAATCAACTAATAGGATGCAGGCAGTGAGTCCAAAAAGTATGCCAAGCTTATTAGAATGAATGAATTCCTTACGGTAGGATTGCCAGAACGTGCGGACAAGCGGCACATCTTTTTCTCCTCTTAACCATTTCCGTATGACAGAAAATGCAGCTGTCGTGGAAGGAAAGATGCCAAATAGAATGAATCCGGCCAGAGTAAACGCAATCCATATTAAATTTAAGAAAGCGAGCCTGTAAAACCAATCGCATAGTCTGTAGAGATTTCCAGTAACCCAGCCGGTACTCATTAGACGATTCTCCTCCTTTCCATACACAATTTAGATTCTATTACACTTCAACGCTCTGTCCGAACTGTATTTCCATACCTTTTTCACTGGATTCATAGATCGCACAAAGTATTTTCATCATTTCAATTCCATCTTCTACCGGACTCAGCGTTTCTTTTTCTCCTTTACATGCTGCAATAAAGTGATCAATTTCATTTTGGAAAGCCTGTATAAAATCGAAAGAAAGCTTATCGATCTGAGGCGTTGCATTCAAAATAATATCATGATGTTCAGTAACGATGGATAATTCGGGCTCAAGCTCAAATCCTCCCTTATCTCCATACAATTTCACTGATAATTCATCTTTTTTCCCATGAAGGGTAAAGCTGACATCCACCATCAATGAAGCGCCATTTTCAAATCGGATAATGGCGTTAGCCAGATCTTCCACTGTGTTCTTATCAGGATCATAATCTGCCGCTTGATAAAACGATAGATGCTCAACATTAGACCGATTTCCGAGCTTTGAATACGTATTGCCGCTGACCGATTTCACTTTCGGTTTCCCCATTAAGTACCAGCAAATGTCTATGACATGGACTCCAAGATCAATGAGAGGTCCTCCTCCTGATCTGTCTTTATCCGCAAACCAGCCTCCAGGATTTCCTAAACGGCGCAAACAAGAGGCTTTTGCGTAGTAGATTTCGCCAAAATGATTTTGATTCACGAATTTTTGAATAATTGCAGTATTTGATGCGTAACGTCTGACGAAACCAACTTGCAGGAGCTTACCGCTTCGTTTGACCGCCTCTTCAATTTTCAATGCATCAGCTACTGTTGTGCAAAGCGGTTTTTCAACTAATACATGTTTGCCTGCATCAAGTGCAGCAATGGCAATTTCGGCATGAGAGTTATTCCAAGTACATATGCTGACAGCATCAATCTCCTGATCAGCAAGTAGCGATTCATGATCATAATAAACCTTTGACGCATTGTACTTTTTTGCTTTTTCATGTGCTCTTTCTTCATTCAAATCACAGATCGCATACAATTCTGCAAAATCATTATTTTCATAGGACTGCAGATGCATCTCTGAAATAGAACCAGCACCAATGACTCCGATCTTTAGTTTACTCATCGCTTAATCCTCCCATTTTCCACATTAGTTTAAACTTCTTCCCACATTCTGCGCACATTTTCCATACTGATTCTTGAGCCTGTTTTACACTCTTCCATTCCTTCAAATTCTACTGACAGATACCCGTCATATCCTGAGTGTTTGATCACTTTTAAAACCTCCCTCATCGCGATATCGCCATGACCAATAATTGCTCCCCGCAGATAGTTTCCAGATGCTGTCGGGAACCAGCCCTCTCCAGGATTGAAATGCGACGGACGCAAATAAAAATCTTTAATATGAACCATGGAAGCAATCGGTATATTCTTTTTTACCGCTGATACAGATTCCTCATCCGCACACATGAAATTTCCCACATCAAGCGTTGTTTTAAAATTAGGCCGATTCACATGATTCACAACGGTTTGAACACGGTCACTCGCCTGAACAAAATACCCATGATTTTCAATGCTCGTTGTAATTCCATGCTCAGCAGCATAATCAGCAATCCTGCGGCACGCCTCAACAATCTCCGGCAGATCTTTTTCAAATTGCTGGATGGAAGCATCATGCGGAGGCCTTGAGGCAACATCATGGCGCATCAGCTTAACTCCTAATTGTGAGGCGATATCAACTTGTCCCTTAACACGATCGATTTCTTTCTCAAATTCTTCGCTTGTTAAAGAAATGAAATTAGCTCCAATTGCATAATTAGATATCTCGATGCCGGTGCTATCGGCCCTTTGGCAAATTGCTTCGATTAAATCAGGATTGTGATCAAGTGTAAATCCGAAGGGAACAATTTCAATGTGCTCTCCCCCTTGTTCCGCAATCCAGCTGATCGCTTCTAAAATATCAATCTCTTTTGATTTCAGCGCAGAAACCAGACTATACGAACTTAATCCAATTTTCATATTTAACCACCTCTTAATTGAGTCGTAACATCAGGCGCCTTCATATCTTTTCTATTGTCTGGCAGACCAGCTCTCAGCACGTTTTTGCAGATCATCCAGAAATGTTTGAATATCAGGTGCCTGTTTATTTGCTGCTTTACTGATAAATCCATTAATAGCCGGAGCTATTTCACTGCTGAAAAACGGATTTGCCTCATCCATTAGCGTCGATTTCGAGATATCCGCTACCTCCATTGCCCGTTTCATATATTTGTCATTTTTGTTCACGAAGTCAGATTCTTTTAAAGTTGGCGTAAATTTGTAGTTATCATAGTTGTGCTTTTGAGTTTCATAGCCAGTTAAAAATTTCATGACCTCCCACGAGGCCTCAACATTATTTGCGTCTTTTGCCATAACAAAAGGATCTGCAGCCACCCAGCCCTCGCCGTTTGGTCCAAGATTTAAGCTTGTCTCAAATCGATCTAAAAGCTTTTCGTCTTTATTTGCCTGGAATTCTCCCATTGTGCCTGCTCCAGAATGATCTAAAGCAATGGCAATTCGATTTTTTTCCAGTCCGAAGTTTTCTGCTCCTTGATTATTAATAAATGCTTTCGGAGGATACTTTGCAGCTTTTTCAAGCCATTCAAGAACCTTTACCATTTCTGGAGTATTAAGCATCCATTTAATATTAGCAGCATCATCCAGGCTTCCTTCTGCCCCTTTAGCACCATAAGCATGAGCCAATGCAACAAAAGTAGAAGCATTTAATGCATTTCCATTCCACCATAACCCGTAGTTTTGCTTGCCTGTTTTCGGATTTTTACCTGTCATTTCTTTCGCTTTATCCAAGATCTCTTCAGGAGTAGGCTTGTCAGATAAATAATCTACTCCCCATTCATCAAAGATTTTTTTATCGTAGATGGTTATCCTTCTTCCAAGTACTGCAGGAAGACCGTATCTCTCTCCTTTAAACGATTTTGTACTGTACGAATTCTCCCAAATACCATCTAAATAAATGCTTGAATCAAATGATGAATCCTTTTCGATTAAATCGTCGATTCCACGGAGCAATCCCTTTTCCATCCATTGTGAAGCGAATGCGCCTCCAGTATAAAGAACATCAACATCGTTTGATTGCAGAAGAGCTGTCTGTTTCGCCTGAGCATTTTCCCATGGAACTTGATACAGTTCTAATTTAATGTTGGGATATCTCGGTTTGAATTCTTTTTCCACATATTCTTTTAATCCCGTTGCCTGAATGCCTGTGATTGGGTCAAGTCCATTCTCTAACTGCCATCCTGCAAGAGCCACCCTGACCGTTCCTTTTACCTCTGAGACCACCTTGATATTTTTGTTTACACTTGTACTGCCGGATTCTGAAGAGCAAGCGATCAGCGAAAAAAACATAAGAAATGCAAGAAACATGATCATGAGTTTTTTCATTTTGGTTCCCCTCTCTTCTTTTTTATGCAATTTATCCCGGCAAAGCAGGACAATTATTGCTTAATTCCTGATAAAGCAATGCTTTCCACGATATATTTTTGCAGAAATAAATAAACAGCAACGATTGGCACAAGACTTACGCTTGTTGCCGCCAATATAATAGAAGGCAGAGGAATATCTTTGTTGTACGTAAACATAGCAAGCCCTAATTGAATGGTATATTTATCGGGACTTTTCAGTGCGAGCAGCGGCCATAATAGATCATTCCAGACACCCAGAAATTGCAGGATGACCATCGTTGCAAGAATCGGAATGCATAGCGGAAGATAGATTCTTAAAAAAACGGTGAATTCATTCGCACCATCTATGATTGCAGCTTCTCGCAGACTCCCTGGAAGCTGATCAATAAATGCCTTTGCCAAAAAAGTGCCAAATGCATAATTTAATGCGGGAAGATAAAAGGCCCAGTAAGTATCAAGAAGCTGCAGTTTATCGAAAAGCAAATATTGAGGAATCATTGTCATCTCAAATGGAATCATCATCGTACTGAGTGCAAGAACCAAAACAATCCCTGCTCCTTTAAATTTAAGCTTGGAAATGGCATATCCGGAAAATAAGGCTGACATTAAACTGATTAAAATTACACCTATTGCTACAAGAAGCGAATTAATCATGTATTTGATCATTGGAACATTTGTAAATGCTGCCTCATAAGGCATAAGCGAAGGCTCCTCTGGCCAAAATCTTGGGGGAAAAGGAATATTCAGCCTTGCTCCCCAGTCAAAGCTTGTCGTGACCATCCAGATAAAGGGGACAATCATGATGAGAGAGCCCAAAAACAAAATTCCAGTCAACAGATGTCCTCCAAATCGAACCTTTTTTTGGGGGGCCATTTCTTTAAGGATAAATCTTCCAGAGTGTTTCTGTTGGATTTGATCCGGTACAATTTTCATGATATTCCTCCTTTAATCCAGATTATTTTTTTTATTTGAGTACAGCATGATAATGGTTAGGATAAGAATGATCATAAAGAGAATATAGGATGCCGCTGTTGCAATTCCCATTTGAGAAGCCAAAAAGGCATTTCTATAAATATAAAGGACAGCTGTCATCAAAGATCCTGCAGGATTTCCGGCTGTTCCCCCGATCAGCCAAACATCCGTAAAACGCTTCATTGCATTAATCGTTCCTATAATGACCATAAAAATAATAATTGGCTTTAAATATGGAACAGTGATATAAAGCCATTTCTGAAACCAGTTCGCTCCGTCAACTTCAGCTGCTTCATATAAATCCCTTGGAACGCTAGTCAAAGCAGCTATAAAAATAATCGTATTATAGCCGAGCATTCCCCAAAGCGTCATCAAAACAATACTAAAACGAGAATAGGAGGGATCAGTAAACCATCCGATCGGCTCCATTCCAATCAAGCCGAGAACGTAATTTAGAAGCCCTTCATTTCCAGGACTGAAAAGCAAAGAGAATAAGATACTTGTTGCAACCAGCGAAACCACATTAGGAAGAAAATAGACACCTTTAAAGAAATTTCTCCATTTGGAGGAAGCGACATTATGAATCAAACTTGCCAGAATAAAGGAAGAAGAAACTCCCAATATAACCGTCAAAGCTCCCATATAAAGAGTGTTGTAGATTGATTGCCAAAACAATGAATCCGTTAGAACATATTTGTAATTGCTGAAACCTGCCCAGCTTCCTTCAAATGAGCTTGATGATTTTTTAAAACTCAAGATAAGCGCACCAATCATTGGATAAACAGCAAATCCAAAGATTCCTAATAATAGAGGTGCTGAAAAAAGATATCCAGCAGCATCTCGCTTTGTAAAAATTTTCTTCCGTCTGTTTAGAACCAGTTTGCTAGAGTTACCTGGAGATGTTTGAGTTGTTGTTTGCACATAATCCCCCCATTTCTCTATGAATATCCAACTTTAAAACCATTTATATCATTTAGTATTTTAATTAAATGCGCTTACTTCCGAACTCCGCTCAATGTAATTCCTTCTATTAAATACTTCTGCAGGAAAAGGAACAGCAGAATCATTGGGATAGTTGCCATTAAGGCGCCCGCCATGAGCAATGGATAATTGGTTGCGTGCTGTCCCTGGAAGTTCGCTATTCCGACAGACAATACCCGCATGCTCTCAGAATTGGTCATCGTTAATGGCCATAAGAAATCATTCCACGAGGCAAGGATGGTAAAGATAGCAAGTGCGACAAGCGCCGGCCTTGATAGAGGCAGAATAATTCTCCAATAAATTCCGAACAGCGAGCAGCCGTCCATTTTCGCTGCTTCATCAAGCTCTTTAGGGATGGACATGAAAAATTGACGCAAGAGGAAGACTCCGAAAGCACTGAACATGCCGGGAACAATCAGCGCATAAAACGTGTTGATCCAGCCCAGCTTGCTCATGATGACAAAGCTTGGAATCATGACAACCTGTGCAGGGACCATTAAAACAGATAAGAGCAAAATAAAGATCAGATTTTTATATGGAAAATTCAATCTTGCGAAAGCGAATGCAGCCAATGAACACAGCAAAAGCTGAGCTGCCGTCCTGCAGACTGTTACAATAATGGTGTTGGAGTAATATCTTAAATAATCGACTGTTGTAAAAACCTCTGCATAGTTGCTGAACTTCCATTCTTTCGGAAAAATAGACGGCGGAACCTGCATAGATTCTGTAAATGTCTTTAAAGAGGTGGAAAGCATCCACAGGAATGGAATGATCATGATAAAAGCTCCGAAGATTAATAAGACATGTATGGAGACTCTTTGAATTTTCATCTTACTCTCCCCTTTCTTTACGAATCGTAATGTACCCATTTGTTCTGCAGACGCATTTGAATGATTGTAATGATTAAAATGATAATAAACAGGATGAACGCTTTGGCTGATGCATAGCCCATCTCAAAATATTTAAATCCTGATTCCCACACGCCATATACCACTGTTCGCATTGGATCAAGGATGGATGTTTCACTGCCGACCATAATAAAAATCAAATCAAACATTTGCAGAGCACTGATCATCGACATGATGAAAACGAAAAAAATACTCGGAGTTAACAATGGAACGGTGATATGAAAAAATTGATGCAAACGCGAAGCCCCGTCAAGCTTTGCAGCTTCATAATAAGATGCTGAAATTCCTTGAAGACCTGCAAGCAATAGTACAATGTTGTGCCCAACACCCATCCAGACACTTACGAGAATGATTGAAAATAGTGCTATTTTTTCATCAAAGAGCCACTCGGGCTGAGGAAGATGGAGCTTCCCAAGAACAAAGTTGATTAAACCAAATTCTGAGTTGTACAGCCATTTCCAAACCATCCCAACGGCAACCGGCATGGTCACAACTGGCAAGAAGTATAAGGTTCTGTAAATGACCATCCCTTTAATCTTTTGATTCAGCATTACTGCTACGATCACAGCCAGGCCGATGGAAAGCGGAACAGAGACAAAGGTAAAGAACAGTGTATTTCTCATTGAAAGCAGAAAGGTTTCATCCTGCATCAGGGTCACTGCATTTTCTAAGCCAGTAAAAACAGGTGCTGTCAGTCCATCCCATTCTGTAAAGGAAAGATAGAAGGAGGCGATGGCAGGCATCATATAAAATGCAAAAAGTCCAAGCACAACCGGTGCAATAAATAAATAGGCTGCAATGGCTTCTTTATTCCATTTTTTCTTTTTTCGATGGATGGAAAGGACCTCTCTTGTTTCTGCCTTAATCGTTGGAGGATAGTTCATGCGATACACTCCCTTCATTTAGAATAGCGAAAAGATATGACCATCCAGTTGCCAATTTTTTATTCTTTACTTTTCACTTTCCAAAATTTTATCCATTTCTTTTTGTACTTTTTCAGCAGCTTCATCTATTGACGTTTTTCCTAAGAAGTAATTTTTGAACTCTTTAACCTCGGTATCTTGCCATTTTTGCGTATTTTCTGAGACTGGATAAGGAACCCCAAACGCAAGCGAGTCCGTAAACACTTTTAAATCTAAAGATGGAATGGATTCAATCCAGATTGTTTCTGCTTCTTGATAAGCTGGAATGGAGAATCCTGATTCACCCATATATTTGCCTGCTTTTTCGCCCGAAAGTTTCTTCATTAATTCCCAGGCAAGCTCCTCATGCTTTGTCTTTCCATTCATTGCCCAGCTCAATCCATGAACGATTGTTGCTTTCTGTTTTCCTTTTGGCAGAGGGGCAACCCCCAGATCATCCCCAAGCATTTCCTTATATGTCGGGGCAATAACGGAAATCGCAGGAACCATGGCTGCTTTACCTGATCCAAAGATCTGGTCTGCCTTGGTCTCGATCTGGGTTTTCGCGGAAGGGGAAATTCCTTTGTCCATCAATTTTTTTGTAAAAAGCAGGGCATCCTTCGATTCCGGGGTACTAAATCCCGATTTCGTTTTCTTTTCATTGATGATGAAGCCGCCTGCCTGATGGATCAAATTGTAATAGCCCTGCTGATTATCAAACCGTGCAATGTAGCCAAAAACTTTCTTGTTTTTATCCGTTAATTTCATCCCTGCCTCTTCAATATCTGCCCATGTCCATGTTTCATTCGGATAAGGCACACCTGCTTCATCAAATAACTTTTTATTATAAAAGAGTCCAACTGAATCCAAGAAATAAGGCATTCCATACAAATCGTCTTCGTACGTATAAAGTTCAACAAGTGCTGGTGTATAGACACTTGTATCAAGCTGATCCTTTTCAATAAACGGCTGAAGATCTTTTATTAAACCCTTTGAAGCATACTGATAAAAGTTCGGACCGTTCATCCAAAAAATATCTGGCCCGCTTCCTCCCATTGCACTCGTTCTCAGCTTTGCCCAATATTCCCCAAAAGGTATATAGGTGACATTGACTTTTACATTTGGATGTTCCTTTTCAAATAGATCAATGGATTTGTCAACGACTTCGCTAATGTTTTGATCCCAAAGAGCAACTTCCAATGTAACTCTCCCATCAGCAGAAGATTGATTGGAACTGCTGCAGGCTGTCATAATCAACAATAAACACACACATAATAAAATTGAATATGGTTTCCTCATATCTCCCCCTCCTATTCATTAAGTAATGTGATCATTGCTTTGTTCTTATAAGATTCATAAGCTGCCTGAACAACCTCTAACGTGCGCAGTCCGTCCTCTCCTGTAATCGATGGAGCCCGCTTTTCTTTTACGCATTGAATAAAATCCAAGACAAGACCATGATCCATGTCATCTCCCCAGCCGATATGCTGCATTTTTTTAGCCTGTTCATTGAAAAAGACAAGATGCTGTTTGAAAGCGTCAAGTGTTATTCTTCCCTTCGTTCCGACGATTTCCATTGTGACATCTCCCCATGCAGGGAATGAACCAGGTCTCGACCAGCTTGGATCGATTGTCACGATTGCCCCTGACTGCAGCTCAAGCGTCACGATGCCGCAATCTTCAACACCGATGTCATAAAAGCGTGTATCAAGCTCAGCATATACTTCCTTTACTTCTTCTTTTGTCATCCATCTGATTAAATCCATCACATGGACGATGTGATCAACGGCAGCGCCTCCGCCTGACAATTCTTTTTGCACAAACCAGCCTCCTGGCATTTGACCGTGATTCGTGGCCTCAATTGCAACAATTTCACCAAGTGCTCCGCTTTGAATGACTTCCCTCACCCGCTGAATGGCCGGTACGAAACGAACAGGAAACGCAATCTGAAGAATGACCTCCTCTTGCTTGCATACACGAATCATTTCCTCTGCATCTTTTATGTTCGTTGAAATTGGCTTTTCACATAAAATATGTTTTTTAGCCTTAGCAGCGGCTATAACATGCTCTTTATGGTTTGCGTTTTCTGAACAAATGACCACTGCTGCAAGGTCCAATTCCAAAAAGCTTTTAAGATCTGCATAATACTCACAGCTGAATCGTTCAGCCATTTTGCTTCCTCGATCAAAACTGTCATCCCAAATGGCCGTAAGCTCGATATCTGCATGTGCGGTTAAATGCTCTGCATAACTGGCAGCATGCATGTGGGCAAAACTAATGATGCCGATTTTCATTTCATCACCTCCCCTTTAATCAGTTCATAAGGCTTATTTGTTTTCATTGATTCCAAAGCAGCTTCTGCGATTTCAATCGCCTTGATTGCATCACATACGGAGACGTTGGATTCACTTTTGTTTTGAATACAATCCAGAAAATGATGAAGCTGATTTTCCAGCGGTGACCTTACGATAAGATAGCTCGGGACGCTGACCTTTTCTTGATTCTTTTCTCTCTCTCCAAACAGTTCGACCTTTACTGGTTCATGGTGAGAGCTTGTATACGTGATCATACCTTCACTTCCAGCCAGTTCAAAGGAACTTGTGAAGCTTTTCATCCCCCATGCCAGGGATACATTCACAATAACTCCTGATTGGAATCGCAAGGTGATCAAAGCGTATTCAAGTCTCTCACGTTTAATTCTTTTCGCCATCACCCGCCGAACCTCTCCAAAAACAGAGCGCAGCCAATCAAAGTCATGAATTCCCAGGTCAAGGACAACTCCTCCGCTTTTGGATTCATCATCGTACCAATCATCTCTTCCCAGAGGATATGGTCCAACCCTCGAGAGCTTCATGATTCCCGGATTCCCGATTGCACCCTTTTCTATCTGCTTCCTTGCTTCCATGTATTCAGGCGAAAAACGGAGAACATGTCCGACAAATAAAGGAACATTATGTTTCTTGCATTCTTCTGAAATGAGTAAAGCCTCATTCGTGCTCGAAGCTAAAGGCTTTTCACAAATGATGGACTTTCCAGCCTTAGCTGCGGTCAGAACGACTTCCTTGTGAAGATGAGTTGGCACACATACATCCACGATATCTGCCTCTACTAGCTCAAGCGCATCACCTAAATCTGTAAACCCTTTAACTCCGTACTGTTCAGCAAGCTGAAGCGTCCTTGATTCATTGCGTCCAATAATTGCTGTAATTTCACAGTCGTTAAATTTAGACCATGCTTCAAGGTGCAGCTTCCCCATAGTTCCCGTCCCGACAACCGCTACTTTCCTCATTTTCTCACCTCATTTTGGTTAAAGTGTTTTTAGTGAACCCCTGCAGCAGCAGACATAAATTCTTTTAAATGAATAGCCCGGCCCAATTTGTTTGATTCATTGGCAGCAAGCGTTACACCCAACGTTTTATATGCTTCTTCATATGGTGCAAGAATAAAAGCTTTATTCTTTAACCGAATGGCTTCAATAAATGCCCGATCCTGCTCAGCATAGAAATCAATGCTCGATTTGTAAGTGACCGTTTTATTTTTTTCAATAATGTGAAGCGTTGTGTTATCAAGAACTACTCTAAAGTCCCGCCCATAAAGCTCAACTCCTGAATTGTGATCCGCCTGGATAAACGAACTGGCAAGATGACCTACTGCGCCTGTTTCAAGTGTAAAGCTGACAGAAGTTACATCCGGAATATCAATTTCAGGTACATCATTCATCACCTGCAGCGACATGTTTGCATAAACCGTGCTTACATCTCCAGCCAAGTAACGGATGAGATCCAGGGTATGTGTTGATTGCTCGACTAATTGCCCGCCCGATTTGTCCATGTTTCGATACCATGGAGTTAAAACAAAAGAAGTCAGATAATGACCGCGTACCATAGCAATTTCCTTATCCTGCAAATATTCCTTTGCTTTTTGCACAGTGTCCAGATAGCGCAAACAATATCCGGATGCGCAGATAATCCCTGCTTGCTCAATCGCTTTTGCTTTCGCAGCAACACCTTCCAGTTCAAGCCCCAGCGGTTTTTCAACCATCAAATGAATCCCTTTAGACGCTGCTTTCTCTTCAATAAACCCATGTGCGAAAGGCGGAACACAAATAAACAGCGCATCCATTGTTTCCTTTTCAAGCATTAAATCAATATCTGTGTACCCTTTTGCTCCGTACAATTGACTTGCTTCTTTTACTCTCTCTTCTGATAGATCACATACGGCTGCAATCTCCGCATGTTCATTTAAGCTCAAATTCTTTAAATGCACTGATGCAATGCCGCCTACTCCAATAAATCCAACCTTTACCTTTGCCATCTTATTTTCCCTCCTATACTTTTTGAGCGGTGGTAGAGCTTGATAAAATAACATCCATGTGTCGAGCTGTATCATTTGCGAGTTCTTTTGGTGAAATCAAATAAGGTGATAGTTCTGCAGTTAATACATCGTCATACTTAATTTCGTTCAGAGCCTCCATCACTGCAGCCCAATTGACATCCCCTGCCAACAATGGGACAAAACCGGTTATATTTCCTATGCTTGTCCGAAAATCTTTTACATGCACCTTTCGAATCCTGTCATTTAAGATCAGGATCCATTGTTCTGGATAACCAAATTGAAGAACATTACCTACGTCAAAATAAGCACCTATATATTGAGATTTAATCTCATCAATGTATCTTGCCATTTCCAGGGGGCTTAACAGGAATTTATTCCAGACATTTTCGATGCCAATGTGCACTTTTTTTTCTTCAGCAAAAGAAGCCAGCGTGCGAAGTTCTTTCTGACTTCGCTCATAACACTCTGCATAAGAAGTTTCTGCATTGACAATCCCAGGAACAACCAATACCGTATCAATTCCCATGGCTTCAGCAAGCTCGATTTGTTTCTCCACAATGCCTCTGCCTTTTTCTCTTACATTCTCATCAGGTGAGGAAAGAGGAGCTTTCCATAATAACCCCGTCGAAAGACTCGGCAGCTTTAGACCATATTTCTCCGCCATTTTTACGATAGCAGCCGCTTCTTGAGGAGCCGTATCCATCGTCAGCCCTATTCCGCCTTCTTCATAAACATTTAGTTCTACTGCTTCAAAGCCAGCTTCAGAACTGTATTCAAATATTTTTTCAAGTGATGTTCCATCCGGATAACACCATTGATTAATACCTTTCAGCATATTGATCCCTCCACTTTTTAAATATTCAGAAATTTATTTAGTTAAAAAACCGGTGAACGAAACTTTTCTTGTAAAAGCACAGCCGCTGCTCCCATCATTTCAAATTCAGATCCGAGTGTCGTTGGGAGAATATGAATGTCATCCTTTAGGACTGGGATGACGTGTCTTGACACCTCCTTTTGAATAGCTTCTATAAACATTGGATTATCTTGGACAATGTTGCCTCCAAGAATAATTACTTCCGGATTAAATAAATGGATATAATTTACGATGCCTGCAGATAAATAGGAGACAACTTCATCCATAATTTTCAAGCAGAGCACGTCTCCCATATTTAATGCTTTTATGAAAATTTCTGGAGTAATTTGGCTGACATCCTCAGGCACAAGTTCCTGTATTTTCGTTTGCTGGCCTCTTGTCAGAATTGCCGTAAGGATTTTCGAATAAATCGCAGGCCAATTCACATAGCTTTCCAAGCATCCGATATTGCCGCATTCACATTTTACGCCGCTTCCTCTATTGACGGTTGTATGCCCAAGTTCCCCGGAACTTCCTCTATAACCGCGGTGTATGGAACCATTGATCATTAGACCAGATCCAACGCCATCCCCGACCGTAATGTAAATTACGTCTTTATATTGGCTGTAAGATCCAAAGTGCTTTTCGGCAAGAACAAAGGAATTCGTGTCATTGTCTAAATAGGTCTTAAGACCAAATTGCTGCTCGATTAATTTCTTCAGGGGAACACGTCTTAAATTTAATTTTGTATTATAGGAGATGATGCCTCGATCCGCATCGACAATTCCCGGTGTAATAACTGAAATGCCAACGCATTTCTCCATGTTATCTGTATTTTCAAGGAACCGTTTAATAAGTTCTAAAATATGGTCAATTACAGCTTGCCCGAAATGCAGATTTGTAGAGTAAACAGCCTTGCGCCGTATTTCTGCGTCCAGATTCATCTCAGCAACCTTTATATAGGAATTTGAAATGGAAACACCTATAATAAAATGACTGTTCGGATCAAACCTCAGCAAAACTGGTTTTCTCCCTCCATTCGAAACACCTATGCCATCCTCCCGGACAAACCCTTCATTCATCAGCTCATTTACAGCAGAGGTCACAGTTGTTGGACTAATATTAATTCGTTTGGCGATTTCACTCCTGGAGATTGGAGCTTCTTTACGGATCATGTCAAGAATAATAGAGCGATTGAGTTCTTGAATTAGTTTCAAATCCCCAGTTCTGCGCATTCAGGTAAACACCCCCGATAAATAACTTACTTTTTCCATTGACTTTAATAAGATTGTAAAAATGAGAACGAAATAAATGCTTATGGTATTTTATGTGAAAGTTCTTGGTGAATTCATGATGAAAATACTTAGTGAATAGACGAAGGATTGATAGTTTCAATCTAGGTGAGGGAAATTTTGATACTTACTTTTTCCAATGCTTTTATTAAGTGAAATTCTACTCCATTATCACATGATGCCATGGTTTATTAAATGGATAATTGTTACTGTTTTCTAAATTTTCTGATACTTTATAATTGGGTCTTATTTCCTTTTTTAAAAATTTCCATATGCATCCTTTACACCACTTTTTCCTATGAGAACCTCATTTTTTTCTGCTTATCGCAAATTAAAACGCCGGCTCAGGGGTGCGCCGGCATCAAGATCTATTTATGCTTTATTAAATCCCGATTCAACTCACCTATCGGACGCTTCCCCGCTGTAACAGTCCTCATTTTTCATTTATTTACTCATTTCTTTACCGTTCCGATAAAATCTATCAAAAATCTCTTTCAAGCTTTCACTGGCTTCAAAAACTTTGTCACTTATCTGCGTTCCTTGCACGCTTGATGTGTAATAAAAATCCCAATCTCTCATATACTACTGAGTGAGATTGGGATTCTTGTAAGTATTTTTTGCTATAACGCTGACCAGTGTGCTGGGCGGGAAAGCAAGGCTGGTAATTTTGTATGTGCATCACCCTTTGCCGAATTAACCTGAACCTGGGTGAGAAAGATACTCCCTGTGAGATCGGCCCCTTTAAGGTCGGCATCACGAAAATCTGCCCCGATTAGGTCTGCAGCTCTCAAGTCAGCGCCACGGAGGTCAGCAGCAATAAGGTATGCTCCTCTTAAGTTCGCTCCTCTGAGATCAGCTCCTTTAAGATTTGTACCTATAAGATCTGCTCCTCTACGATCGATTCTCTTACTTTTTTGGGAATATTTATGCTTGCGATGTGACTCGGTCCGCACCAGTTCGCTTGTCCTCAAAAGCAGAACATTTACATCAGCACGGTGTGATGGAACGTCTAGCTGCATGAGTGCATCTGGACTAAGCTGTGTAAGTCGTTCCGTCTCACCATGCATGGAGCTAAGCTCTCTGTGAATCGGACGGGACGCTTTCAGCGTAAGTGCTTCGGTCAGATACCAAAGCATCTCATGAAGTTGTTGCATCACTGGAAACACATCGAACATTTTCTTAGCTGTTTCGGGGCCTTCACGCCAGTCGGCTCCTCCGAAAGTGACTTGTGAAACCTTTTGCCCTGCTCCGAAGCATTCAAAAACAGTACACCCTTTAAAACCTTGCTCTCTAAGGCTTTTATGAATGCCGCAACGGAAGTCCGGTTGCAGATTGGGACAAGGCTTGGCGGCGTCTTTATCGATTGCAAAATCTGCCGAAGCTGCGAAGGGCAGCGCAACACAACACAAGCCAAAGCAGTTCTCGCAGTCAGCACGCAGATTGCTGCGACTTATATCGTGTTTTAGATTTGGATCATCAATATTCTCAAACAATACGTGCACTCCTTTGCTTCTGTATCATTTTCATTTTTCAATATTTTAGTAAGTATATAAGTTTAATAGGCCGTTTTGCAGCTTCATTTTCATTTATTGATTGCGTTTTCTATTCTCTAATATGATTATTTCATAATAGATAATCACCTTGATATAGATGGTTTATTTAACAGAAGTTTAAAAAGCGATTTTACAAGCAGTACGAATCCCCAAAATACAAAAGTACACCAGCACGGTTGTCTGATTTGCTTGTAATATTAGCTCCCTCTCTGGTCGTTTCTATTGCAAGTTTATCATATATCATATTTTATCTTTGGTAAATTCATGAATTACTTCGTAATAAATACGAAATATGTTAAACTTTCCCTATGTCGGGAAGAAGGAGTTTTATCCATGTTGCTTCAAGCGCTACTAATCTTTTTATTGCAGCTTATTTATGTACCGGTCCTTACAATAAGAACGATCCTTCTTGTTAAAAACCAAACAACGTCAGCAGCTGGTGTTGGATTATTGGAAGCGATTATTTACATCATCAGCTTAGGGATCGTCTTTCAAGATCTATCAAACTTTTATAACATTATTGCTTACGTCGTTGGGTTCAGCGTTGGACTGCTGCTCGGCGGATTATTGGAAAAGAAACTGGCCATCGGATATATTACGTATCAGGCAAACATTCCAGAAAGAAATACGGAGCTCGTCAATGACTTGCGCAATGCCGGGTTTGGGGTTACTTCATTCGAAGGCCAAGGCATCAACTCAACCCGCTTCCGCTTAGACATCGTTTCAAAACGGTCACGTGAAGAGGAACTGCTGGATATTATCCAAGAAAGAGAACCAACTGCTTTCATGATGTCCTATGAGATCAGATCATTTAAAGGCGGATATTTGACAAAGTCGATGAAGAAAAGACAGAATATGTTTATGAAAAAGAAAGAGAAAACGAAGGCACAGGTGAAGTAGGTTCCATTATAAATAGGGCTGATGCATGATGTGCATCAGCCCTATTTTTTTACCACACTTAAAATATGTAACTATATTCCAATCAAAAACGACTTACTAATTGGAGGTGAAAAATGAAGAAATTATTTATTATGCTATTGTTATTACTTTCGATTTACGCATCAGGCTGTGCAGATTCAGAAACAAAGATTGTCTCTTCTAAGAATCCAGATGCATCAGAAATACTTGCACTTGAAAAAAACGCAGATCTTTTCCAATGGAATAACATTGTATATAAAACAGATGTGGATTGGGTAAATGACCTAAAATTGTCGAAGGAAAAACAACTTGGTGAGATTACTGAAAGCTATTCAGAACATTTAAATGAATTTAAAGATGGAATGGCTACCAAGCTGCAAAAAGGTTCAAAAATTTTCACGGCTAAAGAACGAGATGATATTCTTATTGTTAAGGATAACGGTAAAGTTAAATATTATTTAGCATTGGTTGAGGGATAAACAGTGCTGGATTGAAAATGGATGATTGTACGGAATACTTTCCACTTTCATTTCAATGAACACCAACAATCGGTTATCCTCAATGCCTATAGGTATATTTTCTAACTTTCTCTATTATTATTCTTATATTTTGCATAATCTTTTGAAAGGAACGTATTCATCATTAGGGAAGACAGACTCTAGTTTTTTATAATCATTAAACAAGACGATAACATTCTTTTTGAATGAGAATCGTCTTTTTGTATGTGGTTTCTTTCAATAAACATGGAACAATGATTCGAAAATTAATCTTCCTCTTTGAATGATTGTAATGAATTGATTAGTTCTGTAAAACCCGAGCACACATATGTTAAAGCTCCATTAGGATTTTCATAAGCTTCTTCATGGTCTCAAAAAACAATAGCAGGTTCATGTTTTTGTTCTCTAAAATCAAAACAGAACATATTGCCCCCTGGATCATTAGCAAATGGAATAACATTATCTATAAGTCTATCTTTAATATTTTCATAAGTTCTCAACATATCAATAGGCCTGTTATCATCCCCAAAACTTAATAAGTAATTAAGGGTCTCTCTAAATGAGTTAATGTTAACCACGTCTTTATCTAATGGTGAACAACCATTATGCTCCTTAATAAAGCCTCTATAATCTATAGGAAAATTAATAGACAATATTTCTTCGACAGAAGCGATTTCTTGCTCTGAAGCTTTTTTAAAGGTTTTTCTTTTATGCCAATCTATTTTTTGCATGTCATTTCTCCTTACTCAGAGTCTTTACCCCATATTTTTTGTCCACCATGTATGTCCAGTTTTTGAATGGATCTCACTATCTACAAGTTCCATTCTTCCTGGTTTTTGATGATGATGCCAAGTATACTTCTCAGGAGTCTTACCTGCTTTTAAATCTATTAAGTCATCTTCATCTAATTTAAGTTCTTTAATTAAATTAGGATTATTAGTTACTTGGTTATATAGTCGCTTATTTAGAATCTTAAATTGAGGTGTTCGATCTTTCATAAAATCTTTTTTATCTAAGTATAAAGTATATTTCACTTCAAAAATAGGAAATCCGTCATAATCATATGGTACTTTCGTTATTGGATGAACATCATTTTTCAAATGCCCCATCCTAAGATTAATGGTTTTTATTTTGCCATGATCATCTTTGAAAGAATATGCAGCAGCTTTTGTCATCAATTGATTTTTAAGATTATTCGAATCAACAACATTAAAAGGAACTCCCTCAAATTCCCAAGCGAACCCATACCTAGGTGTAACAAAGCTAGTATTATTTACTTGATTTAACTTATTCGAAGCAGCCTCTTTCACATTCATTACAGTGTTTTTCCCAGCGGCAAAAAAACCTTGAAAGGCATTTAGCCAATCAAGGTTTTTTATTTATCAGCTCAAAAAAGTCGGCAACTGTTTTAACCATTCTTCAAAGTTATTAGCTTCTTTATCTATACTAGTTTCTTCATGTTAATAATAGTAAACTCCTGTGTTTGGACACTCATTAGAAAGAAGGCAAAAGTAGTCACCATTACCTATACTATAAAACGGGATTAATTCTTCCTTCCATCCCCCCTGTGCCTGCCCCCCGTTGCGTTATAGCTGCATTCTGGCTTTTGTTAAATCAAATTAATCTAAGCGAAAACAAAGTTATTTTATAATTTTGTATAAGTTTACTTTGCTTTTTGTAAAATTTAGTTTATAATTTGATTCAAGAGGTGATGGTCGTGAAGAAAGATTTTGGTGATTCCATATCAAATAAGGTTTATGAATATCGTGTACTTGCCAGAATGTCTCAGCAAGAATTAGCAGAGAAGGTCGGGGTTTCCAAACAAACCATCTTCGTAATGGAAAAAGGAAATTATGTTCCGACTCTGCTGTTAGCGTTTCGAATTGCCGAATTTTTTAATGTTGATGTAAACGATATTTTTACTTATGTGAAAGGAAATGATCAAAATGAAAATTAATTTTATCTCAGATATCCATGACGCAATTTTTCACTCTTTAAGGTCCTGGGCTGAACAATCTCCGGGAAATTGGAATATCCTCATTGGTAGCGGTTTTGTATTGCTTTTAGTCGGAGGGATTCTCACATACGTATTTCAAAAAAAAATGGGTAAAGCTGACGAAAGAACAATGCAAATATCCTTAAAAAGTGCCCTCATTATGTTATGGGTAGTAATTTTGTGCGACATGATTTTCCCGAAAGAATATATGTGGCAAATTTTCATCTTATTTAAATATTCTCTTGCATTCCTCGCTTCAGGAATCTATCTAGCTGTTCGATATAAAAAAGATTTTTTTAACTAAAGAACTAAACGGGAGGATAAGAAATATAGTGGCTCTGTAGTTTTAAAAGATCTCTCTATAAAGGGAACAGAATGCTATTAAAAAAGCAATAATAATTAATAGGTTATATTAAGCAATCGGGCGCAATTGTGGAATGAGACTTAAATTTTAAACGATTTTATTGTTATTCGATTTAAGCAATGTTGTAATTCACAATACAGAGATATTAAACAACTATTAAAAACACCGTCTAGGTTAACTGTAACGGGTTCGGTTTTGAAGTACAAAATAGCAATTAGCAGTATTTTTCGCAGAAGGAAATAACAAAGAAATCACCACATAATTAGTAGGTAATTTAGCAGAAAAATTAGCACACAAAAAGCTCAGAGCCTTATAAAAGGTCTGAGCATTCATTTTCCTTAAATTATTGTAGGTAAGCACCCGTTAGTTCTATAAAGAAAATAGCTTACGGCTCCTATTGGTTATTCCCCAGTATTTCAGTTTATTCGGCACTGGGTAGTCCATCACAAAAAAACCTTGAAAAGCATTTAGCCAATCAAGGTTTTTTATTTATCAGCTCAAAAAAGTCGGCAACTGTTTTAACCATTCTTCAAAGTTATTAGCTTCTTTATCTATAGACATCGACATTCAGGAGTTAATCGAGGTGGAGTAGCCTCTCAATAATGTAATCGTTCTTTTGTACGTATAAGTTGCGAAAAAATTTTAAAGGCAGGGAGAAAACAAAGGTATCGTATTGGAGAATAAAATGGTGGTAAATGATGATTTTATGATTAATTTCTTGAGGTAGAATACATTAAATAGGCATACGTTTTAAAGGTTGTTGTACGTACTTTAGATTTTGTTAAAATATCCTATAGGGCTTACAAGGTTTATCTCTATACTGTAAATAATATGTGGTGCATTCGGCACTAGCTTTGTCATTCTCGTTAGTTTTTTAGCCATTCCATGTCATACTACCCCTGCCATGTAAAATGTCATCTCGCCTAATTATCGTACTTGTCACACTATCCTAGTATTAAAACCAAACTCCATGATGGTACTACCTTCATGAGCTCTCGATTCTCAAACAAATCATTTTCTTATTTTCTCACTCAAATATCAGCTGATTTAATATAAATTAAAATAAAAAACCTTGAAAAGCATTTAGCCAATCAAGGTAATTGAATTCATTTAAACTATTTATATATTTTAACTGTGCTCTTTATGAAGGCCTCTGTAAAAAAAATCCAATTAGCTGTTACTATCTCTTTCTTCTATGAATTCTAAAAACGAATCTTGCAGTTCTCCTTCCGTATCAATAGAATCGAGCAGTAATTTAGGTTCTAACGAACAATCTTTTAAAGTCGAACTTCCATCAATTACTCCTAGCATGTTTGAAATAGTATCAATCATAGTTTGTTCAATTATCTTCATTAATGTATCTTTATTTTCGTCAGTTAAACTATCGTAAAAACCAATAGCTTTTTCCCAATAATCATCTGTTTTAGAAGTAACATTCGTTGTTTCATACAAGTCTTTGTATAGTTGAAGGTTCTCTTTAACGATAGATTCATAAAGTGATTTAACAAAAATATCATTCATTTTATTTCCTCATTTCTGGATACATTTTTTTGTTTAATTCAATAAGTTCTTTTAAAGCAGAATTCGGTATGTCATCATAGACTCTTCTAAGTTCCCTAATATCTCTTGCCAATAACTGTCTAGGATTATCTATTCCTTTTGTACTTCTTGAAACTATTCCATTAGGTCCTTTAATGGTGTGCCCCACCTTTGGAACATTAATTGCAGGTGCAGTATTTAAATCATAATTATCTACTAATTTCTTCATTGCTGACTTCTGTCCTGCATGATGGGCATCAAGTCCTTCTACTCCTTTAATATCTTTATATGCTCCAACTTGATATTTTCCCGTACCCTTAAACAATTTATAAGTGTCCGCAGCTTTTGCCATCAACCGATCCCTCAAACCCAACGAATCAACGACATTATAAGGAACTCCCTCAAATCCCCAAGCGAACCCATAACCAGGTGTAAAAGAGCTAGTATTATTTACCTGATTTAACTTATTCGAAGCAGCCTCTTTCACATTCATTACAGTGTTTTTCCCAGCGGCAAAACCAGCTTTGCCTACTTTCTCAACACCTTTTGTGCCGATGATAGAGGTTCCAACGGTAGCAATAGCATAAGTGACCCACCGTGCTCTTGTAAAATCGTTTCCGTTTACCATATCACGTTCATAGGAACTCGCTATCGCTCCACTGATTTGAGCATAGGTTTCATCATAGTTAATGACTGCTAATCCCATATCATAGAGAACCTTTTCAGGAGGCGTCATTAGAATATTCCATAATCCCGTAGCTGTGTCCTTCGTGAAATCCCACAAACCAGCTCCGACACCTTTTAAAATTTGGCCCTGCTGTTTATTAGCTTTTATTAAACCAACTATCTCCCTCTGCTCAGCTGTCAAATTCTCTTCCCCAAGATCCTCCGCTATCTTTAAATACTCATCTAATGATAGATTCGGCGCCTCCAGCTCTTTCTGCAGCTTCTCGATATTCCTTCTTTCAGACTGTTCCTTTTTAAAAGAAAGATAGGATTTTGCCTGATGCTGCACGCTGTCTTTCATTTTATAAGCTGCGCTATTATAGTAGGCTTTTGCATCAAAATAGATTGGAGATGCCTGTCCGCCTCGACTGGTTGCATTGTTCAATGCTTCGAACCGGTTTCTTATGTGCTCTTGTACTGCTTCGGATTGCTGATATTCATAGGTCAATTTTTCCGTAAGTTCATTGACTTTGTCAATCGTTGTCTTGCGTTCTTTTTCTGCCTTGTCTATGTGGGTATCGAATGTGTGAGTTTGAAAAGGCTGGAGACTGACGAGGTCATCAATGCTCCGCAAAATGTTGTCTAAGTCCTGTTTCTGATCAGAGACCAAGTCCTTTGATCTCCTATACCCATTTAATAAATCACTTTCCAAAAAATCCATGTCCACATATGTATGACCTGATAATTTAAACTCCTCAGCTTCAGCTGCAACTCCACGCAAAAACGCAATCTGCATGTCAATGAATGTGAGCCATTCATTAACGATTGACGCCTGTTCTTCGTAAAAACTCTTTATCGCGTTTGCGCCTTCTCCTTGAAACTCATCGCCGGAATTCGCGATTCCCTTGAACGTCTTTTTTAAAACCAGCAGTTGTTCTCTTAAATCTTTATATTGGTTTGCACGGTTTTCCATCGCAGAAATCAGAGTGTCAGCTTCATAGACTGCATTCAGAAACAACCGCTCCTCTCTTCTCATATATTTCCAATTCTATCTTAGCACTAGGAAATATGATTTTGAATGAATCAAATTTCACAGTTTTTTCAACAAAGAGAGTTTTAATAGTATGAAATTCACATAATCTCCTTTCACTTTGTACCATTCATATCATTTATTGAAATAAAATAAGAGACATGAAACTGCATCATGTCCCTTTCGCCTTAAAATATAATCCCCAATCCGGCAAAAGCAAGATCCTCACAATCTACTTTTTGGACATAGCTTTCTTTCTCAAATGTATGTGTGTACCGGCTCAGTTTAATCATGCCTATATCATTCTTTGTATAAAAAACGATTGTCGGTCTGTCATTCTTATAGAAGAAAGCAGGACGCAGCGAGGTTGGGATTGTTTTAAATTCGCTCCAATCGTCTAGTGTATATAAATAGTCTTTTACACTCTCCGCTTCTTTGTATTCATACTCATCTAAAGGCAATATATCCTCTGCACTCCAATAGCACCCATGCCACATCGCTCCAAATTCACCGAGTTCATGGTACGCGATGGCTGCCTGCAAATAAGAAAGCGGCGAATAATCCCCATCCACTGCATGCATGACATTTTCACAGGCAAAATCCGGTTTAGGATGCTCCATACTTTGCTCATCTGAATACATACATTCTTCTGGAGGCGGCAATTCTCGCTCATGTGGAATGGCCCACACAACAGAATTCCCATTTCCTCCAGCTGAATATTGATAGGCTCTTAGTTTAAAGCCTTTTCGTATACTTAACTGTGAAAAAATTTGAATCACCTGTTCTGGATTATCCCTTGAAATCGTCCAGCCATAATCCTCATCCCGATAAGTATAAAAGGGGCCGAGATAGATGTTGGGCCGAGTAGCAGCCGCGGTAAATTCAATTTTCGGAGAGGAATTAGAAACTTTTATTTCCTGCAAGTATAATTGATGAAGTTCTTCTATCATTTTTTCTCTTTGCGTACTGACAAGAGGGCAGACATGATAAAAATCTCCATTACTATTCTTCTTTCCAAATGAAGGAATGCCAGCTAGTTTTATTTGATCAAGCCAGCTTCTTTTAAGCTGCTTCAAAAAACTGTATGTATGATTATTTTTGACTCCCCACCCCATACAAATCCAGGGATTCTTTTTCAGCTCACTCAATGAAACTTCCATATCAGATTGAAGAACAATTCCTCTTCCAGCCCAATACTCAATTTGAGCAATTGCTTCACTGTCTCTTGTATTTTGCAAAGTAAATAAGTTATACAAATTGACTCTTCCGTTTAGCTGCTCATCATCATAAAAGGTTTCAATCAATTTGGTCACTTGTCTCATCGTAGGATCTAAGGAAATCTGTGTTTTCACTTTTTCTCCATCATTCAACTGGCTTACAGCATGATCACTCGCACTTCCCGGATTTAAAAGCAAAAAGCTGCCGATCGATTGTTCACTCTCTCCCCATTGCAGATAAGCAGACTCGCGAAAAATAAGATTCTTCTTTTTAAGAAACGTCCCGAACGCATGTGGCTGGTTCATTTTCGTCACCCTGTCCCATTTAATTTTCTTAAGCTTCCTTTATCCAAACCATAGCACTTATCGAACAGAATACCACCGATCCTCAAACGTCTTGCTGTCTAACCTGCAGGCTCCCTGATCAACCAGCTGATCCAGCACCATGGCGACATAACCAAATGCCTTCGGTTTCCCAGAATCGTAATACCCTTTGAAATCATGGCTAATCTCATTCATTTCTTCACAGACCTCAAGCACACTTATCGTTCCAGCAGTTTCTATTAATTGAATGATGAACTGATGAACCTTATCTCCTAAAGGAGAACGCAAATTAGGGATGACACTTATCTTTTTCGGTTCTGCTCTAAGGATGGTATTGACAGCGGGAGCATTTGTTTTGACCATTCCTGTTGTCTGCTTACTTCTTCTCATTTCCTCAAGCTGCTGCAGCTGTCGTTTCTTATTGAGTTCTTGCTTTTCTTTATAAACCATCCGGGACAATCTGCTAATCTGCCTATCTAACAATGGCAATTTTAGAAAAATATGATCTTGAATTTCCTGCGGAAGATCGATTTCAAATTCTTTGGCCAATGTGAGGATCATAGAATCCCAGCCATTCAAAACTTTATATAAAATCTCATCCAGTTCAAAATCAATCTGCGTAAATCCCTTTATGATGTCTTTCACAACAGATGCAGGAATTCCGGTATGAAATTCAAAATGATCTTTTCCGAACTTCTTGATTTCTCCTGTCTCTGTATTCTTCACAATGTACTGATACCTCAGTGGCATTCCACACTCACACCGATACGGACGATTTCCAAGACCACCGTCCAGGAGTTCAATAAATTCCCACTCCTGAATTTCCCGATCCAGTTCTTGATCAGAACCCCGATAGGTCCCTTTGCTCCTGGCTAGCTCATTTGAAAAAAGAGTCCGTTTTCCGCGTTTCATTTGATCAAGCAGATACGAACGCTGGTCTTCTGTTAAACTGTCCAGGATTTCCGTTCGCTCATGTGTTTCAAAATAATAGTTCATGGATGCCACCTCCCTCCCTATTATTCTTGCTTGTCCACTATTTTCCTTGTTAAGATTTTATAAATTTGCTACAAATTAATCCGACTAAGAAATGGCATTTAAATGAAATAACAGGGATCTATCATTCGTGGTTCTTTTCCATATCATATGGTCACTTCCCGCACACCAATAATCCTTCAGCAAATAATCAGGTTCTCCAAACTTCTTCGTCCAGACGTTCTGAGCATTTTTATATCCACTATCCAGACAAAAATCGTTGATTCCTCTATTCTGCAAAGTAAGAATCATTAAATTTAGAAGCAAAGTCCCTAAACCTCGTCTTTGGTAATCGGGATGAACAAAAACGGTACCTACCTCGATATCTTCTCTATACGCTCCCTCTGTGCAAGTAGTAATCAGTTCACTAACAGGACCATATTCGATTGAACCAACTATCTCATTTTCATATAATGCGATTAAAAAATACCGATTTTCCCCGTTGCTATCCAAGTCCGTTTTTAAGTATTGTTTCTTGCTTTCAATTTCATCTTTTATATCATCAAGCAGTCCCGATAATCCTTCCCTATCAAACGTATCCCTAATAACTTTACTGAAAAATTGATTCAGTTCTTCTATGTCTTCCATTCTTGGTCTTCTTATCTCGACATTTATGTCAATCACTTCCTAACCTTTAAAACGATTTCCATCCATCATATTCCACCTTCTATCTTGTATATCCTTTATATTTCGATACAATTAAGAGGGAAGGGGATGATTAAATGATTAAAAATGAAACCATACATATAAGACCTTTTACAGTGGAGGATGCAGAAGAAAGACTTCAGCTCCAGCTCAAAAACCGCGAGTTCTTTGAACAATTCTCCATGATCCGCACACCTGATTTCTACACCATGGAAACTCAGCGCAGCTTGATCCAAGAATACGAACAAAAAAGCAAAGAAGACACCGAATATCAATTCGGCATCTTCCTGAATGAGGACAATCGCTTACTCGGCACCATCAGTCTCTTCCAAGTCATGCGGTACTCTCTCCAAAGTGCTGTCCTAGGCTACTTCCTGGATAAGGATCACAACGGAAAAGGCTACACAACCCAAGCGGTCAAACTCATAGTCAAGTATGCCTTCGAAGAACTCAAACTCCACCGCATCGAAGCCGGCGTCATGCCTCACAACATTGGATCTATTCGTGTACTTGAGAAAGCAGGATTTCATAAAGAAGGACTTGCGAGAAAGAATGTGAAGATTAATGGGAAGTGGGAGGATCATGAGGTATTGGCGATTTTGAATCCGGATGATTGAATAATGTATCAAATAAAATATCACCTTTTGGATATGAAGTTATTTCATATCCTTATTTGTTTTATACCACGAAAAAAATATAAAAAGGAATTTTCTGTTACAAAATAAGATTTTCCCTTTATAATAAAAAAGTGATTTGTACTCTTTTTCTATATAAAGAGAGATGGAAAAGAAATACTATTACAATAAAAAATCGGGGGTTTTATTATTAATCGTGGTAGAAAAATAATTGGTTACCGTTCAAGAACTGGATGGAAAATGTTTCTTGCGTCACTTTTTTATACTTTTCTAATTTTGTTACTTTTAAGTTTTATCTTACCTGAATCAGAAATAATATCTAATATAGCGGCGACAGGAGTTTTCATTAGTATTCTTGCTCTAATTGTCGGCCTGATTAAACCAAGATTAGTATTACCTATGGTTCACTTCCAAACAAGAAGAAAAGTCCTATATACATACATCTACTTATTTTTCATTTGTTTCTTTATGGTTGGATTTTTAGGTGAAGCTCAAGTTGCTGAACCTACAAAAACGAAAGAAAAATCTACAGAAATGCTTGCTGCGGCAGAAGATAAAAAGAACAAACAAATTGCCCTTGTAGAAAAGGATAAAGAAGACGAAAAACTTAAAGTTCAAGAAGAAGCAGATAAAAAAGAAGCTGAACGTGAAGCTCAAGAGCAAGCTGCTGCCAAACAAGAAGCCGAGCGAAAAGCTCAAGAACAAGCTGCTGCCAAACAAGAAGCTGAACGCAAAGCTCAAGAGCAAGCTGCTGCCAAACAAGAAGCTGAACGCAAAGCTCAAGAGCAAGCTGCTGTCAAACAAGAAGCTGAGCGAAAAGCTCAAGAGCAAGCTGCTGCCAAACAAGAAGCCGAGCGAAAGACTCAAACCTCAAAACAAAGTACTGGAACAAGTGGTAATGGAGAAGCATTTGTAAATGACCCAAGTGATGATAAAGAATCTAATTTATCTTGCAAAGGACAAATAAAGGGAAATATGAACTCTAAAATTTATCATATGCCTGGTGGTGCCTACTATGATAAAACACAGGATGATATACAGTGGTTCTGTTCTCCAGAAGAAGCAGAAAAAGCTGGTTTTAGAGCATCTCAAAGATAATTTCTTATTCCCAGATATAATTAATTTATTTCACTAGACATTTACTATAGAAGTATGTGACTGGTCTAAGGTTACCCCATTTTAGTTATCAAAAAAGGATAAATCCCAAAGATTTATCCTTTTTTTACAATTTGATTCTCTTTTCTCTCAAAATAATGATGCAAACGATACTCACAGATTTCTTTGGTCCATCGATACAATTGCACCGCATCTTTTTCATTCACTGAAAGATTAAAAGAGAATTCCCCTTCATTAAAGATAACCAAACCATTCGAACTCCCGCTCCACATAGTCATCGGCATATCTCTTATGAGTTTGGCTACTTTATTCAAATCTCCGTTCCACATTTCCATGGCTGCTTTTCCTGAAAAATCAATGTTTCTTCTATACTCTTTTTCGGTCATATACTTAAAGAAAAATGGCGCCGCCTCTTCCGGTGTAACTGGCTTCAGCCAGTTTTCAGGACCTTTGTTAAGCATATAGAGAAGCACGATCATTTTATAGCTCTTCGTCATACCTGTCTTCTCAACTTCAGCAAACCAATCCTTATATGCTTCAAAAACTCTTCTTTCATTTGCATGGAGCTCATCTGCCCAATTTAAGAAAGCTGGGTAAGATTTAAATTCACTTTTATAGGCCGAAGCTGGCTCTGCTCCCTTTAAATGAAGCTCCAAATACAAAGGCCTTTTCCCAAGTTCTTCTTTTACCCTATTGTAATTAGCCAGCAGCATCTCTTTTCGCGGCTGCTTTTTCTTAATCATTTCATTCAGCAAATCAATGACTTTCATCTCTAAATCAAGCACACAATTTGCAGGCAACGTTGGCAAAACACCTGATTTTTTCTGATCTGCCACAGGAACCCTTAACAAACTAAGCTTAAGGTCTGCATTTCGATAGTTTCCGATTAAATCGATAATGACACATTTTTCTTTATCAGGATGAAGCCTTAGTCCCCGTCCTATTTGCTGTGTAAACACGGTCAATGATTCTGTCGGTCTGACAAATAAAAGAGTGTCGACAGACGGAATATCGACCCCTTCATTGAAAAGGTTCACTGTGAAAATCGCATCCAGTTCCCCTCGATCAAGTTGCTCTATGATGAAATTCCTATTCAGTCCTTTATACTGCGAATGCAAGCTTACTGTTCTGTAGCCTCTATCTGTAAAAGCCTGTGATAAAAAGTCAGCTTGTCGAATAGAAGAACAAAAGACTATCGTCCGAGACTGTTTATGAGTCTCCCAGGCCTCTATTATTTTATCTGCCATCCCTTGTCTGAGCTGTGCGGCCAAAAGCTCTTCTTCATCATATCTTGTACCCAGCCAAGAAATCCTGGAGTAATCTGTATCATCGTATACACCTACATACTTGAATGCAGACAGCCAATTCTTTTCAATCGCTTCAAGAAAATCAATTTTATACGCTACATTTCCTTTACAGAGATCGTACACATCACGATTATCATTGCGATTTGGAGTTGCTGTTATTCCGAGTAAAAAAGCAGGCTTAAAATAATTGATCACTTTTCGATAGGAAGCAGCAGCGGCATGATGAAATTCATCGACAATGATCAAATCAAAATCATGCGCATCAAACACTTCCAAATGCTTTTTTCTGCTTAAAGTCTGAATAGAAGCAAAAACAATAGAAGCATTTGAATCTTTTATTTTGCCATTATAGATTCCAAGAGATCGATTTTGTATAATCTTTTCAAAAGATTCCTTTGCCTGATAAAGAATTTCTTCTAAATGAGCAATAAATAAAATTCTTGGAAACTTCTCTGCAAAAAATCCAGCTAAGTATGTTTTCCCCAAGCCAGTGGCCATCACCACCATTGCAGAATCGTATCCAGATTCATATGCAGTATTTAATTCTTCCAATGCTTCAATTTGTGCAAATCGTGGTTGAATTGTTCCGTAAAATGCAGGAGGATCCTTAACAATATCTGTTTTGTCCCCCGGAACAGGAAACATTATATCCTGCTCTTCTAATGTAGTCCACTTTTTCACGAGTTGAGTCGTTTTCGCATGGAAGTTTTCATATTCTGACTTATACAATTTTGCTGTTACTTCATTTAAAGCAATTGTCTGTTCATGATGGAAAACTTCAAGAAACGTCTGCGCAGCGGTTAAAAATAAGTCCCCATCAGACTCTTCATCTATTTCAACGTTCCATTCATATCCCTTTGTTAATGCAGATCTTGAAAGATTAGAGGATCCAATTATAGATGTACCATTTCTCTCATCTTCAAATAAGTAGGCTTTTGGATGAAAGCTAACCCCTTTGCTTTTCCACATCCGAACTTCAATTGATGGATGGATTGCAGCAAGCTTCTCGACGGCTTTAGGTTGAGTAATGTACAAATAGTCTCCTGTACAGATTTTGATGTCGGCGTTCCTTTCAGCAGATTTCCGCAATGGGATCTCTAATAGATCGACGCCAGATTTCATGACAAATGATGTTAAGATATAAATGGTATCAGCCGTTTCCATTTTTTCTATCAGTCGCTCTACAAGTTGATTTGTTAGTAACTGGACCTTACTCAATCTTCAACATCTACTAAGAAAATTCGTTCCTGAAATCCCCCACGTTTTTCAGCTTTCTTCTTGCGAATTTCTTCTACTTTATCAATCGACGAACCATGAACAGCCGCGAATGCATGGAGAATCTCAAGCAGATCTGCAAGCTCCTCCAAAGCTTCTTCATTATTTTCAGCTTCCATATATTCTTCAAGTTCTTCATAGCTTTTCTTTTTTAGTTCTTTTATGTATTCTTCTTGAGATAAGATTGTTGTTTGAAATGATTTTCCTGTACGTTCAATTACTTCCGGGATGCGATCTCGGACTAGTTTGTTGTAGGTTGGCATGAGAAAACTCCTTCATTATAGTTTTTTCTAATTAATCCCTATTTTACAGGATAAGAGAATAAGAGAAAAATCTTTTTCCACTGTCTCACTATGATAAAATATAGTTGAAATTATTTAGGGAGGATTCCACCTTGAAAAAATCACTAAAAGTTGTCGCAGCAATCATCGAAAACGATCAAAACGAAATCCTCTGCGCGTTAAGATCTCCGGAGATGGCTATTCCGAACATGTGGGAGTTCCCTGGAGGAAAGGTAGAAAAGGACGAAGATATCTATTCTGCTTTGATTCGAGAGATCGATGAGGAATTGGGATGTACGATTGTTACCGATTATTTATTTCATGAACATACACATGAATATGAAACATTTATTATTACTCTTTTATGTATTAAAGCTCGCATTAAAGAAGGATCTCCTGCACCAAGTGAGCATTCTAAATTGATTTGGCTAAAGCGTGAAAATCTTGCTTCATTGAATTGGGCACCAGCTGATATTCCAGCGGTTGAAGCGTTAATAAATGAAAAAATAGTCTTCTCAGGTTGAGAAGACTATACTTTTACAACGAATTCTGTATAAAGAGATGCAGGAAGTTCGTGTTCTAATTGAATTTGAACGGTTATTGGTTTTTCTCCCTCGTATTCAAATACGTCTCCCTTTCCTATATAAATATAGGGTTCTACTTTTCCATCAATTTCTTTATATTTTCTTAGGAACAAATGAAGCTGAATACCTCTAGCTTTATTGAATATTATATTCTTCCCACGTTCAGAGCTTTGGCTTGTACTGTTTGGGGTCTGCCATTGGAATGTGTATTCATTGATGAGTTTATCCTGATAGTTGATACTTTCTTTGATATTCTCTTCTTTGTGTAAATCGATAAAGAGGAAATAATCGTTCCCATTTGTCAGTAATCCTGAGCCTCTAAATGCGCTATGAATTTTTCGATAGTTGGATAGGAGCGCTGCATCGATCATTTGATATTGTTCATAAAGCTTAAAGTGTGGCAATCCATAGTCTGTATTCTTAAATTCCTTTTCATATCGGAAAATACCATAATTCACGATATCCTCTATAAATCTTTTGTACTCAGGATTTTTCAACACTCTTGAAAAACCTACTGTTTTCCGAAGTATTCCTTGTTCTAAATCGCCCAGTTTCAATTTACTCTTTTTTTGAACGCTGTCAAAGTAATCATGATTTATGCATTCAAACGCATGATAGACACTATCTTCATGGACCTCTGTCACATATTTTAATATCTCAACCTTCGCACGTTCTATAGAAATCATCTCATTTTCCATTAAATATTTTATGATCACAAATTCATAAACTCTCTTTAATGGGAGCATATCAGATAGTTCTTTTAAGGCACTTTCGAATGCTTCATTACTCAGCAAACCCTTGAGATCATCATCCTTCTCAACTTTACTCAGGAACTTTAAATACGTTTTTTCCTTTTGAATAAATTTAATCGGATCAGGTGCCCCATCAAACATTAAATAATCCAGTAATAAATATGGAATATGACCTTGGTTCATTTTCTTAAACTCGAAGTACTCTTCTTTCAAATATTTCATAGAGTTAAAATTCTCGTTATCGATCTGTTCGAGAATCCGTTCCTGTGAAATCCGATCCATCTGAATATGAGTACACCCAGGAATATTAGCAAAATCTGTTGCAATTGCAACCTTTAAACTTTCTTTGTCATAATACCTGCTTCCGTTTAAGGCAAGCGCAATTAAAAATGCTTTATTGTGATTTCCGATAAAATCAAGAACTGTTAGGAAGCTCTTGCTTTCGTGTTTCCGCAATCCCCGTCCGAGTTGTTGTATGAAAACAATCGGGCTGTTTGTAGGTCGAAGCATTAACACGGAATTAACCGATGGGATATCGACACCTTCATTAAAAATATCCACGGTGAAAATAATTTCTAACGCATCTTCGTCGTCCTCTAATCGCTTCATAAAGTATGAGCGCTGGTCAACGGAATTCTCTCCCGACAATGCTACACTGTTATAGCCTCTTTTATTAAATTCCTCCGCCATGTAATGTGCGTGATCTACGCTTGCACAAAAGCCCAGACACTTTCTCTTTTTCCCATCGTGGCCGTAGAAATTCATTTTTTCAATAATGAAGTCTACTCTTTCATTTACTTTTAAGCGTTTCGTAACCTCAGCAATATTATCAATATCGACATCACTTAGATCAATTCCAGCTATATCCGTAATGCCAAAGTAATGAAATGGGATAATCAGCTCATCATCTAACGCTTCATGCAATCGCACTTCAATTGCTACATTATTATCAAATAATTCAAAGACATTATGGTTGTCACATCGTTCAGGCGTAGCAGTCATTCCTAATGTGAAGTCTGGCTCGAAATAATTTAGGACTGCCTCATAGCTTGGACTTGTTGCGTGGTGGGCTTCGTCAAAAATAATGTAGTCGAATTCGTCTTTTCTAAATTCTTGATAGCACCTAGAAAGCGTCTGAATGGTTGTAAACACATAATCTGCATCCTTCTGCTTGTGATTTCCTGTTAACAAACCAAACGTTTTCGCTTCATTCACGATCAGTTTTTCAAACGTTTCCTTTGCTTTTTTCAAAATTTCTTCTCTATGTACAATAAAAAGCAGCCTGCGAGGTCTGAAATGTTTCACATCGAAAGCTGACATATACGTTTTCCCTGTACCTGTTGCGGCAATAACTAAAGCTTTGCTTTCTCCAAAAGAACGTAACCTTTCGAGATTTTCCATCGCTCTTTTCTGCATTCTATTCGGAATAATATAGTCGGAATTTTCATAGATAAGATTCTGTTTCGTTGTAATAGCAGTCAGCTTACTTAGAAAATCTTCATATCTTTTAAGAAAGTCTTCATCTGCCTCCGCACTTCTCTCCCAAAGCTGATTGTATTCACTTAGCACCTCTTTAATAAAAAGAGTATCCTCTTTTGTCATGATTTTAACATTCCACTCAATATTACTTTTTAATGCACTTTGCGTTAAGTTAGAAGATCCAATGAATACCTTATAATGATCAACATATTCAAAAATATAAGCCTTCGTATGAAACCCGATTTCCTTGTCTGTCACAAATACCTTTAAATCGATATGTTCAAAGTCCTTTATTTTCCGAAGGGCCTTTGCTTCCGTAAAATTGAGATATGTAGAGGTAATGATCTTCCCTTTAATTCCTCGCTTTTCTGCTTCTTTAAAAGAATCTAGTAAAAGCTGGAGACCGCTAAAATTGATAAATGCTACACTGAAATAAAACCGTTCACATTCTAGAATGGAGCGTGATAGTTCATTTAATAAATTCCCTTTATCTGAGTTAACGATCAATTTTTCTTCGATGATCATATAAAATCTCCTGACGACCTGAATTAATAATAGATAAGTAAAATTCTACTATATTAGGAATAAAATAAAAATAGACTTTACTAAATTTGATAATCCATACCAAGAAGTAATAGTATTAGATATGGATATATGATATAGGAGGGATATCAATGGAATACGCCATAATCATTTTGATCTTGCTTTTCATCTACATGGTCACTTCCAGCAGAATTAAAGCACTTGAAAATCAGATTAAAAGTATGAAAGTTAAGATTGATCAGCTTTCCATTAACGGAGATGTGCAGGTCAATCCAGTAGATGATGATGTACGAAAGCTATTGCATGAAGGGAAAGATGTTCGTGCAGTAAAAGCGGTACGTGATGATTTGGGCTTGTCTTTGCTTGGTGCAAAACAATATGTGGATGCCATTAAGAAAGAGATGGATTAAAAAAGTAAGGGGCTTATGAAGGTTTAAAGGAGATGATGACTTGGTAACAGTACAAAAAGGAATAGTAAATGCTATACTAAAGCACTCCACCATCATTATCCACCGCCACATCCACCCAGATCTCGACGCCATGGGATCTCAGGCAGGTTTGCAAAGAACGCTTAAGCATTCCTTCCCTGACAAAAACGTTTACGCACCCGGCACCGATGAAAAAAGTCTTCTCTTCATCAATAAGATGGACCTCATCCCAGATGAAGCATATAAAGAAGCTTTAGTCATTGTATGTGACACGGCCGAAACTTCACGTATTTGCGACCAGCGATTTTCTAAAGGTGCCATGCTTATAAAAATCGATCATCATCCTGATCTTGAACCATATGGTGATCTTTCTTGGGGGGATCCTTCGTATAGCTCTGCAAGTGAGATGCTGGTTGATTTATTTATGGAATATCCTGATGTTTTCCAAATGAACAAAGAAGCAGCCGGAGCTTTGTATACCGGGATTATTGGGGATACTGGCCGTTTGCTGAATGGCACTGCTTCACCGCGTACATTGAAGGCTGTAAAGGCATTGAGGAAATTTCATTTTCAGCCTGAGCGGATTCATAATGAGCTGAATAAGAAAAGCAGCGGTGTTGCTCGGTTACGCGAGGCGATTTTAAGGACTTTCAAGCTGACGGAACAAGGAGTTGCCTATATTTATTTAACGGAGGAGAAACTGACTGCTTACGGGGTGGAACGTGCGGAAGCGGCAAATCTTGTGAACGTCCTGTCTTCGATGTCGCGAGTTAGAATCTGGGTTTTCTTTATTGAATATCCGAATGAAATTCGCGTTAGGATTCGTTCAAGGAATATTCCGATTGATGACATCGCCCGGCGGTTTGGGGGCGGAGGACATCCCTTTGCGTCAGGAGCTGCAATTGATTCTTGGGAAAACGCTGGAGCAGTGATCGAAGCTTTAAATCTCAAAACTTAAACCGAATATTAGAACTATTTTTGGTTTTTACATAGAAGCTGATGTTTGTGGTAGTGTATAAATAATATGCTTAAAATAAACACGCTGCAACTTAGCGTTCAATCATAATGGAGTGATCATATGGGTAAAGCCAAAGCTAAAACGAAGAGCAGTAAAGGCGGGACAGGCGGCGGAACAGGCAAAAAGGGCTGGAATCGCTGGCAGGCTGGTGCCAATAAAAAGAAGAGCTTTAAGCCTTATACGAGTAAGGGCGCTAAACAGCAGGACCATTCAAATTCAAAAAATGAGAAATCTGAATAACTCGTTTCAATCTGGACCTGTTTAGGTCTTTTTTTATATAATCATTCTCTTTTGTAAAAGACTTATATAATCGGTATAGAATATACTGTGATATTACAAGTTGAAATTAGAGGATGATCCTTATGAAATTCGATAAGAAAATGAAAAAGGTACAGGGGATATACAAAGAAACACTGCAGAGAAAAGAGAAAAAACACACGGTAGAAGTTATCATTGTCTTGACATTTTTTGTATTAATTTTTAGTTTAAATCTTATTTTCAAAGGTTTTTGAGTAAGTCGAGTCTTCTTCTATTTTAATAGAATAAATTGCCTGTTCAGCACCAAAACGAGTGATTGTTTTTTCTAAATTCATACCTAATCTTTCTAATAACCTGCATGAGGCGGTATTAGCAGTTTGTGTTTCAGCAATGACTTTTGGAAGACCTAATTCTGTTAATGCATAGTGGATAATCACTTGAACGACTTCGGCTGCATAACCAGCCCCCCACCATTTTGGAAGAAACTGATAGGAAATCTCTGTATCAACGCCGTCATGATGCTGGTCTAAAGAAACCAAGCCCATGAAATGATTCGCAGCTTTTTCTCTAACCACCCAATATAAAAATTCTTCCCTGCGATTATTCATTCCATCTAATGCTGCTGCAATTGATTTTTCCTCAACAATACCGCCTAAATATACCCTTACATCATGATTTAAAAATACTTCTTTAACCTCTTCAAAATCCGATCTCTTAAAAAGAGTAACGTGGCATCTTTCTGTTTCAAACATTGAACCACACCCTAAGATTTTTTATGAACAAAAGAAAAGCCTCCCCTTTATTAAACAATACAACATAATTATTAATTCAAATCTCATATTCACCTACTGTAATGATGAGAACTAATAGTAAAAGGCCAAGAGAGTCTAATAAGATATCTTTTTTTGTTTGTTTTCTAAAAATAAAGCACGTTAAAAAAATGAATATTGCCATAATATAAAACCAAGGTGTCCATTGTGAGACAGAATAAAACCCTGTACATATACCTATGACTATTACGAAATAGACTAATTCTTTGTCAGAAGCTTTTCGAAACATATTGTTCTCCCTTGCTTAATCTCTTTTTTGCATCCTCGTTTATAGTAATTCGCTTTAAAAAAGATGAATCCCTTCTATATCAATACTTCTCTTTATAAAACATTAGAAAATCGACTTAATTATTATTTTTTTTTAACAACAGATATATAAATCCAATATATGAATACCGAAAAAAACAGGAGAGCAAGTATAAACGCGTCTAAACCTGCAGCATATTTTAACAAATCAGCCTTCTCCTCCAAATAAATGATAGATATGTCTTTTTTAATTTAACCTGTGCGAATAAAAAAACCCCATGTATAGGTAGTCAGGAACTAATGATCTGCTGTTTCAACGATAACTGCTCCCCTTCACAATCAAAACTAAAATCACTGCAAGCAATAACCCGCCAATAATAAACGGACCAAGACCCGAGCTGTAAACAAGGTAGACTCTCACATGCTTAATTGTATTGACAATCACAAAAACGAAAAAGATCAGACTCATTCCTGCAATAAGGGGAACATAAGGATTTCTCTTCAAACTGATCAGCCCTTTTTAGAAGCTTTTTCTTATCCCTATGCTTGCGACATTTTGTATCATGCTATAAAGAAAAGCGGAATCACCCGTTTAGGCCCGACAGGCATAAAAGGATCCGACAGAAAAGTCCGGGTTTGACTTTTTTTGCGGAGCCGTTATGACCGAGGGTCTGGGTGATGGAGCTGGACAATAAGAAAAGCGGAATCGCCTGGTTAGCGCATGCATGACAGATAAGAAATCACCCGAAAAGTCCGGGTTTGACTTTTTGGGGGATTTTGTTCTGGCCGAGGAGTTAGGCGATGGAGCTAGACAATAAGAAAAGCGGAATCACCCGTTTAGACCCGCCAGGCATAAAAGGATCCGACAGAAAAGTCCGGGTTTGACTTTTTTGGCGGAGCCGTTATGACCAAGGGTTTGAGTGATGGAGCTAGACATAGAAGCGCAATACTTCATACCTCTAATCTTTTGAGAAAAGCAGACCGTTTTTCATTTACATGCCTCTTCCAGCGTTCTGTCCTTTTTTCGGAAATAAGGTGTAGCTGAAGCTGATGAGAAAATCAATTCCAAGGACAAGGGTCCAAAGCTGAAGTGTTTTAAGCAGCTGTTCTGTCTGCTGTCCGTTATTGATATAGAGAATAATGGCCCCTAGAAAAGATGCGCCAATTATCCACGCAAGAAGGTGGCGGAACCATCCTTCTCTTTCTCGTCGTGCATGCTCGGTTCCGTATTTGATTTTCTTCGGCGGTTTCTCTCCATTTGCAAACCGGTAGGCAAAATGCTGATCTGCCCATTTGATCATCCCATGGCCGAAAGCAATACTGATTCCGATATAAATGGCTGCAATTCCATGTACCATTGTCGCCGTCGCGCCGTTTTTTAAATCAAGCACGGTTGCCGCCAGCAGCACCAAATCAACTACTGGTGTACAAATCAGCAGGAACGCTCCAAGCTTCTTCTTTTTCAATATATACCTTGCGACTAATCCCGCTAAAACAAAGACCCAAAATCCAATTTCACAGCCTATAATTAACCAGCCAATCACACTGTCTCCCCCTTATTTAATACAACTGTACTATTACATATATTAGCAAAATGTTTTAAATAATACAACTGTGTTATAATAAAAACATGCCAAAATTAATTGATCATGATAAACGTAAAATACAAATTGCAGAATCCACTTGGAAGGTCATTGCCGAAGAAGGTATTGAGCAGGCAACGGTAAGAAAAATTGCAAGTGTTGCCGGGCTTTCGGTCGGAGCTTTACGGCACTACTTTTCCACACAGTCTGAGCTGCTTTCCTTTTCCATGAAACTGGTATCAGAACGGGTGAGGCAGCGTGCCTTGTCTAAGTCTTATGAAGGGAATCCGCTGGACATTGTAAAAGAATCGATTTCTGAGCTGCTTCCCGCTGATGACGAGAGAAGAATTGAAATGGAGGTGTGGCTCGTTTTTTCTGTAAAAATGCTCGTCGATACTAAGCTGAGGGCTTTAAGTGAAAATGTATACCACGAAATGCATGATGGACTGGGTCATGTCCTGCAGCTGCTGTTTAAACTAGGCATGTTAAAGGATGGACTGGAGATGGAAGCTGAAACAAACCGCCTTCATTCACTTGTGGACGGACTAGCCCTTCATCATCTCCTTCATCCTTCTGTCTTTACGTACGAGAAGATGATGAAAACCCTGGACTATCATTTGCGATCAATTTGTATGCCAGCAAGCAAAAACAAAGAACAGTGAGATATTGACTGTTCTTTGTTTTTTTCTATATCGTTTTTCAATCAGCTCAAAACCGCTTTACCGCTTCTCAGACGCTTCACAAGTTCTCCCCCGCAGTTTAGGCAGACAAATTCCATTTCTTCCGTACAAGTGTGACAGAACGTGCATTCATGCGAGCAGATGTAAGCTTCTGATTTGTTATGGAGATTTACGGAACATTTTTCACAAGCAGTTCTCATTTCTAATGCCATCGTGATTTCCCCTTCCTATTAATAATCCTCTATCTCAATTGTAAAAAACAGAGGGCACCTCAAAAGTCCGCACCTCTGCGTTCTTTTATACTTAAATTCCAACTTCCTCCACAACATCCTTTTTCTTCTTCCGTCTTCTTCCCATTTTCGCAAGGAGCTCATACATAACCGGCACAACGACAAGTGTCAGCGCGGTAGATACAACTAATCCTCCGATAACGACAACAGCCAGACTTCTTGAGACCATGCTGGCAGCTTCAGTTGCGCTGAAGATCATTGGAGTTAAGGCTACAATAGTCGTTACGGCTGTCATAATGATTGGTCGTAAACGTGTGGATCCCGCTTCTAATAGCGCTTCTCTGGCGTCAAAACCTTTTTCGCGGTTTTGCTGAACGCGTTCGATTAACACGATGGCGTTTGTTACCACGATGCCAATCAGCATTAAAGCTCCGAGCAAGGCATTGATGTCAACTGGTGTCTGTGAGATGACGAGTCCCAGAATGCCTCCAACTGCAGCAAGCGGCAGCGAAAACAGAATCGCAAATGGCGCTCTTGCCTGGCCGAAGGTGATGACCATGATGAGATACACGACTAATACAGCGATTCCCATCATTTTAAAGAGATCTGTGAAATCGTCCTGCATCGATTCAGTTGCGCCTGAAATGGAGACAGATGCACCTTCCGGGAGGTCAATTTCTTTTGTCATTTGATCGATTTTCATTCCTGCCGTTTTTAAGTCCTCTGCACTGATTTCACCTGAAATTTGTATCGTTTCTTTTCCGTCCTGATGATACACCTGAGTTTTGATGTCCCGTTCTTCAATCTTTGCTACTTGTTTTAGTTGGACAGGTCCCGCAACAGGAGAGGAAACATAAGTATTGAGTACTTGTGTTGTTGTTGAGAAGTCGACATCATCGTATTCAATAACAGCTTGAAGCTGCTCTTCGCCGACTTTGATTTGGCCAAGCGGTGTTTTATTCAGCATGGCGCGGACCTGCTGGCCGATTTGTACTGGACTTAAACCGAGTGCCCCCGCTTTTTCCTGGTCCACACTGACAATCCATTCGTTTTTGAATTCTTCGTAATTGCTTTTGACTTTTTCGATTCCCTCGATTTTCGCAAGTTCTGCTGCAGCAAGCTTTCCTGCTTCTGCAAGGTCTTCTTCATTGGAAGCTGTCACGTTCAGCTGAATGCCGTTTCCTCCGCCAAAGCTTCCAAATGAGAACTGAGTTCCTTCAATTTTCCCCGGTGCATATTCTTCATTTTTTTCCTTAAGATTTTCTAAAAAAGCTTCAACATCTTTTCCTTTATCAAAAATCACCGAGTAATTCGCTTGTTTTTCAGAAAAAACCTGACCGTATTTTGCATCTTCTGCTGTAGAGCCCATCTGGAAAAATAAATCCTTGAGCTTATCTTCTTTTAATAATTCCTGTTCAAATTCCCCTGCTTTTTCCTTGGCATCTTCTAAATCATAATCTGCCGGATAGGTTAATGAAACATTTACGAATGATTCAGACTGACTGTTAACACTGGCCTGCGGAATCGAATTGAAGGTGAAAATGGATCCCACAAAAATGATGAACGCGGCGACTAAAACAATCCATTTATGATTCAGTGACCATTTCAAAATCGATAAATACTTAGCAGACGGCTGATGTTCCTTCTGCTTCACCTTCTTCAATAGTACAAAACTTAACAGCGGTACTACTGTTAATGCGACAAGCAAAGATGCAAGGATTGAATAGACGACCGCCAAAATCAGCGGAGTCATGATTTCTCCAATTGAACCTCCAACAAGGCCAATAGGCAAGAAGACCGCGATTGTCGTAAGCGTTGAAGACGTAATAGCAGTGGAAACCTCTTTCGTTCCGCTCAAAATGACTTCTTTTGATAATCTTTCAATCTGAATACGGCGGTAAATATTTTCAATGACAACGATGCTGTCATCAACCAAACGCCCGACTGCAACCGCTAATCCTCCCAAGGTTAAAATGTTTAGTGTAATGTTTGATTGATCAAGTAAAAACAGTGTAATTAAAATGGACAGCGGAATACTGACTACCGCGATTAAGGTTGTTCGGATGTTTCTTAAAAACAGCAGAATGATGAGCGTTGCAGCGATTGCCCCAATGGCCACTTCTTTTGCCATGCCAAGCACGGCGCCTTCAACATCCTCTGCTGTATTTTGAACCGTGCGGATGGAGAAGTCATCTTTATAGATCTCGTTTAATTCTTCGGCTTTCCGGTCGACTTCTTTTCCTATTTCAACAGCGTTTTTACTTGCTTCTTTAAAAATAACTAAGACAAGTGCTTCTTTTCCATTTAGTCTCGCATCTGCCTCGTAAAACTGACGAATGGAAACATCCGCAATATCTTTAATTTTTGTTTCCGGTGCAAGTATCGCATTCTCAATTTGCGTTTTGTCTGTTACTTCTCCGAGCACCCTGATGGCATTTGCTTTTCCGTCCACTGCGATTTCACCTGCAGGAACAGATGCATTTAGAGATTGAAGTGCCATCATCAGTTGATCGGCGGACACTTTCTTTTCTTTCATTTTTTCCGGATCGATTTTGACCGAAAGCTCCGAAATGGACTTTCCGTAAAAAGTGACGCTTGATACACCATCTATGTCTTCAAATTTCGTTTTAATGTCTTCTTCAATTCGATCTTCATCTGCTTTTGAAAAGCCTTCTTCAGATTCAAGTGCCACCTGGGCAAGCGGAATCATAGAGAAGTTAAGCTGGGACACAACCGGCTTTCCTGTATTTTGCGGCAGCTGAACTTGATTGACCAGCTTTTCAGCCTCTGAAGCAGCCTCCTTCATGTCAGCTTCTGACGTGTAATTCAGCGTAATCATGGAGATTCCTTCACTTGTAGAAGAGGTCATGCTGTCAAGGTAAGTACCATTTTTCAATTGACGTTCAAGCGGTTTCGTCACATCTTCCGTCACCGTTTCAGCATCCATTCCCTCACCAAACGTGGTGACCGTAATCATCGGTGCGTCAACGCTTGGCAGCAGCTCCATTGGAAGGCCCGAACCCGAATACACGCCGAGCACTGTCACCAAGAACACCATGATGACAATGGCTGCCCGATTTTTTAACGAGAACTTAGTAAAAATAGACATTTGCTTTTCCCCCAAAGAAATGAAATAGACATACTCAATAAATATACAACATAATTTGGAAATTAGGTGTAAATTTTTGTTAAAAATTAGTTAATATTACTTATATGGACTCTATTTCAAATGTTCCAGCATTATATGTGGCTGGTTCTGTGGAAAAACATACATTTTCTAAAACAAAAAATAAATCAAAATTAGGGTAGACTATCTTTTATAAATTGTTATAATGGATTGAAGTTAACTGTTCATTACGAAAAAAGGTGGAAAAAATGAAAAACAATTCTTGCAGATATGTGATTAACGCGATTGGAAAAGGCGGGGAAACCTACTTGACCCACTGTCAGGACAAACAAGAATTAAATAAATGGATAGCCGATCGGCAAGATAAGCTTCTTATGGATGAAATTAAAATTACAGATAAAAAGAAAAATCCGTTTTTACAATTGTTTTCTTTTAAAAAATAATATTCTAATCGCTATTCCATAGAGAATGGCGTTTTTATTTATGCGTGAATTGAAAAAAGGAGCAGATTACGTCTGCTCCTTTCTTTCCTTTATTAAAAATCAAAATTGTCTGGATCAGGTCCGACTCTGTGGTCTTGGTTCAATCCATGAATAAGCTCCATATCTTCTTTTGTTAACTCAAAATCAAAGATCGATGCGTTCTCAGCAATCCGGTGTTCTTTCGTAGATTTTGGAATGGTGATCACTCCATTTTGCAGATCCCAGCGCAGAATGATCTGTGCAATAGATTTATTGTATTTATCAGCCAGTTCTTTAAGCAGAGGCTGATCCAATAGTTGGCCTTGCATTAATGGTGACCAGGCTTCGAGCTGAATTCCCTGCTCCCTGCAAAATGATTGGAGCTCTTTTTGGGTCAGACGCGGATGATATTCCACCTGATTTACCATTGGTTTCACCTCAGCGTCTTTCATCAGCTTCTTAAGCTGATGAATCTGGAAGTTGCTTACACCAATCGCTTTTATTTTTCCTTCTTTATATAGACCCTCCAGCGCTCGCCATGCTTCCTTGTATTTGTCTTCTACAGGCCAATGAATGAGGTACAGATCCAAGTATTCCAAACCAAGTTTAGCTAAGCTTGTCTCATAAGCTGAGATTGTTGATTCATATCCTAAATCAGCATTCCAGACTTTTGACGTCACAAAAAGGTCTTCTCTTGAGATGCCAGCTTCAGCTATCCCTTCACGGATTCCTTGTCCGACACCCTCTTCATTTTCATATATAGCTGCTGTATCAATGCTGCGATAACCAAGTTTGATCGCTGTTCTCACTGCATTTACAAGCTCTGGTCCTTCTTCTACTTTAAAAACTCCAAGCCCAAACCAAGGCATTTTGACACCGTTATGCAAAGTTGTTGTATCTTGTAAATTTTTCATCATTTTATATGACCTCCTGATTTTTTTATTATCCAGCTAGTTTTTGTCCTTTTATTTTTTGCTCCTTACGCTCCAAAGCCCGGCTCCATCCTGTTAGAATGACCGCTCCAAGAACCATCAATGATCCGATCCACGCAGTGTGTATAAGTCCTATGGAATCTGTAATCATCCCTCCTAAGAATGCGCCGATCGCAATCCCTGCATTAAACGCAGCAATATTAATAGCTGAAGCAACATCAACGGCACTAGGCACAAAGCGTTCCGCCAGCATCACTACGTATACTTGCAAGCCTGGCACATTCATAAAAGCAAATAATCCCATCACTAAAATGGTCACTAAGCCAGCTATCTTGAATGGTGCTGTAAATGTTAGGATAAAGAGCACAATCGCTTGCACAATAAACATATAGAATAGGGCAACAATCGGATTTTTATTCGATAATTTACCGCCAATCATATTGCCGATTGCAATCGCAATTCCATATACAAGCAAAATAACTGCAACCGTTCCTTCTTTATATCCAGTTACATCCTGAAGGAGCGGAGATAAATACGTAAAGACAACAAATGTCCCTCCGTATCCTAAAGCAGTAATACTGAATACTAGCAGTAAACGGCCATTTTTCACGAGCTTCACTTGATCGCTGAACGTGGTCCGCTTGCCTTTTTTTAAATCAGCCGGCACAAGAATACTATTGGCGATTAAAGCAATGAGACCGATGATAATAATGACGATAAATGCAAGTCTCCACCCAAATTGCTGTCCAATAAAAGTCCCAAACGGAACGCCGGTAACAGTTGCAACTGTAAGTCCGGTAAACATAATTGAAATCGCGCTTGCCCTGCGGTTTTCAGGAACAAGATCAGCTGCAATCGTTGACCCGATGGACATGAAAATTCCATGTGAGAAGGCAGCAATCACACGCCCAGCTAATAAAAGACCAATGCTTGAAGCACCAGCAGCCAGACTATTGCCAAGAATAAACACAATCATGATCCAAAGCAATAAAGTCTTCCGTGACATATTTGATGTCAAGGATGTGAGGATCGGTGCACCAAACGTTACTCCTAATGCATATAAAGAAACGGTCAAACCCGCTGTGGTCACCGGAATCGACAAATCTTCAGCGATAAGCGGCAATAACCCTACACTGATAAATTCTGTTGTACCAATGGCAAAGGCACTGACTGCTAATGCCAGCAGCGCCAGCGTACTTCTTTTTTTATCTAAACTCATTAGTATCTCCTCCTAAATATTTGAATAACTATTAAAAAATAGAGTATGGTAAAAATCAACCGGCAAATGTTATTATGAAAGATATCAATCATAAAGAAAAGTACGTACTTTTAAGTGCTATAGGAACTATAAAGTTCGGTAGGCACTTTTTGGTGCCTATTAGATAGGAGGATTTCCATGCCAAAGAAATATAATATATCCGTTGAAGCGACGCTCGAAGTTATTGGCGGAAAGTGGAAGTGCGTCATTCTTTGCCATCTGACTCACGGAAAAAAACGGACAAATGAATTGAAACGCCTGATGCCGAACATTACGCAAAAAATGCTGACTCAGCAGCTGCGCGAGTTAGAAGAAGACGGTGTCATCAACCGGATTGTCCATCATCAAATTCCGCCAAAAGTAGAATATGAGCTCAGTGAATATGGATGGAGCCTGCAAACCATTTTAGATTCCCTCTGTGCTTGGGGAGAAAACCATATTACGAAGGTGTATGGGGATAAATCTGCTGTTCTTGAGGAGAGCATTTTGAATAAGTAAATGTGGAAAAGCGAAATTCCTACAAGGGATTTCGCTTTTTTAAATTTACGACAATGGTGTAACCGGAAACTAATAGGGAATTAGAACCAAATGACATCTGCAACCCATAAAAGGGTTATTATTCCATTTGCTCGAGGATACATATTAAAATGAACAAGTTTTGTTTAAGCTGTTGAATGCAGTGATCCCAACAAGATAAAAAACAGGGGGCTTCTTTTATGGGATTAAAGGTACTCTTATTTGGCGATATCGGCATTGACGACATTGTAGCGCTTATTTACGGAGCTTTGCATGAAGAGATTGATATTGTAGGAGTTGTGGCCGACTACGGAAATGTTCCCAGAAAAAATGCTCTTGCAAGTGTTCAGTATTTGCACGAATTATATAACCAAAAAGATATCCCTATTTTCAGCGGGGCTGAGCTGCCCCTGACTGGTGAAGAGCCTACTTATTACCCCGAGATACACGGGGAATATGGATTGGGTTCCATCATTCCTGATGTAAATGTTGAAGGTCAGATAGAAAACTTTATGGATATTGCAAGCTTTATTGAGTCATATGGTGAGGAATTAATCATCGTCAGTATTGGGCGGCTTACTTCATTGGCCACCATGTTTATTCATTACCGCAAATTAATGAGCAGCGTACAAGCTTATTATGTAATGGGAGGAGCCTTTTGGGTCCCGGGAAACGTAACCCCTGTCTCTGAGGCTAATTTTCATGCTGACCCAGTGGCTGTTAAAGTCGTTCTAACCCATGCCCACAACTTGACCATCATCCCTTTAAATGTGACAGAAAGAGCCATTGTAAGCCAGGAAATGGTTGATTACATTGCTGAAAAAGGAAAGGCAAAATTACTTAAACCGATTCTTGATTACTATTATGCTTTTTACAAAAAAAGAAACCCGAATGCACTCGGCAGTCCAATGCACGATGCTTTAACATTAATGGCACCTCTTCACCCTGAAATGCTCACCTGCAGGTCATTGCCCGTTTATGTCGTTCAATCGAGAGAAGGCATGGAAAGAGGACACAGTATTGCAGATATAAGACCATATGTGAAGTTTAAAGAAAAGGAGAAAAAACATCGTATCGCCTTTGATCTAGACTACAATCAGTTTTTTTCTAAATTCATGTCTACGATGACTGGGGAACGTTTTTAAAAGAAGCATATTACGGTGGTAGAAACAAGCCATTTACGAGCAGATCATAAGTTTCGCATTGCTGATTATAAAACCTGTTTTTTGGATCATAAGCCGAGTCATGCGGAGAGTAAGAGATGCTTCTTGGATAATAATGTCGGAATCTAATTGTTCCTGGCTCCTGCTACGCATGAAAATGTACGCTATACCAAGAGGAAAGAGATTAAATGGTTGAGGAAATCAATTAAATACACCAGAAAAAAGTGCCCCATTTTACTGGGACACTCTCGTTAGATGTGCTGTTTTCCCTTGACCCCATTAATCGAATACCCTGCTGTTATTTCCGCATTCAATGATTTCGATACAGAGCAATATTTATCCATGGATAACTGGATGGCACGAATGACTTTCTCTTCAGGCAAATCCCCTTCTAATGAATAGTGAATATGAATAGCTGTGAATCGTTTTGGATGTTCATCTGCCCGTGTTCCGTTTAATTCCATGTTAAATGAGACAGGATTCAGCCTCATTTTTTGGAGAATAGAGATAATATCAATGCCTGTGCACCCGGCTACTGCATGCAAGAGCAATTCTGTTGGCCTTGCACCAGTGTTCTGTCCGCCGAATTCTTCCGCTGCATCCATTATGATTTCATGGCCTGATGGCGTAGTGCCCGAAAAGCTCATTTGTCCTGTCCATTTGATTGATGTTTCCACATTCATCATCCTTTTCGTTTTAATGTTTAAAGATAGTATTAGAGTCTGCCTAATCAGATACTCATAAAAAAATATATTGATTAAAGAACGTTTGTTCGTTAAAATAATGTATTAAAGAATATTTTCAATTGAGAAAAGTTTTGCGAATTGAACTTTAGGTTCCAAACCTATTGAGAGGTTCTAAAAACAGCTTTTTGCACTTTATTCCCTAATCTGTCCCTTCCCGTAAATAAAGTGCTTGCTGGATGTCAGGGCAGGTAATCCCATTGGTCCCCTTGCATGGAGCTTCTGCGTACTGATTCCTATTTCTGCCCCATAGCCAAATTCAAATCCATCTGTAAATCTTGTTGAAGCATTATGATAAACGGCTGCCGCATCTACTTGCGTTTGAAACTGTGCAGCATTTCCCTCGTCTTTACTAATAATGGCTTCTGAATGCTTTGTTCCGTATTGATTGATATGCTTAATTGCCTCATCAATATCTTTCACAGCTTTGATGCTGACTGTCAAAGCTAAGTATTCTGTGCTCCAGTCTTCTTCTGCTGCAGGTTTTGCTTTTGGAAAAAGACTGCATACTTGCTCATCCCCATAAATCTCAACAAATTGATTGTCGAGCAATTGAAACAGCCGCTCTCCATTGACCTTAACCCATTCTTCATGAATTAAGATTGTCTCGATCGCATTGCACACAGATGGCCGCTGTGTTTTTCCATTAAGCACGATCTGTTCCGCCATGTTTGGTTCTGCAGATTCATCGATGTAAATATGGCAATTCCCGGCGCCTGTTTCTAGTACAGGAACGGTTGATTCTCTTACAACTGTATCAATCAGATTTTTTCCGCCCCGTGGTATTAAGACATCCAGGTACTCATTCAAGCTGAAAAGCTCTTTAGCTGTATCTCTGCTCGTGTCTTCAATGAGCTGAACGGCATCCAGCGGAATATTCGTATGCTCAAGAGCCCTATGGATCGTTTCAACCAGCGCCTTATTTGAATGCCTGGCTGATGAACTGCCTCTAAGAATGACTGCATTCCCTGTTTTTAAAGAAAGGGTTGCCGCATCAATCGTTACGTTTGGCCTTGCTTCGTAAATCATACCAATAACACCAAGCGGTACACGCCTTTTCTGAATGAGCAATCCGTTTTCTTTTTCGATGGTTTCCAGCGTTTCTCCAATAGGATCCTTCAGGCCGATTAGGAGATGGATGGCATGTGACATCTCTTCGATCCGTTTTTTATCCAGCAGCATGCGATCCAGGAGGGAATCTGATAGACCGTTTTCTTTCCCAAGAGCTATGTCCTTTTGGTTTTCCATGATGAGATATTCCTGTTCCGATTCTAGTTGCTGTGCAATTTTTTCGAGTGCATGATTTTTTTCCTCTGTCGATTTGCTGATCATTTGATAGCTTGCTGACTTTGCTGCCTTCCCTTTTCTTTGCACTTCACTCATGTGCTTTCCCTCCCTTAATTTATGCTTTAACCCATCGGTCTCGGTGGATAACTTCAATAGATGTGAATAAAAATTCTTCTTTTACATCAGAGCTTCGTTTTCCAATGACTTGTTTTAGACTTTCAGAGGAATAAAGAACTTCCCCTTTTCCAAGCAGTCCGTTCGTTCCGAAGACTTCAACGACATCTCCTTCTTCAAACGTGCCTTTCACATCATAGATTCCAGCCGGCAAAAGACTTCTTCCATTTGATGTGAGCGCAAGTTCGGCACCTTGATCAACATAAATTTCCCCTTTAACAGGCGAATGAAGGGCAATCCATTGTTTGCTGTTGCTGAAGGTTAACCTGATGTCTCCTCCTATGTAGGTACCGTCGCCTTTTCCTTCTAAAATATCAATAAATTTCTCTTTCCCTTTTCCAATTCCTATGAAGACTTTTACACCCAGGGACAATGCTGTTTTGGCTGCAATCAGTTTGGATTTCATCCCGCCTGTTCCAACGTTTGACCCTGTGCCTTCTGCACCTGCCATCATTTCCTCTGTAATCTCTAGCAGCTGATCGAATTTTACGGCAAGGGGATTCTCTCGCGGGTTGGAGTCATATAGGCCATTAATGTCAGTTAAAATAACCAGATGCTCTGCCTTAACAAGTCCGCTGACAAGAGCGGACAGCATGTCATTGTCGCCAAAAGTCAATTCCTCGACTGAAACCGTGTCGTTCTCGTTGATGATGGGCAGGATTCCACGGTCCAGCAGCTCGCTAATTGTAGCAAACGCATTTTTGTATCGATCCTTTTTCAAAAAATCATTTCTAGTAAGCAGAATTTGAGCAGGAATGATTCCGTAGCTTCCAAGCTGCTCCATATAAGATTGAATTAACAAACTTTGTCCAACCGCTGCAGCTGCCTGTTTTCCTTTTAACGTGAGGGGTCTCGCTGGATAGCCCAGTTTTCTGAAACCTGCTGCTACTGCTCCTGAAGAGACTAGTAAAACTTCGTGGCCTTCTTTTCTTAAGGAAGCTATGGCTGAGATGTGATCGGTAAACTTCTCCTGATCGATTTCTCCTTTTCGGTTCGTTAAGGAGCTGCTTCCAATTTTGATGACGATTCGTTTTTTCTTCATCATTGGACCTCATTTCTATTTTTTCATTTGAATTATTAGATTTGGCTGGTGTGCATATAGGAATCACAGCCAATTACTGCGTTTTATCGGTCTTGTTGCATGTTTTATATGACGATTATTGGTGTTATCGGTTGAACTCCGAGGTTTAACGGCCTAGTCCCTGGGTTTATCAGTCTAAATCCTGGGTTTATCAGTCTAAATCCTGGGTTTATCAGTCTAACTCCTGGGTTTATCAGTCTAACTCCTGGGTTTATCAGTCTAAATCCAGATTTTATCAGTCTAACTCCTGGGTTTATCAGTCTAAATCCTGAGTTTATCAGTCTAACTCCAGGTTTTATCAGTCTAAATCCAGGGTTTATCAGTCTAACTCCAGGTTTGCAAGATGCCAAAAACTCTTTTATTTTCAATAAAAAAAGCCCTTCTCATCCTCTGATAAAGGACGAAAAGGGCTGGCTTTTCCGTGGTACCACCTTAGTTGAATGCATAATGCATCCCGCTTTGCCTGATAACGCCAGGTTTATGGCGCCTATGATTTTAGCATAGGACTCTCTGGGCAGGTTCTGCGGCTTTGCTGCGGCAGGGTCTTGCAGCTGATAAACCCCGCTCTCTGTCACATAAAGACCCGCATACTAATCCCACGTCAACGTTCACTGATTTTTATATATTATGCGGAGTAAACGTCTTTATGTCAAGAACTTCCTGCATACCTTTCACAGAAAAACATGGATTTCTGCTATATTTTGAATGCAAAAAGCTTACTTTTTCCACTCAAATCCGTGGGAAATGCACCCCATGCTGATAACTAGAACGAAAACATAAATGGTATTGTTCAGCCATTTTGGCATAATTCATCTTCCTTTATTTGATTTTTAACTCTTCGTAGTACTTTGAAAGCTCAATGATCATCGCACCCATTCTTTCAAGTTCCGGCGCAAGCGGGCTATCTATGCCTTCTTCTATTAAAGCTTCTGCGGTGATTTTTCCAACAGCAACTGGTAAAACATGAGTTTTGAATGCATGAAGAATGTCTTGCAGACAATCTGCCTTTTTTGCATAGTCAAACAGCTCTCGAACTTGGATTGCAGAAGTAAAGCAGACGGCATCAACTTCACTATTCTGCATTTCTTTACATAGTAAACGAACAGCCTCTTGATCTGGCGCAATATGCTGATAAGGCAAAATCTGCAAAACAGTTGCGCCCTTATCTTCAAGAAACTTTATCAAAGCAGGCGCTGTTTCCCCATGCAGCTGAACCATTACTTTCTTACCGCTAAAGTCTTGTTCTTGCAGCTCGCGGATCAGCCCTCTGGTTGTTCCATCATCATCTTTTGCAACAGGCTTGAGGCCAAGTTTCTTTAAAGCAGCAAAGGTTTTGTATCCTCTTGAAGCAATTTGTGCTCGATTTATAACGCTAAGATAGGCCTGCTCCTCATCTATTTTTCTTGCAAGATTTAACAAGGTTTCTGTACCTATACCCGTTGTAAAGATCACCCAATCCGCACCTTCCTTAATAAATGTGCGAATATCTGGTTCCACCTGCTCCTCTGCAAGAAAAACAGTTCCTTGCAAGGAACGGACTAACGGAATTCCGCCTTGTCTTTCAATTAATGCGCTGATTTCATCTGTTTTCCGTGAGCCTGCAATCACAATACGCTTTCCTTCTAATCCTTTTCCCATTACCTTGTCCTCATTTCCCCTAGAAAAGAAAGAAGCTCTTTTCTGCTTATTTTAATGAAAAACTGTTTATATTTGACCAACCAATTCGATTGTTTCGAGCCCATCCAATTGGCTAATATCCGATTTTTCTTATAACTAAAGTTATCATTATGCTCTGATTGTTTCAATACTGTTATTAAAATGCAGCCAATGTGCTTTTTTTCACAAAGTGTTCAAACTTTATGTAATCGCTTTCAAAAACTTGTAGTATAATAGGAATATATTCATATAAAACAACTCTTTTAGACTAACTAAACAAAATATAAATGAAAAACCATCACATGAAAGGAGAAATGAACATGATTTTAAAAGCATTGAGGCGGAATAAACTTGTTACAATTAACTACTACATTGACGGTGCAATCCAAACGTTAAAAGGACGTGTCCATAACTTGGATTTAAGCGATCAAACGTTGTCACTTGAAGATGAGAATAAAAATATCTTTTCGATCCGGCTTTCGGGGATTAAAGAAATTTATTGATACTGGAAAGAGCATCAGCGGATGATGCTCTTTTTTGTTCATCTTACTCTGAGTCATCCTGTAAATCTTTATTTCTTTGAAAAGATCTTTTTAAAGAAATATAGCTTGTGAAAAACATGAAAAAGCCAGCTAAAACCAGAAAGCCAAACGTCTCAATCCATTCCTCAAATCGAGTCGGCACTTCTATAAATATAGAAAATACGGCTAAAGATATGGCAATAAATCCAGCTGCCTTCAAAAAAATGATCTTTCTCTCTTTTTTATATTCCTTTTCTGTAGAAATCATTGTGTACTCAATGCCAGAGAGGATATATCTCCCGCCGACATAGCAAAGAAAAACGATGATCGCTATTCCTGCAACGACATTAACATCCAATCAAAAAGAACAGCATTTAAGCTGTTCTTTTTGATTGTTTTTCCTTATTCTTTTTCCCACTCGCTCGCTGAGTTGGACGTCCATGTACGAATCTGAGTTTAGAATTTTACTATTGTTACATTTCACCTAAATAGGAATCAACCACTTTTCCGTATTTATTCACCAAATCTGTCTATCTGCCAATCCAATAGTTAAACCCCCGAATAAGCCGAAAACCCTCCATCAACAGGAATCACAGTTCCCGTGACAAACCGAGATGCTTCGTTGCTGACAAGCCATAACAGGGTTCCGTTCAAATCCTCGGGTTCTCCAAATCTCTCGAGCGGTGTCTGGTTAAGAATTTTTTTAGCCCGCTCAGTAGGATTTCCGTCTGGATCCATTAACAGGTTTCTGTTTTGCTCTGTTAAAAAGAAGCCTGGTGCAATGGCATTTACTCTGATGCCTGCTTTAGACATATGGACAGCAAGCCACTGGGTAAAGTTACTTACTGCCGCTTTTGCACCGCTGTAAGCAGGGATTTTTGTTAATGGTGTGTAGGCATTCATGGAGGAAACATTAATAATGACATCTCCTTGACCCATATCTCTTGCGAATATTTGTGTGGTCTGAAGTGCACCGAGAAAATTTAAATCAAAGACTGATCTGACTCCTTCTGTATCTAAGTCAAAAAATGTATTCGTTTCAGGGTCTTCCAAATCCTCTTTGTAAAAGTATTCTTTATCGGTATTTCCTTTTGGATGATTGCCGCCCGCTCCATTAATAAGGATGCTGCATGTTCCTAATTTTTCATTCACTTCTTCTTTCGCCCGTTCAAGACTGGCTTTATCAAGGACATCTGCCGCAACTGCCAGTGTGATCCCCCCGTCTGCACGGATTTCTTCTGCCACGCGATCAACCGATTCCTGCCGTCTGCTGATAACAGCAACTTTCGCTCCGCATTTAGCTAAGGCTTTGGCAAATTGACTGCATAAAACCCCGCTGCCTCCGGTTATGACAGCTACTTTACCGTTTAAATCTATTTGAAAAGGAATCTTCATGTATATCCCTCATTTCTATTTAGACTCTCTGTTTTTTTCTTTTGTTGCCGCTTCCCACATTCCATTCAAATAGGTCGCACCAAGTGCACGGTCGTACAGCCCGTAACCCGGCTTTCCTGTTTCACCCCAGATCATTCTGCCGTGATCCGGTCGTGCCGGTCCAGAAAAATCAACTTCTCTCAGTGCACGGACAATTTCATACATATCCAATGAGCCATCTTCCGAACGGTGAGCGGATTCCTGGAATGACTTTTCGCCGATCCATTTTATATTTCTAAGATGTACGAAGTTGATTTTTTCCTTTTTTCCAAAGTAGCGGACAAATTCAGGGAAATCGTGGTTTGGATTAGCTCCGAGTGAACCGCTGCATAAACAAAGTCCATTATAGGGACTATCAAATAAATTGACGAATCTGTCTAAATTCTCTTTGCTTGTGATGATTCTCGGAAGTCCGAAGATAGACCATGGCGGATCATCTGGATGAATCGCCATTTTGACTTCTTCTTCCTCTGCAACAGGGATGATTTCTTTAATAAAGTGCGAAAGGTTTTCCCATAGTTTCTCTTCTGATATATGCTGATATTGTTCAAGCAGGTTCTTTAATTCTTCGGCTTCATAGCTTGAATCCCACCCCGGCAATGACAATTCTCCGCTTAATGGATTCATTTGCTTTACTTTTTCTTCTTCATAAATCAGAGCGGTAGATCCATCTTCAAGCTCATAGTCCAATGATGAGCGAGTCCAGTCAAATACAGGCATGAAGTTATAGCACACAATTTTGATTCCTGCTTTTGATAAATTTCGAATCGTCGTTTTGTAGTTTTCAATATATCGGTCCCTTGAAGGAAGACCGAGCTTGATATCTTCATGAACAGGCACACTTTCGATGACACTTAGTTGTAAACCGCTCTTTTCTATGTTTTTTTTCAAATCAACAATTTTATCGTATGGCCATGCTTCGCCAACAGGAATATCGTAGATGGCTGAAACAATCCCTGTCACTCCCGGAATCTGGCGGATTTTTTGTAAGGTGACAGGATCATTATCACCGTACCATCGAAACGTCATTTGCATAGTCGGTAGCCCTCCAATTATTTATCTAGTAATCTCAAAATAGTTTTCCGCGTTGTTATAACAAATATCTTGAACCATTTTTCCCATCAGCTCATAATCATCAGGTGCTTCTCCCTTATGCATCCATCCGCCGAGCATATTACATAAAATCCGGCGGAAATATTCGTGTCTTGTATAGGAGAGGAAACTGCGGGAGTCCGTCACCATGCCAAGGAAATTACTGATCAGCCCGATGCTTGAGAGATCTGTCATCTGACGAAGCATTCCATCCTTTTGGTCATTGAACCACCAGCCTGTTCCAAATTGAAGCTTGCCTCTTGCTTCTTCATTTTGAAAATTCCCGATGGCTGAAGCAATGATGGGATTATGAATTGGATTTAAATTATATAGGATGGTTTTAGGCAGTTCATTTTTCAAATCTAACTGATTTAACAATTGATTTAATGGTTTTGCCAATTCAAAATCGTTCATAGAATCAAACCCTGTATCAGGACCAAGCATTTTAAACATTTTTGTATTATTATTTCGGATGGCCCCAATGTGAAGCTGCATAGCCCAGCCATGTGCATGATAGAGCCTTCCTAAAAACAAAAGCGTGTATGTTTTATACTTTTTCTCCTCAAGCAGAGAAATCATTTGACCATTTACTGCTTTATCAAAAATGGCTGATGCTTCTTCAAGCGTACTCTCTTCATAGAACAACCTTTCAAATCCATGATCAGATACTCTGCATCCAGCATCATGAAAGTACTTCACCCGATCTTCGAGTGCCTTTAAAAAATCTGGATATTGATTGATTTCGAGGTTTGCAGCATTCGATAAACCGTTCACGAAAGGCAGAAATCCATCTTGCGTAATTTCAATTCCTTTATCAGGACGAAATGCCGGCAGCACTGCTGCCTCAATGTTTTCATTCTCCTTAATTTCTTTATGAAATTCGAGCGTGTCTGCTGGGTCGTCCGTCGTACAAATCACATTAACATTTGATTTTTTGATAATAGCTTGAGCTGAATAATTCTCCTGCTTTAAGAGTGTGCTGCAGTGCTCCCAAATTTCATCACCTGTTTTTTCGCTTAAGGCTAGATCGATATTAAAATACCGCTTTAATTCCAAGTGTGTCCAGTGATAGAGGGGATTGCCGACACAAGAAGGCATCGTTTTTGCCCATGCATCAAATTTTTCTTTATCATCTGCATTCCCGGTAATCAGCCTTTCGCTTATTCCGTTTGCGCGCAGCGCCCTCCACTTATAGTGATCACCGTTCAGCCAAATTTCCGTCAAGTTTTGAAACTGTTTGTTTTCTGCAATCTCTTTAGGACTCAAATGACAATGATAGTCATAGATTGGCATTTCTTTTGCAAACTCATGATAGAGAATTCTTGAACTCTCGTGATCTAATAGAAAATCGTCATCCAAAAATTTTTTCATTAGACATGCCCTCCCTTTAAAAATTGTATTCTACTGGTTTACCGCTTACTATTTGATTCCCATTGACAAATAGAAGTCTCTGTTCACCATCAGGCAAATTAAACGTGACCTTATCGTACGGGAGGTTATAGGAACCTTCTTTAGTCATTGCAATATGAATTTCTTTTCCATTCGCTTCCATTTCAACAAACAGAAACGCTGAAGTATGCGTATACTCAGTAGTCAGTCCATCATCTTCATATAATCTGTAAGAGGATTTTCCATTTCCTTTAGAAGGAAATAATAAAAAGCCTCTTTCATCTTCACGTTTGGTCTCAAATGTCACCTCAGCCTTGTTGATCGGAAGAATCGATCCGCCTTTAGCAAGCAAAGGCACATAATTCAGCGGTGCCGGAATGATTACTTGCTGACCGCCTTCAAACCATTTCCCTGTATGAAGGTCGTACCACCCATCAGGATGCATTGGCAAGTAAACCTCGCGTTCTCTCTTGCCGCTTTCCACAACCGATGCGACAAGCAGATTTTCTCCAAGCATAAAATCATCATTTTCCTCAAATGTGTTCTGATCATGCTCAAAATCATAAAAAGTAGGGCGAATAATCGGCATATGATTCTCATGTGCCTCATAAAGAGCTGTATACAAATAAGGAATGAGTTTCGTTCTGAATTTAATTAATTCCCTGATTGAATCTAAAGTCTCTGGATACATCCACGGTTCGTTTACAGTCTGGTCATCATTCCAGGAATGAATCGTAAAGCGAGGATGGACAATTCCATTTTGCACCCATCTTACAAACAGTTCAGGCTCAGGAGCAGGACCTGAAAATCCTCCTACATCATGCCCAAAGTTGTAAATGCCAGATAGGCTCAAACCAATTCCCATCTTGTTGTTGTACTTTAACGTTTTCCAGCTTGTGCGATTGTCGCCGGTCCAAGTTTGAACATAACGATGCATTCCAGGGCTGCCAGAACGTGAAATCAAATAAGGACGCAGATCAGGACTGAATTCTTTCTGTGCTTCATAAGACGCCTTCATCATAAGCAGCGGATGAAGGGCACGAATGGTTTCGAAGTCTATTTTTTCTCCGAACCAATGACAAACTGCGTCTTTGCTCCAAATTTCAAATTCGTTATTGTCATTCCACGTCGAATCAATGCCATATTCCAGCAGCATCTCTTTTACCTGAGCTTTCCACCAGTCGTACGTATCTTTATTTGTAAAATCTAAGTACGCACCCGTTTCATCCCAAAATTGAGCCATTTCAGGTTCATTTGTTTTGCTGTTTGAAATAAACATCTGTTTTTCTTTTAACTCTTTAAAAACCGGATGATCATTTAATAAACATGGTTTAATGTTTGCGCACAATTTCAGGTCTTTCTCGTGAAAATCGTTAACCATTTCTTTTGGTGATGGGAATTTTGAATCATTCCAATTAAATACATATCTCTTGTCACCGATTGATGTGTAGCCGGATGAAAGCTGAAAGGAATCGCACAAAATGTCATGTTCCTCACAGAGCTGTACGAATTTCTTTAGCTGGTCCTGCGCGTCTGGTGCATCTGTATAGCTCATCGTGGAACCTGAATACCCTAAGCTCCATTTAGGAGGCAAAATGGTTTTCCCTGTCATCCATGCAAATTTCTGAGTAACATCCCGAACTTTCGGCCCCGCGATCACATAGTAATCCAAATCTCCTTTTTCAGCCTGAAAGTATCGGTAAAGACCGTGATAATTATCAAGCTCTGATCCCATTTCAAAAATAGAGCTTGATAAGTTATCGTAGAATAATCCAAACGAAATCCCTGTTTTCTTCTGTCTCGTAATATAGAACGGGATATGTTTGTAAAGCGGATCTGTGTATTCAGCATCATAGCCCATTGCATCAATCGTCAGCATGCGATAACGTTTCCCATGTTTATCTACAGGCCCTGTTTTTTCACCAAGCCCGAAATACTGTTCGTCTAAATCACGCTGCAGATAATGTACAGGCCCATTCCCCAACGACTGGTCAAAATTGTATGCTTGTGTCTTTCGATCATTTGCAAGAGGAATCCAATTTTCATTTTCCAGGTAGAACCAGCTGATCTTAAATCCGTCCAGTTTAATGTGAAGCTTTAAACTCTCTGTTTCTACAATAAAGACATCTTCTGCTTGCCTAGTTTCATAGGCTGGCAATGAAAATCCGACTGTATCAAAGCGGTTTCGGCCTTCCACTGGAACATCTTCCATTCCAGGTGCGATACTCCATGTTCGATTGAGTTTTAATGTTTCTCCTTCAGAGAATAAAATGCGGACGATATTTTTCTCCAGAATGAAGATCTTTGCATGGACATTTCCATCTTCTAGTTTAAAGTGGAGGACATTGCTGTTTTCCTGTACAAATGTAAAAGGGTACATTTCTTTAATACTCATATTGCAAACCTTCTCTCTGATGTATTTATAGTCCGAATAGTTTAGGCAAGCTTAAGCTGATTTCAGGTATAAAAGTAACGGCTAACAAAACAATAATGATTGCTCCGTAAAATGGAAGCAGGGGTTTTACGACTTGTTCGATTTTCACTTTCCCGATGCTGCAGCCAACAAAAAGCGCACTTCCTACAGGAGGAGTAATATTCCCGATGCATAGGTTGAATGCCATCATAATTCCAAAATGAACCGGATCCATGCCGAATGTGGAAACAACCGGAAGGAAGATTGGCGTAAAAATTAAAACAGCCGGTGTGATATCCATGAATGTTCCAATTATTAAAAGAATGAGATTCATCATAAGCAAAATAAGAATTGGACTATCCGTAAGCCCTAATAGCCCGCTGCTGATTGCTTCAGGTATGCCAGTAAAGGACATTACCAGAGACAAAATCGCCGAAGTCCCGATCAGAAGCATGATGACAGCTGTCATTTCAACCGTTTCAAGGAGCATTTTTGGAAGCTTCTTAAAGCTGAACGTTCGATAAATGATGGATAGAATAAGAGAATAGGCTACCGCTATTGCAGCTCCTTCTGTTGCCGTAAAGATTCCGGCAATTATTCCGCCAAGAACAATGACAATCAGCATCAGACTTGGAATCGCGTCGAGAAACACCTTGAATCCCTGACTGAATGTAATCTTTTGTGAGATTGGATAATTCTTCTTTTTAGCAATAAAGAAGGCCACAGCCATCGTTGCCATTCCCCATAAGATTCCTGGAATGTATCCCGCCATAAATAACGCAGCTACAGATGTGCCCCCGCTTACCAATGAGTAGATAATCAGCAAACTGCTCGGCGGTATCAGCAAACCAGTTGGTGCAGAAGCAATATTGACGGCTGCCGAATATGTCCGCTCATACCCTTCCTTATCCTGCATGGGAGACATGACACCGCCAATGGCAGCAGCTGAGGCAACAGAAGAACCGGAGATTGACCCGAAAAGCATATTGCCTAACACGTTTGTGTGTGCCAATGACCCCGGCATGCGTCCGGCCAGCAATTTTGCCAGATTAATTAACCGGATAGCAATTCCTCCGTTGTTCATGATGATGCCTGATAGAACAAAAAATGGAACAGCCAGTAAAGCAAAACTATCAAGTCCTGTCACCATTTTTTGAGCGGATGTAAAGACGGCAACATCAAACGGAAACAAAATGATCATAGTTGAAATGGAGGCGCCGGCAATACTGATGGCAATGGGAACTCCTATTAATAAAAGAACAAAAAACACACTTAATAGAATAATTCCTGCTGTTAATGTCAATTCACTTCACTCCTTTTTCTAGCCTTCTAATTGAGATTTGGATGCAGCTTCTAAATCATCTGAATATAAATCTACTTTCTTCTTTGCGATCGCCTCATAAATGGTTAGAAGACTATATCCGATAATAAGAACTCCGCTTACAGGAAGTGAAAGATAGATGAATCCCATGGGTATGCCAAGCGAAGCTGAAGATTGAGCCATGGTAATCGCAACTGTCTTAGAACCTCCAATCACCATGACCACTGAAGCAAAGGCAAGCACAAGGACTTCAATGATTACGCTTACAGGAAGAGCTTTGTTTTTTGGAAGCTTTTCTACTATAAACTCGATCGCGATATGCTTCTTTTGTCCGAACGCATAAGCTGCTCCTAGCATTGAGACCCAGATCAATGAATACCTTAGGATTTCCTCTGAAACCGAGCTTGGTGAATTTAGAACATATCTGGTAAATACTTGCCAGATTGCGATGATCACCATAAAACCCAATACTGTACATGTTATAAAGGCAAGAGTTTGATCCACTCTTTTTCTAATGGTTTGCATGTTTTATCCCTCCTAAAAGATTTCAGTCTTTTGCCGCAGCCCGAATTTCTTTGTAGTATTCTGCAGTAGATTCTTTTTTTGCAAACTCTTCATGCAGCGGCTGTACAGCTTTTCGGAATGGTTCCTTATCTGGCGTGCTGAAAGTGACATTCTTTTTCTTCGCATCTTCGATTGATTTCGCAATTGCTTTTTCCCAAACTTCTTTATGAAACTCAGTTGATTCCTTTGCAGCTTCAGAGATTGCCAGTTTTTGATCTTCGTTCAATTCCTCCCATTTCGTATTATTCATTATCAGCATATCCGGAACCATGGCATGTTCACTGTATGAGTACTGCTTTGCGACTTCTCCGTGGTTATTATCCGTTAAAGCGGTTTCATTATTTTCCGAACCATCGATTACACCTTGCTGTAAAGCTGTATATACTTCTCCAAAGGACATCGGAGTAGGCGCTCCGCCCATTAGTTCAATCATTTTAATTGAAGTTGCGCTAGGCTGAACACGAATCTTTAAACCCTTCAAATCGTCTGGATGTTTGATTGGTTTATTTTTCGTGTAAAAGTTCCGTGAGCCTCCATCATAAAAAGAAAGCCCGATAAATCCGATTTCTTCTGTTGATTGATAGATTTCTTGTGCAACCTTGCTGTTCATGACACTATAATAATGTTCTTTGCTATCAAATAAGTAAGGCAGACTAAAAAGAGAATACACCTCTGAAAAACTTTCCAAAGCACTTGCACTTACCTTGGCAAAATCAACGGCCCCAGTCTGGGTTAACTCAATTACCTCACGCTCTGCACCAAGCTGACCGTTTGGATAAAGCTGTATCTTAACGGATCCATCCGTTTTCTCTTCTACTAATCTTGCAAACTCTGTTAATGATTTGTGTACAGGATGAGTTTCACTTTGATTGTGTGCAAGCCGCATCGTAATTGTTTCATCCTCACCAGCTGCCTTGCTGCTGCAAGCTGATAGTGTTCCTAAACTTAAAGCGCATACAATAATAATAGTTAGTAGTTTTCTCATCCAGGTTCCTCCCATGAATTCGATGAACAATTGTTACCTTTGAATGGAATTTTCTTCAAACGCATTTATTTCATCTGCTGATAGAATGCTGAAGTCACCTTTTAACGTATGTTTCAAAACACTTGCGGCTAACGCAAAGGAGACACTTGACTTCATTGATTCCCCTTTTAACATGGAATGGATGAAAGCCGCAACATATGCGTCTCCGCCTCCAACCCTGTCAAGGATTTGAAATTCACATTTAGCTGTACTGAAAAAATCGCTTTGATCTAATGCATAGCCGGACAAGCTGTTAACAGAAGCTGAATGTACGCTGCGAACCGTCGAAGCAATGATAGGCAGACTGTACTGATCTTTCATTTTCATCATGATTTCCTTTATGGTGTCAGGTTCATTTTCATTCAGCTGATTCGATTCAATACCAAGAATGTATGCTGCATCCTTGTGGCCTGCAAAACAAACATCCACATATGGCAGCACCTTTTCATATGCAGCTTTTGCTTCCTCAAGTGTCCAAAGCTTGCTTCGATAATTAAAATCAAAACTGATGGTTATCTGTTTTTCCTTCGCGATTTTCATAGCTTCTTCTGTAATTCTTGCACCGCTTTCCCCTATTGCCATCGTAATTCCTGAAACGTGAAACCAGTCTGCTCCTTCAAGTATACGATGGAAGTCGAAATCTTCTAACCTCGCTTCTGCCATAGATGAGTGTGACCGGTCGTATAAAACCTGAGAAGCTCTTCTCGATATTCCATTTTCAGCAAAATAAATGCCAAGTCTGTCTCCGCCCCGAACAACGTCTTCCACATTCACACCATATTTCCTTAAATGTCCGATCGCAGCGTCCCCTAATGAATTAGCTGGTAATTTCGATACAAACGCGGAATGATGGCCAAGTGATGCCAGACTTACTGCAACATTTGCTTCGCTTCCGCCGTAATAGGCTTCAAATGCTTCTGTTTGAACGATCTTTTGATAATCAGGGGGTGTCAGCCTTAGCATGATTTCTCCTAATGAAATAACTTTTTTCATTTTACCATCACCCGTCTTTTTGCTTCCTTAGCCTTTTGAACAAATTGACTTGCGATCTTAGAAATTTCTCCGTAATCGCCAGTTTTTGCAGGATAGGTTAAATCGCTTCCCGTTCCGACGGCAATGCAGCCTCTTAAAATCCATTCTTCTACATTATTTAAATTGACACCTCCAGTTGGCATCATTTCTAATTGAGGCAGCGGACCTTTAATAGCAGAAACAATGTCACTTGAAAAATGATTTCCTGGAAAAAGTTTAATGATCGACGCACCATATTCCATCGCTGTAATCATTTCTTTTATTGTCATGCAGCCTGGTATGTATGGAACTTGATAACGGTTACATAATTTAGCTGCATCTTTATCGAAAGCTGGAGAGACTATAAAACTAGCACCGGCATTAATAGCCAGTTTGGCTGTTTCGCTATCTAATACAGTACCAGCACCAATAATCACTTCTTCTGAAATATCCGATTTAATTAATGATGCAATCACTTTATCTGCTTCTGGTGTTGTAAAAGCAACTTCAATTGCAGTGATCCCGCCTTTTATGCACATTTCTGAGATTTTTACCGCTTCTTCTGGCTGGTCTGCTCTTATGACTGCAACAACACCTGCATCCGTCATTTTTAATAGCCGTTCATATTTAATCATTTGGAATCCTCCTATCATCGATTGCTTTATAACAACGTTGTTATTAATGATTGTAAAATAACAACGTTGTTATTTTATTGTAAAAAAGCATGTATTTCCTCAGCTTTTATACTATACTATGAGTAACAACGTTGTTATTAACAGTATAAGTTGTATTCGGAAAATTTTCAACATTTCATTTTTATATTTTGGAGGATTTTTTGATGAGTGTAACCATAAAAGATATTGCCCGAGAATCCGGAGTCAGCTATTCAACTGTCTCAAAGGCATTGAATGACAGTCCTCTCGTCAAGCCTGATACAAAGAAAAAAGTAATAGAAGCAGCACGTAATTTAGGGTATTCCCCAAACTTTGCTGCAAAAAATCTTGTCTCAAAAAAAAGCAGAACGATTGGACTTGTCTGGCCAGCAATTGATCGAATTGCACTTACAGCTCTTGTTTCAAAGATCAACGAAATCGTAACAAGTAAAAATTATTTTATGATTCTCTCTGTGAATTCAGCAGATAAGGCTGTAGAAATGTTCAAAAGCTTTCAAGTAGATGGTGTCATAATCTTTGAAGAAGGCGGAGAAACGGAGCTTCATTCCGGATTAGCATCTTCAATCCCCATTCTTTCGTACGGTGTTTCAGGAAGCAGCCCGCTTCCAATAATCGATGTAAATCATAAAAAAGCCATTCACAAAGCAGTTCTGCATTTATATAATCAAGGACATACGAAAATAAGCTATATTGGAGACCTTTCGCCTATCGATAAGCGTCAAGCTGAAAAACTGGATGGATTTTATGAGGGAATGAAAGAAGCAAACCTGATTCCAGGCGAAAGCAGCATTGCCAATACAAAAGGCCTTAGCTGGTATGACGGATATCTTGCAGCAAAAACGCTGCTCCAAAAAGAGCCGCTGCCGACTGCCCTTATCAGCGGAAGCTATGACATAAGTGTAGGTATATTAAGGGCAGTAAAGGAATTAAACTTGCGCATTCCTGATGACCTATCTTTAATCTCTTATGATAACATCCCGCAAATGGCAAGCCTAGAAACAGAACTGACAAGTGTAGGGGTACCAATTGATCATCTGGCAGACAAAATGGTCGAATCCATGCTCTCCTTAATTGCTCAGCCTGGTTCTATCAGTCTTACTCAACTGATGGAACCTGAAATTATGATGCGGAAATCGACACGTAACATATGAATCGAATAATTAAAAACACCTCGAAGCATCGCAGAACGTTGTAGAGGTGTTTTTTCTGTTTTTATCTAGAATTCATTCTTCTCAAACATCTTCTCACTTTAAACAAATTCACTTTAAAGAAAGAGGCATCATGATACGTTTTCTTTTTTCGAAAGTCGCTATTTGCCTTACCCCTTTTTGATACAGCATCTTTATATTTTCATTTATATAAGCACCTAAATCCTCTGGAAAATGTGCATCAGATGAAAGGAGCAAGGGAATGTTTTCCTCTATCAATAAATCTAGAAATGGTTCACTTGGGCACATTTCTTTAACAGGGAAACGGTAATATAAACCTGCATTCACTTCAGTTGCAGTATTCATTTCTTTTAAGGCTTTAATTACTTTCTTATACATAGGCAACAAACGATCTGCATGAGGACGATAGCCGAAGACTTTGATATTATCCAGGTGGGAAATAAAGTCAAACAAACCGCTTCTAGTAGCCTTTTCCACTATTCTAAAGAAGTCTTCATATAAAGCAGTTACATCATATTTTTCAAATTCATCGATCGTTTTGGGATTATCAAACCCCCATCCATTAATAAAATGAACAGAACCATTAATAAAATCCCAATGATGTTTGCTTAGCAATTCAGATAAATCCTCTTCACGATCTTCAAAATAGTCTGCTTCTACTCCTACCTTTAACCGCACTCCTTGCTTTGCCCATTTTTCTTTATTTCTTGTAATGGATTCTGCAAAATGATCCATACTTTCTGTCATGACCAGATCTAACCATTGTTTTTGCAAGGTACCAATTGGAGTATCATCCAGCAGCATGTTCTTTTCAAAGTACGTTCGGCATTCTGTAAAGCGATACAGATGATCAACAATCCCAACTTCTTTTATTCCTTTTCTAATCGCATTTTCCAGATATAAATCAAGCCAAATTGAATCGTAAGCACCTTTAGTCACTCTCTCAGATAACTTTTGTAATGCGTTGCTAACCCATTGTTTGGAATATTTATTTTCTAAAGATGATTGTCCCATTAGCAGGTTTTGATAGGTTTTTTCTAACCAGCGATAGGTATACGGACCTTCTTCAAGATGAACATGGTAATCAACTCTCATTCAAGTCACCGACTGTTACCCAATCTACATCCCGAAGCACTGGGTCTTTTAACCAATCAATTGGCATTTTCTGATCTGTAATAAGACAATCAATTGCTGAGAATGACCCTATGTTAAAGAGAGCCCGCTGATTCAGTTTAGAAGAATCAGCTACAACATATACTTGTTTTGATCTCTTCATCATAATTGAAGAAGCAGATGCTTCATCAACATTAAAATCACAAATCCCATCCATGCTTATTCCGCCGCATGAAATAAAAGCTTTGTCAAAATAAAATTGCTCTAATAGCTTGTTGGTTATTGAACCGCTGATTGAACGCTGCAGAGGATTAGAGATTCCTCCAAGTACAATTACTTTCCCATCAAATAACCGGTTTTCAATCCGATTATTTAATAGTTCAGCTGCAGCCAAAGAATTGGTCACGATTGTTACATTCTTTACGTCTTTAATTGAACTCGCAATTTGAAAAGTTGTTGTACCTACATCAAGTGCAACTAAATCTCCATCCATAATAAAAGTCGCTGCTGCTTCTCCAATCATTTTTTTTTGAAGATGAAAGATGCCAACTTTTTTATTGAAATGAGGCTCTTTAATAACACCAAAATATTGGATAGCTCCCCCATGAATTCTGCGTAATTTCTTTTTCTCTTCGAGTGCGCTTAAATCTTTTCTGATTGTTTCAGGTGTCACGTTTAATTTAATAGCTAACTCTACTACACCAATTTTATTTTTCATTTCTAATTCTCTGATAATTACTTTATATCTTTCAGCAGTTAAAGACTTTTTCATTTTCTTCCTCCCTATTTAATTGCATTTTTGTTTTGATTTGTTTTGGTTTAACCCATTATAAAAAAGATATATAAATAATAACCTGCGAAAATATTAACTTTTGTAAAATAAAACAGAAATGAGAACGATATCAAAAGATCAAAACAAGCCATTTATGAACCTTTTATCGTCTTAAGTTCCTTTTTAAGGCGATATATGCGTTTTATTTTTGTTTTTTTGTTTTTTGTTTTGCTTTTTTTACTTACATTGCTATCTTGATTAATAATCTATCAATATTAATATCCTATGATGGAAATGTAGGTAACGGGAATGGTGGCGCCATCTCATTTAAGTAGTGACTGTTTGAATAGACATTACATAAATTTTCTCCATTACTATTACTCTTTTCTTTTGTTAAGCTAATCAATCATTTATAAAAAACTGGAGGTTTTTTTATGAGTAATCAGGATTCAAATAAAGGATTAGACAGAAGAAGTTTTATTAAAATTGGAGGAATGAGTACACTCGCTTTAACTCTTGCTACTACTGGATTGCCGGGAGATTTATTTACTAACACGGTACATGCTGAAAAAAATGCAGACGCTAAGCTTCACTTCAACTCAGATGGAAAGTTTAAGGTCGTCCAATTTAATGATACTCAAGATGATGAACGTATTGATCGCAGGACACTTGAACTTATGGAGAAAGTTCTTGACTCTGAAAAACCGGATTTTGTTGTACTAAATGGTGACAATATTACAGGAGGCTGTGATTCAGAATTGGAGATGAAACAAGCCCTGAATAATGTAGCTCAGCCAATGGAAAAAAGAGGAATTAAATGGGCGGTTACGTTTGGGAACCATGATGAAGACTCCACTTCCAAGAGTGGAATGGATGAGACTGCTATGCTGAATTTCTATATGAAGTACAAATATAATATGAACGAACCTGGCGAAAAGGGTTTAACCGGTACAGGAAACATGAACCTCATCATACGCCAATCAAAAGGTAATAAAGCTGCGTTTAACCTTTGGCTTCTTGACAGCGGCAGATACGCTCCAGCACAAATCGCCGGTCAGGATTTTAAAGGATACCCTACTTGGGACTGGCTCCGTTTTAATCAGGTTAATTGGTATTATGAAAAATCTAAAAAACTTGAAAAGCAGTACGGTTATAAAGTACCTTCACTCGTATTCATTCATATCCCACTATGGGAGCATCGTTTTATGTGGCATGGAAGTGTAGACGTAAGATCACAAGCAAACCATGATCTTGCAGTAAAAAGGCATAGTATCGTAGGAGAAAGAAATGAAGATGAATGCCCTGGTCCGGTTAACAGCGGTTTATTTTCAGCCATGTTAGATAGAGGAGACGTTAAAGGGGTATTCTGCGGACATGATCATATAAACACCTATTGCGGCAACTATTATGGAATTTTGCTTGGGTATGCAGGAAACACTGGCTTCGGTACGTATGGTCTTTCAGGCTCTGATAGAAATAGACTTCGCGGTGCAAGAGTATTCAATTTAGATGAAAATAAAGAGGGAGTCCTTGTTGAGACACATATGGTTTTCGCAAAGGACTATGGGATTGACTTAACAGCAAATGATCAAAGTATGGATCCTCTTCCATTAAATAATAAAAGTGAAGAAAAAACTGTAAAGAATTAAATTTCTAGGTAAATATAAAAGGCGCTTTTCGTAAAGTTTCAGAAAAAATGGTTAAATAAAACCTTTAGTGGATTGTAGCGGAAGGCACTTGACTCCTGCGGGAAATAGAGGCTCCCATCCCTCCCCGCGGAAAGCAAGTGCAGCGGAAATCCACGGGTACAAGTAATAACCAAAAACAACAATCAATGCAAAACAGCCATAAAAAAAGATAATCATGGAGGGAATAACATGCTGCAAAATATAGGTGTACCTGGTTTAATTCTTATTCTAATTATTGCTCTTATTGTATTTGGACCATCTAAGCTTCCAGAGATTGGCCGTGCATTCGGGAATACGTTAAGAGAATTTAAAAGCTCAGCTAAAGACATCATGTCAGACGAAAAAGAAGATAGCGGCAGCTCTAAGTAAAAATGCCTGAAGATGTAAACTCCCAGTTTACATCTTCCTCTTATTTCTAAAAAGGGAGGCGCTTATATGAACAAGAATGAGTTATCATTTGTCAATCACCTTGGGGAATTAAGGAAACGGTTAATTTTAATTTTACTTGCTTTTATCCTATTTTTATTTGGTTCATTCATTTATGTGCAGGAAATATACGAGTGGCTTATTCGTGACCTCGATCATGACTTAGCCGTCTTAGGACCAAGTGAAATCCTTTGGGTTTATTTCATGATTTCAGGAATCATTGCAATCGCACTGACCATTCCAGTAGCAGCTTATCAAACGTGGGTATTTGTAAAACCAGCTCTAACAGAAAAGGAACGAAAAACAACATTAGCTTACATTCCTGGATTGTTTACATTGTTCATAACAGGACTATCATTTGGTTATTTTGTCGTGTATCCACTTGTTCTTAACTTTTTATTAACCTTATCTAAAGGACAATTTGAAACGATGTTTACTGCCGAAAAATATTTCAAATTCATGATAAACTTAACTCTCCCGTTTGGAGTTCTATTTGAAATACCTCTCATTGTCATGTTTCTCACCTCTATTGGTGTCATTAATCCGATGCTGCTTTCGAAAGCAAGAAAGATTTCTTATTTTTTACTTACTCTTGTTGCTATTTTCATAACTCCTCCTGATCTTATTTCGGATATATTGGTAATCGTACCGCTATTCATTTTATATGAGTTTAGTGTGACATTGTCCAAAGTCGTATATCGAAACAAAAATAAAAAACAATCTGAAAACAATTATTCCGATGAAAAAAACATCATAAACTATTAAAAAGAAGACAGGCATTTTATAAATGCCTGCCTTTTTTTATGATACTATTTCCCTGATCTCTTTTATTTTATTGGGATCAATAGGTTGGCTATAACTAGATTCAAAACGGATTCCTGTACCAAAGTGTACTTCCCGCACGTTAACTTTTTCTAAGAACCCATGCAAATTTTGAGGTGTTAACCCTGAACCTGCCATAATGGAAAGACCAGAAGCCGCCGAAAGATTTGTCAGCTGCTTGAACTCTTCTATCGCATCTATTGCTTTATGTTTGCTGCCAGATGTGAGAATTCTAGATATCTCAGGATACTTTTGAAGAACTCCTAAAGCAGTGTTAAGATGATCGACCTCATCAAACGCCCGATGAAAGGTAATATCTAACCCTTTGGATGCTTGAATTAACTTAGAAAGCTTCTCCTCATCTATTTTATTCTCATCTGTAAGAGCACCAAACACAACTCCTGCTGCACCTAATTTGCGGCAGATCTCAATATCTTCTAACATAATATTCAAGTCTGCTTCAGAATAACAAAAGCTCCGGCTATGCGGGCGAATCATCACATTCACTGGAATCATTAATTCTCTGCAGACACTTCTAATTAAGCCATAACTGGGAGTAAGCCCTCCTTCCATTAATCCAGTGACTAATTCGATTCGATTGGCACCAGCTGTTTGTGCGGTTTTTGCATCTTCAAGTGAATCTGCGATGGCTTCGATAATCAAGACCTGTCCTCCTAAATCTGTTTTATTATTATAAAAGAAAACACAAACCTGCCGTCAAAAATCGTTAGCAGGTTTCTTCTCTACCTTTTACAGCAGCTTTCATTCTAAGTAAAGCTTCAGTTAGGACCTCCCGGGGGCATGCAATGTTTATACGTTCAAACCCCTCCCCGCCATTACCGAACTTCATTCCTTCATCAAGGCGAACTCTTGCCTTTTCTAAGAAGAATTTATGCAATTCTTCAAGCGGAATTCCAAGATCACGGCAATCCAGCCAAATCAAATGGGTTGCTTCAGGTTTCACTACTTTAATAGAAGGAATATGTTCTTTTAAAAAGGAACATACATACTGCAGGTTATCTTCTAAATACCCCCTTACTTTTTGAAGCCATGGCAATCCTTTATAGTAGGCAGCAATCGTTCCTTCCACTGCAAAGGCATTTGGCCGCATTAAACCGTATCCTGTTAATAGAGCTTCATATTTTTCTTTCACATCCCGATTCGGAATAAGAAAAATAGAGCTTTGCATGCCTGCAATATTAAATGTTTTACTTGGTGCAGCACATGTAATGGAAAACTTTAAATGATTTGGATGAACAGTTGCAAATGGTATATGTTTATAGCCTGAGTAAGTTAAATCTCCATGCATTTCATCTGAAATGACAAAAACATTATGTTTCTCACAAATCTCTCCAATTTTACGCAATTCCTCACGAGTCCAAACTCTTCCTACTGGATTGTGAGGGCTGCACAAAATGAATATTTTTGTATTCGGACGTGATGCTTTTTCCTCAAAATCTTCAAAATTCATTGCATATAAACCATTTGAATAGACAAGAGAATTATTTAATATCGTGCAGCCCTGTGTTTCAATCGTAGAAAAGAACGGATAATAGACAGGATCCTGCACAATAACTGCATCACCCGGCTGCGTTAATGCTTTTATTAATAAATTGATTCCGGGTATAATCCCAGGGCTAAAAGAAATCCACTCCCGTTTTAACTCCCAATCGTACTGCGTTTTCCACCAATACTGAACAGCATCATAATAACGCTCACAAAATGTACTATAGCCATATATTCCATGCGTTGCTTTTTGAGAAATAGCATGTACGATTTCTTCTGATACCTGGAAATCCATATCAGCAATGCATAATGGAATCATATCTTGATCCTCTATGTACCATTTAACCGAATGTGTTTTTCTTCGATCAATTAATTTTTCTAGCTGCATGACTTTTTCTCCTATCTTTTAACCGCTAATGATAATTCATCAATATTATACAGGAATTAAAGAACATTTATCCTTATGGCTCTGAACTTGTTTTGAAAAAGCCGGCTGACATCTTCGGGGCTTCGTCCTTATACCTTTTAACAACCTCTAAAAAAGGCATCTAGAATTTAAAATTGAGCCAGTCGTTTGTTCAGTCAAATAACTTTGAACTTTAGGATTGTATGTAATTGCCGGTATGAAATTCGTAAAACATATTGGGGTTTCTCTCTGATTCTTACACACAAAAACCCGAACATAGGCACTTTTTCATAAGTGTCCATTATTCGGGTTATAGTTCATTAAGAGAAGGTACTTATAAATTGGTTAAATAAAATTCCAAAGTTATTTTAATCTATACTTTCTAATGCTTGTTTAACATGTGCAAATGTCTTAATAGATGACATATCGATGCCGCCATTCACGACAGTTTTAGCTAAATCAGGGCGCAGACCTGTTACAATTGTATTAATGCCCAATAGACTAAGAACGTTCTCAATTTGGTATAGATAATAGGCAATTTCTATATCGATATTATAGATGCCTGAGAAATCCGCAATAAGATATTGTGTCTGTAATTCAGCAATCTTTGGAACAACCTTTTCTAAGATATATGCTGCTCTATAAGAATCAACAGTACCAATGAGGGGAAGAACTGCAATACCATCCCGAATGGGTACAATTGGTGCTGATAATTCAGCCATTTCCCTTTGAGTCTCTTCCTTAATTTTATCCGAAAGCCGTTCAAAAGCAAAAACAGTTTCGTTAAGGCTTATATCTAGAATTGAATTTATCCGCTTAATAATAAAAGAATTTTCTTCTACGGTAAGTCCAAACTCCACACTAATTCTGGTCATAATTTCAATAAAAATGTTTCGGGTAGGTGGATAACGAACAGCAATCTCTGAAATTCTTCCTCCAGAAGCTGCTTCCCGTTCTCCATTCTTTTTACTCCACTCAATTAGGTCTTCTGGTACGATATCTTTATCATCAATAATAGATTTCCCTAAAAACCCTATTAAATCAATATACATTGAGATTGCTTGTGTTTTTTCCCATTCAGGTATTTCTGCTTTTATGCTGTGAAGAACATTTTCAACGACATCAACTGCGAGAGATTCTGTATTTTCAATTAAGTGTTTGCTAACATTCAAAATCGTGGTCATTTTTTGTCCTCACCTTTAAATAATAATACTTAATTATAACCTAATTAGAGTTACTATTTCTAATATCAGCAATTCTAATTAATAATTTCAACTATATAAGTTTCATATTGGATTGATACACATGAGATGAAATGTGTTTATTCACTTTTTACCAACCCAATCATTATTACATGCTTTGCATAGTATACAATTAGGGATTCTTATCATTGGAAATCATTTTCCAGGATTTAGTCTCCAAAAAAGGCTAAAAAGGAGTGATATAGATGTTTGGCTATGGTGGTTTTGGCGGCGGTTGCTGTGGTGGTTACGGTGGTGGCTACGGCGGTGGTTACGGCGGTGGCTACGGTGGTGGCTTCGCTTTAATTGTTGTCCTGTTTATTTTACTAATCATTATTGGTGCTAGCTTTTTAGGTCGATATTAAGAATATATTTGCCTTAAAATATGACTCCGGTATTGGACTGGAGTCATATTGTTTAAATCTGCTTGTTAATGGTTACAATTTTAATTCAATTTCCACTCTTTCTAATTAAAACCAGCTGAAGATTGGAATAACAAGGAACAAATACTTGTTCAACTCCAGGATCGTACATAAAGATATTGGAACCACAATGAACTTATATACACATTTTCTAAAAAGATGAATTCGGACGTTGAAAATTCCTTTTTAAAAGTTTGAAATTAAATTGGGCAGTCATTTGGCCGGATAAATTATTTTTAAAGAAAATAAAAGGGCTTCCCATTTTCGGGAAACCCATTTTATATAACGATTATAGGAATATGACCTGTGAGGGATTCGAACCCCCGACCCCTTCCCTGTCAAGGAACGAGAAGCCAAACCGTTATGTATCAAGTGGTTACTCTATTACTAATCCAATAGACCACTTCTTAATTTAGAATTATCTCTTTCATTGTAAAGTGGTTGGATGAAAATGTAAAGTGGTTTTGTTAAATTTATCCTATGAAGTAGTCACAAACTCACAAGTTAATATTAAAAGTCCATGTTTGCATAAATCTCTATTAACTACCTTCCATTTAGACTCCATTAAAAAAACTGATAATTCAATGCAAAAGTATCACTCGTTTTATCGTTATACTGTAAAGTAACGACTATCTGATTATCTGGTACATTAATAGCATTATTCAAATTAACGGAAAAAGATTTATTATTTTAACTTGTACGAAATTCCTTTAGTATTTCAGGAATTCCCGTTAGTAATTCTTCTTTATTATATTCCATTTTCAAACCTTTCTTTAACTTGTTATAATCTATGACAACTGTTTTAGTGAATCTTTCTGAAATGTCTTTATCAATAGCACCCTTTGTCGAAGCAAGGTCTTTAAAAGCATCTATTAAGTTTACACTAGCGTAACCGGAGTTTTTAATAATAAATTCCTCCATAAAATCAGGCTGTAAATGAGGCTTCTTATCTGTATGGCCTAACATCATCCTATTCTGTTTTAATGAATATTCCTTGACGATGCTTGCTCTTGTTATAACTATAGTGTACAACGGAGCATAAAAATTCTTATATTGTTCTAATTTCCGCTTTTTCTCTTCCTTCATTGGTTCAATAAAAAAATGTAGAACTAAAAAAGTTATTAGCGCAACTGTTGCCGAAACGAATACAGACCAGATTTTAATATCCATATTTCCCTCCTTAATTTCATAAATAAACTTATTTTCTAATAACGAAAAAACATCCCGAAGGATGCTTTATAAAGACTATTCAAATTCAGGAAGAGATTCTTCTACACGTCTTATCAACGTCTCTAAATATTGTATTTCTCTATAGACCTTTTTACGGGTTTCCTCATAACTGCTAATAAACGATTCATATGATTGTTCTAATTGTTTTACATGTTGTTCATAAAACTCATCTTGTACTTCCTGTTTATGAGGTAATCTTTCTTTGGCAGAAGTAGCGATATTAAACTTTACTTGTGTTAATTCAAAATTTAATTTTGCTTGTCGTAACCTTTCCTCTGCATTTTGTTTCTCAGTCTTAAGATCTTGTAACCATCCTTGAAGGCCTTCTTTTACACTTTGCATCCTGACTCCCCCTTTCATCTCTCTAATTCGACAAAAGGAGATATTTTCCTGCAAAATACTAGATAAAAAGCACCCCGAAGGATGCTTTGAACTTTATTACAATTCATAGATTACCAATGCCGCATAAATATCTGTATTTCCGTTATAACTAGAACTAAACTGAATCTCAAATGATTTGTCAGAGATTTCATCCAAAAAACGATTCAAATTCTCTTCAAAAGATGCAACGCTACCACTTTTAATTAATTTTACTTGTTTCATTTTTACTCTCTCCTTTCTAATCAACTAAATTATCTTCGACAACAAAAAATAATATCCTGTAATAAGTACTTCATTGTAATGCTTAATCTAACTTTATAATTTTCAGATCAGGAGTTAATAACCAGATTCCTTTATCAAAAGGATTATTTAATATATTAATGTTTTTCTTTATGAATTCAATATCATATGTCCAAGGAATAGGTGAAACTTGTCTCACTACTAAAGCAACACTTTTTCCATAGTCTTTTGTTAATTTCTTTTTAATGACCTCAATAAGAATTGGTAAAGAATCGCCTTCAAGTTGTCTCACAGTACTTCCGGTAATTTTCGACTTCGGTTGATCCTTTCTTCTCCCTAACAAATACGTAATTTCTCCTTTTAAATCTTCATGCAAGGTTATTTCTAATGCTAATTTTTCATTTGTATGAATGTCTTTACATAAAATATCTGGTGCATCAGATATTTCATATGCAATAAAATTAGTATTAAACTCAAGATTATAAGTCCTTAGAAATTTCTCTGCCGTTGCGAGTTCTATTTGTTCTTTTTCATTTTTAGGTTGCAATCTGTCTCCTCCTTTCATCTAATTCTATTCAAGAAAAAAGCATCCCTTTAGGAATGCTAAAAATTGTTCATGAAAGTATCTGCAACTGCTTGTCCCCATCTTGGATCTTGAATAACCGTATTTGTTACCTTTAAAAGTCCAGACTGACCAATTTCATATAATTTTCCCGCAAATTGCTTTAACTTACTTTGAGAAGGATCTGGTTTGTTTATTTCTTCTTGTATTTCATTTGTAATTTGCTCTACTTCCTCCAGTTTATCTTCAGATACAGTTTTTTCATTTCGAACCCTTTCCATTATTTCATTTGTGATATTTTTATAAGTAACAGTTTGTTGAATATCTTTACCCATAGCAATATTACTTCCTTGGGAAGCTGTGATTGAGCCATAGTTAAATATTTGAAGAGATGAGCTTGTAATTTCTTCTTTCCCTTCGACTTCATCTTCAATCAGATCATTAAGTCGATAAAGTAGTTCTCTTAAGCAAGGCTCTACTATTTCGTGTAACCACGAGTTAATATTACTCCATATATTTTTATTTACATAAATGTCAAACGTGAGACTGTCTAAAGATATTTTCCCTAAAGATACAGAATCGAAAATCTGTACCACATATGCTAATTGAATGTTTATATCAGTTGGCAACCTTATTTCTTCAACCCATTCTCCACCTGGGCTTTTATAATGTATTTGATCGAAATTAACCTTTATATCATACAATGGGCCAACAATAGAGTTAATAACTTGATCATTTTTAGTTATTTCAGTAAATCTTATTATTCTTGCTTTGTATGTGTTATAACCAGAGGCAAGTATATCCTTTGCTGCATCTTCAAATCTTCGGATAGATCTTTTTACATCTTTAGCTTCATAATTTCTCATAAATCTCTTCCTTTCATTTATTGCTTTTGTTTTTTAATTTTTTATGGTACTAGCTTAATCCATTCTTTTACTTCTGGTAATCCCCTATATGTTTTTAACCAAATATTATTTTCTTCCAAATAATCTAAACCCTGAAGCGTAATTTTAGCTTTATCTAAAAAAATCATTTGGACTTTATTACCTCTGCCTCCTCTGACAACACTTGCATTGGAAACTAGTTTATTAGAAATCATTAAATCAATAATATCCCCATACTGATCTTTTGAAATATCATAATCCGCAAATGTAGGATATTCACTTTTCTCCACTTCTTTTAGAATGCTAAAAATCAACTTTCTTCTATTCATAATTTAATCTCATCTCCATCGATTTGTTTAACAAACATTAACATTCGACAAAATTTCGGAAATTCCTTTATTTTACTTTCGGTTATTCGATGACAAAATAATTTCTCAAAAATGTTTAATGGGGAGTGCTCAATCTCATTTCAAAATTCAACTCTGTAGAATGTAAAATACCCCCTTGTTAACTTATGTCTCCTTCATAAAGTCCAATTGTTCCTAATAATCTGGATCAATTATCACTCTGCTGCTAAACGATAAATTCTAATTGATTTGTACTAACATATATACTGTTACTAATTTAACACTAAGATGCCTTGCCAGAAAAAGCGCAAGGTTATTATCTGAAATGTCTTATAAAAATCAAATGTAAACTATTACTCATAAGTTTACTTTCAAAATACTGATTCTATTGACTTTAGGTCTATTCAAGTGATATTGTTAATCCATCATAAAAAAGTATACATTCAAATTGTTGATTCTACTGGCGCACAAACGATATGAAAGGGTGAGGCTAGATGGCAAAGGAACATTTGATTGACGTTCAACCTATTCGATCATTAGAGAAGCTAAGGGATATGAAATGGTCATTGAAAAGACATTGCAGCGAAAGAGATTACATATTGTTCCTACTTGGCATTAATACAGGCTTGCGTGTTTCTGATCTATTGGCTTTGAGAGTAAAGGATATTAAAGGAAAGACAAGGTTAATCATCAAAGAAGGCAAGACAAAGAAGAGTAGAACAATACAGCTTAACAACGTGTCCGATGAGCTGGCATCCTACATCGATACAGTTGATAGTGACTGGTTGTTTCCTAGTCGTAAGGGTGATAAACCTATAAGTAAGATACAGGCATACAGGCAGCTTAATAAGGCGGCTGATATGGTGGATATAGAAAGCGTTGGAACACACACCATGCGTAAGACGTTCGGTTACTGGCATTATAAACAGTTCAAAGATGTTGCTGAATTACAAATGATACTCAATCATTCTCATCCATCGATAACACTAAAGTATATTGGGATTACAGATGAACAAATAGAAAACAATCTTAGCAACTTTGTCTTATAACAAGCAGCAGTGGAACAATTATATAAGTATTAAAAGTGGATCGGTCAAGATGGCCGGTTCTTTTTTTATGCCTTGTAAGTCGTAAGTACCAAATGCAGCCGTAAATAAATGTTCGTTTTAACCTCTAAATATTTAATGTTTTACGTGCTCGTATATTTACCTTTAACAGAACTATGTCTGTCAAGCTCTTCTCCTTTACACATCATCAATGTTTCTTCTCTCTCTTTCCTGCCTAAATTTTTTTAACAAAACAAAAGAATATTTTAAATTAGTGCGCTTTTGTTCGTTTATTCTCGTATTAATGGTTTATATGAAGGTTTACGCCAATTCCTTCATTTAGGCTTGTTCGAGAGCCAATTTCCTTTTGTATACAAGTTATTGAAGGGCCCAAAAAATTTCTTGGCTTTCTTACATCCTTCAATAGCTTGTTTTTTTTAATCGTTTTCCTGGAATTCTAACGTCCGAATAATTTTAAAGATATAGCTGCTAATTGATGAAAGTGATATTCATGAGATCTTAAAGGAACACTTTCATGTTCACTCGGAACCGATACTCTCGAACACTCGGAAGATTGTTATCGAGTAAACGAGCAACAAAAATCATCAATTTTTACATCTTTATTTATTAACCAATGTGTCTAACACAATATCAAAAAGGAGCTTAAGATTTCATGACTAATATAAGGAACGTTCTCAAAGTAAGAAACATACCTGAAAATCTTGTACCTCTTCAGGGAGTAAAAGGCATAGCTCGTGATCCGGATACCGGTTACACATATAAATATGAAAGTGAAATTGATATTGAACGAAAAAAGAAATTTGCAAAAATGAACAGTAATCGAAAGCAAAACAAGTTCACGAATACGAACATGGACGAGATTGATTATATTTGCCAGAGCTTAACGAATGCTCAAATAGGTTATCTAATGATCCTTCAATGTTATATCGATTATGGCGGAAAACTGATCCATAGTCAGAAGGATAAGACACCTTTAAAGACTGGTGACTTCTTAAAGATATTAGGCTTAGAAGATAAAAGGCAGACATTTTATGACTTTAAAGATAAATGTTTGGATAAAGGGATTTTGATTTATACGACCGAGGAAGAAACGTACTCCATTAATAAAAACTACATTTTCAAAGGAGCGTTTAAAGGTATGGGTGTGGTATCGGTGGTAACAAAGGACATCAAGGAAGGTTTGAAAGGGAATAAGCCTGAAGAGTTGGCGATGGTTTTCAAGTTGCAGGAGTTCGTTAATATGAGAACTATGGCATTGGTTAAAAATCCAAACGAAACGGATTTAAATAAACTAGAATTTATGAAGCAAAAAGACTTGGCAGCGGCATTAGGTGTTTCTGCTGCTTATTTATCCAGACAACTTTATCAGATAGAAATTAATGGAGAATACGTTGTTGCAAAAATAAAGGTTGGTAAAGAACCTACTAAATTTATGCTTAATCCAAATATATTCTTTCGTGGGGATTATGCAAAAGTTCAAGTAACTATAGCAGTTGATGTAGCTCCATTCTTCAAAGTCAGGAAGAAAAATTGATCTGACTCGTACATTTAGGTAGAAAAAATTGATTTGATTCGTACATTCTAAAAGTATCATCATCCTTAGAGCGGCAAGGGATTGAGTCACTTTTGGTGAGTAGATTTATTCTATTCATTATATATATAAGTACCGAAATGTCAAAGTACCGTAGCAACTATTGTACCTAATTCTTAGAAATAAAAAGTTTTAGGATGGTAAACTTGTGAACTTTCAAGTTGACCTAACCCTCGGTAGAGGAACGTTTAATATAAGACCTCGGCGGTCGGCCAGCATCCGGTCGGCTGCATATACGAATAAATTTATATTGGAGGAATTCGAATGAAGCACTTAAAAAAGAACATTTACTATTCGCGAGAAGATTTTATTCGTCATATATCTACGATAACACTTGGACGTTTCGCTTATGACGGTTCGCCAGTATCCTTTTTAGAAGTTGCAGCGTACCTAGATGTTTCTCCGGATTCTTTACGTATGAGAAAAAGGGATGCAAACGTTATGAAAACTTTAGAGGCTGCCGGAATTAAAGTAAAGAAGATTAAAGGTATTAACCACTATTATTTAACTACTGAAGAAGAAAACACTTTGATTATTTAACCGACGGTAGCCTTTCCAGAAGAATAAAGGTTAATGCTTTCTAAGGTGTGAACTAGCCCCTCCTCCTTTTTCTATGGTGAAGGCCAACACGTATTAAAAAACAGGAGGTATCCCAATGAAACAAAAAAAAGAAAAAAGCCGGAACAATAAAACAAATAAAACTCATCTTCCACTAAAAACATTCTATGCCATTGTTAAACGCGGCAAAACTGAACGAGTTTTTACTTACAAATCATCTTCCCGATTAAAAGCTAAGAAGCATCTTGAGGAAGTTACAAATAAACATGATTATGAAATAACTTACACTGGAGTGTTGGGATAAATGAGAAGAAGCAGATATTCAACGTTGGACACATTCCGGAACGATTTAAAGAAAATGGTAGAGTATGACGGATCAACTATTACCTTTGAATATATGGACAGTGTTTGCAAAGTCTACAATGAGATATATGAAGTCTGTGAAGAATACGAGGATGCACCTGTAATAGTTGAAGTGAGAGGGATCGGCAAGGTTATTAAATCAAGTGAGGATGAGGTCGAAATGGAATGGGGCAGGTTGTCTGTCGGAACTTGCTTAATCACATTCCCTTATGATGCTGATCTATCTAAATTTGAAGGTAAAACGAATTTAAGGTTTTACTTCCTTGGCAGAAAGTGGGCTTTAGACAGTCCCCTAAACGCTGCATCGTACCACAATGACGAGATATACAGCCGCTATATAAAAGGGATTAAAGCCCTTAACTAATCCATCGTGGGCGCTCCGTTAAGCGATGTTCAAATAGATTGCCGGTCATTCGTGGCCGGTTTTATTATTATTTAAAAGTTTTTTCGTTTATTTGAAATTAGTAGAGAAAAAAATCTTACGTTTTGGTATTTATGTATTATAGAGCAAAACAGAACGGAGGAACAGAAAAATGAGCTTTTTAGACGGCATTGAGATTATTGATAATTACGAAAAGAGTTCTAATGATGATTACGTGCTTCTTACGTTAATTCTTGTCACATTGGATCATCCAAACTTAAACGGTGCGGTATTTACAAAGGAAGAAGTCTTGAAGGCAAAGGCAACTATTATTGATACACCTTTGATTGTATTACCAGATGTATTAGGAACACCGTCAAGCCACTCTGAAAGCTTCCCGCGGCTCGATAAGGAAGCGTTAATAGTTGGACATCATACAGCTTCTAAAATCATCCAGAAGGACGGAAAAGAGCATCTGCAAGTAACGGCCAAATTGTATAAAAGCAGATATCCGGAATTAATAGCTTCTCTTCAACAATTGCACCTAAGCGGCCAACTATTTTGCAGCATGGAATGCAGTTATTCTTCAGAAGAGCAGACAAAAAACGGGAGAATTCTAAAAGGGATTAAGTTTATTGGAAATTGTCTAGTCAACGATCCGGCTGGACAGTATTCTACTTCGCTTGATTGGGAAGCAGCTAAAAAAGAAGAAGAAAAACTTGATTGGCTGCAACTTGCATCCGTTGAGACCAATAACTGGCTTGATGGGATAGAAAATTTAAACTAATTGGAGGAAAAGCTATGGATTATTTAAAAGGAATCGAAAACTTGGATAACGATATTGAAGTTGCAAATAACATGGATGTTAGTGAGGATTTAAGTTGGTTGGCAGCAGGAAATGAAACAAAAAGCTTTTTAGATGGAATCGAGCTTCTTGAGACTGCCGGCGCATCGATGCTTCTTCAAAGCTTTATAGATAAGGGAATTATATCAATACTCAAAAAGAAAACAGAAAATAAACAATTGAACCAGCCAGAAATGAATATTCTAAAAGAGTTTCGACAAAGTTTTCCCGATATGACTATTGAAGAGTTAGAAAAAGAAGCTCGCTCGGTACAAAAGTAACCACAAATTCATTAAAAAAGGATGATATCGTATGTTTATTAACGATGCAAAGGCCCTATCTGACGATCAAATTTTAAAAGAATTCGCGGAGCTTGTGAAAGAAAATGGAGAAGTTAAAATTAATACCGCTGATCCGGTTCAACTTTCCGATCGATGTATTAAAGATTTCACTTATCATCGAATGACTGGAAGAAAATTAACTCGACTATTAGATCGTTCTGATACTGAAATGTACCTTGAAAAGGAAAATATCAGTGTTAAGAATATTTCTGGTTATATGGAATTTTCTTTTGAATCAGGGAAAAAACAAAATGAGCAAAAAGTAATAAATCAGTTTATTAGTTTAGTGAAACAGAATAAGAAAATTACTCTTTATCCTTCACATCCAAGCTCTTCACCGTTAGTCTCTGATCTTATGAAGAAAAACAGCTTAGATGACATATCATTCGGATTCTTGCTTGAAGAGTATCGCGACTTAATAAGAAAAGATATTTACCTTATTGAACGCAATGGCATTCGGAGATATTCCATCTAATAAAATTATTGAAGGTGTCCTTTTAGGGCATCTTTTTTAATTTGATTTCAGCCTCACATATGAATATCCTTTTTGTTGATTTATGTATCTGACCAATTGCCTCGCAAAAATATCTCTTAAATCTTCTTCACCTTCACCTATAAATTCGTGTTTAAAATGGACGACTTTTTTATTTGCCATTTGAATCCCTCCATAGATATTGGAAGTAGTATTGTATTAGCTATCTCAACTTTAGCCTCCGCTTGCAAGCGACACTCTTGCTAAAGTTTATGCTAGACATATTCCAAATATGCACAGGGTGAATTTTTGATACTTAATAACTTTCCCTTCTTACAGATCACCACCTTTTTTATATCAAGCAACTGGAAGTATCCTTAAGCCTTATTCCTTGGCAGAGGCATACAGTAATCAAAATATAACTGTACTCCTTGCAGTTGGCCCAGCGCGGTATGGTTATATTATAAGCCGGTACAAGGCATGTGTGAGCGTTACGTGGCATGTATATGCCTTTATCAGAAAGAAGCAACAAAGAACATCCCCTTTTTAGCAATTGCTTAATAACCACTTGCCAATAACTTATAAATTACTGGCCTATTCCGTATGTTTAACAATAATTTTTCAACTATTTTTGGAAGGTTATACTTGACTTGTTCTTTTTGGTTTTTGCTTAATTGGTTGAGGGATTGGAAACGGTTGGACAAAGTTGGCTACCTAAGTTTGCAATAAAAAAAATAATGCAACAAAGATAGGCAACTTGATTCTTAATTGTATATCGGTATGGTATCCGTATGTATCAAATCTGTTTATTGTGAGATTGTTCATCTCAACAAGCCTACTGTTTCAGATAGCCCTGACAGTTGTATGTGGCTTGTCCTACGAGTATATATACTCCTATCCTTCCTTCGATCAGCGTTTAAAGGTGGCTTTCACCTTTCAGATACGGAATGAAACAGATAACATTCTTTGTATCCTATCCCCTTTTATGTGCATTGGCAGGGCAGACCTGACGTAATTTATTAACTTGTGCTTAACGGCAGCTCACAAGGGAACTCCCTAAAAAAGACAATAGGAAACTAGACCTTGCATAAACGAGTTTTTTTCGTAAAATGAAGGCAGGGAAATTCCATATTAAGTTATGGGATAATAAGGTGATTTATTGGAGGTAAGGTGTTCGAGCACCCTACCTCATTTTTTATTTTTTCAGGTGGTTATTTAGAAACTCTTTTACTTCCTCAATGGTTATTCCTAATTCTTTGGCTTGAGTAATAAGTTGCAACCACTCATAATCTAGTTTTTTCATGTTATATCTCCAAGTTATTTAGAGGATTGAATTTGTCGTTCTGTTCTTTCAAATCATTTCCCCACATGGCTGCGTAAGTTTGAGTTACTGCTATTGATGAATGTCGCATTAGCCTTTGAATTGCAAAGGTACTCATACCTGCATGGATACACCTCTGGCAAAAACTATGCCTAAACGTGTGAGCCGAAAGTCGAACATCACGAAAGTTCATTATTTTAGCCAATCTTTTAAACATACATTTAACCGCATTTGGAGTTAATTCTTTATTCTCTCTATCCGTAAATACATAAGGAATTTGTTCATTAGAAAAGAATTGTTCACAATAAATCTTGTAAGCAGATAATTCTTTAATAACTTTTTCAGCAACTGGCATAGTTTCACGTTTACGATTCTTGCCGAATACGGATAATGTTTGATTCTGAAAGTCTATATCAGTCCATTTCATAGAAGTTAATTCCGATAATCTGATTCCAGTCCCTAAAAGGGTAACGATAATAGTATGATCACGATAAGCCCAAAAGGCTTTTTCACGTTGTTTAATTCTACGGTAGTAATTGAGCATTTGTTTGATATGGTAATCAGTAAATACATCAATTCTTACATCTTCTTTTGCTTTTTGAATTTTGTTAGCAGGATTCTTATCGATAACTTCAATCTCAATCATATAATTGAAGAAAACTCGAATACGCTGTAACTTTGAATTGGTAGAAGAAGCGTTATTCCCCTTTTTCTGATAATGGTGAATAAACTTTTTGACAATATTGGGGGTAACATCTTGAACATTTACAACTTCATTTTCAATGCAAAAATCTAAGAATTGAATGAGCATGATTTTGTAATTAGTCAACGTATTAGGGGTAACATTTTTAAACTCTCTGTCTTCTAAAAATTCTTGTAAACCAAACTTTAATAACATAAAAAAACCACCTCACTGAAATTAGTGAAGTGGTTTATCGGTGTTGTAACAGTTTCTAGCACGACCACTATATTTTACATTGTAGTGAAAGTGCCTTGAACCCTTGATACAACTCGCTTTATGACCTGTGAGGGATTCGAACCCCCGACCCCTTCCCTGTCAAGGAAGTGCTCTCCCACTGAGCTAACAAGTCGCAGTATGTAAGTGTTGCTGACAAACTCTATTATATGAGGCTCTGAGGTCAAAGTCAACAAAATTCTTCGAGCTCACCAACTGTTCTTTTTGTCTGGTAAAATAGGCTTATCATATGCCCTGGAGGATTCAAGATGTTTGTAAAAATTAAAGTTTATTCGGATTATGTATGTCCGTTTTGTTTTATTGGAGAAGCACCACTTAAAGAGGCCATTAAGGGCAAGGATGTTGAAGTGGAATGGATGCCATTTGAGCTTCGGCCACAAGGTACTGAGCCATTGTCTCCGCAAAGCAGCTACATTAAACAAGCTTGGGAGCAGTCAGTAAAACCGCTTTCTGCACGTTTTGGCGTGGAAATGGATATGCCGTTTCACTTAGATCCTGTACCTGCAACTCATTTGACGCATGAAGGCTTTCAATTTGCAAAAGATCATGGAAAAGCTGATGAATATGTAGATGCTGCCTTTAAAGCATATTGGCAAAAAGGGCTAGATGTTGGAAATATAGATGTCCTAACTGCGCTTGCTGAAGAAATCGGCTTAGACTCAGAAGCATTTGCAAAATCATTACGTGACCGAACGTATCAAATCATTCACCGTGACGCCATTAAACATGCCTATCAAGATGCTCAGATTCAAGCGGTTCCTACATTTATTATCGGAGATCAAGTTTTTCAAGGATTAAACTCAAAAGAAACGTTTGAGCAGATTTTGAAGGATCAAGTTGTGAAGAAAAAACCTTTCATTGGTGACAGCTGTTCTGCGGATAGCTGCTAAGAGAGATATCAAACTGAGAAAGAATAGGTATTAGCTGTTCTTTCTTAATTTAGTTTTTCACAGCCAACTTAACTGACAGATTTATTTCCTCTTTAAACAATCCACTGCTATCAATCTTCAATAATTCTTCTCTTAAATGTTCTTCAAATGATTTAGCACTTTCTACTAAAAATCGTTTAGATCCATAAAAAGCAGAGTCCAATCATGTATAGTTATGAGAATCTAGATAGGTGAAAAGAAACAAATACAAAATCACCATATCGGCTTTCTTATGGTACTCTTCTATGGAGTCTCAGGGACAAAAAAGAGCATGAAATAAATATACTTTTCATGCTCAGTCTCAGGTTAAGTTATGGTTATGAACTTGCCTGTTATACCTGCTGCGCTATTTTTTGACCTTTATCTCTATCTCGATTATTAAAGAATTGGGCAGCGTACAAGCCTGCAAACATAACTAAACCAAAAATATCAGATATTCCTTCTGGATAGATTAACAGCAATCCTGCAACGATAGCCAGTACTCGTTCAATCCAGTTCATAGTTCTCATCCAATAGCCTATAATTCCAGCTCCGATTGCAATCATGCCGGTCACTGCTGTAAACACAACCCAGATGACTTCTGGAATTGTCGTGTCTATTAGAAGCATTTCAGGTGAAAGGACAAAAATGTACGGGATAATAAATGCTGCGATTGCGAGCTTCGACGATTGGATCCCTGTACGAATCGGTTCTCCTCCTGATACGCCAGCAGCTGCAAATGCTGCAAGTGCAACTGGCGGCGTAATATCTGCTATAATTCCAAAATAGAAAACAAAGAGATGTGCGGCTAAATCAGGATATCCCATAAAAATGATAACAGGTGCAGCAATGGTTGATGTGATGACATAGTTTGCTGTTGTTGGCGAACCCATCCCAAGAATCAGAGACGCGATCATCGTGAAAATAAGGGTAGGAATAATGTAGCCTTGTGCCAGATCGATTAGCCCGTTCGCAAGCGTCAAGCCAAGACCTGTTTTTGTGACGATTCCAACAATAATTCCGGCTGCTGCGGTTGCTGCAGCTACAGATAAAGCTGTTCTTGCCCCATCTACTAATGCTAAAATGATAGCTTTTGGACCCATTCTTGTTTCTTTATTGATAAAGCCTGCAACAATCGCAATTAAAATAGAGTAAAGTGCAGCATGCATGACTGGAATTCCTGTCATAAGCAAGACGATAATTGCTATAATGGGCAGCAATAGATAAATCTTCTTTGCTACTTCTTTACGGTTAGGCATTTCTTCTTCAGTTAAACCACGTAAACCTAATCGTTTTGCTTCAAAATGTGTCATGATCCAGATCCCTGTGAAGTAAAGGATTGCCGGGATTGCTGCAGCTTTTGCAATATCCCAGTATGTAATGCCATTCCCAATAAACTCGACCATCAAGAAAGCGGCTGCTCCCATAATTGGGGGCATTAATTGGCCTCCTGTAGAAGATGCTGCTTCGACAGCACCGGCGAATTCCTTTTTATATCCCAATTTTTTCATCATTGGAATGGTAAATGCTCCCGAAGTTACAACGTTCGCAACTGAGCTTCCGCTGATCGTTCCTTGCAGGGCACTTGAAAAAATGGCAACTTTTGCCGGACCGCCTATCCTTTTCCCGGCGATTACGGCTGATAAATCATTAAAATATTGGCCAACCCCTGTTTGAATCAAAAAAGAGCCGAATAAAAGAAATAAAAAGATAAATGTTGCTGAAACCCCAATCGGTGTTCCTAGTATACCTTCAGTTGTGAAAAACATGGTTTGAACCAATCTCTCAAGACTCAGTCCGCCATGCTGAAGAAATCCTGGCATATATTGTCCAAAAATTCCGTAAAGCATAAAAATGACTGCAATAATTGTAATCGGCAGACCAACCGCTCTTCTTGTTGCTTCAAGAACGAGCAGAATGGCTATAACTCCTACTGCAAAATCAGTTGTCGTCAAGATTCCTACACGCATGGCGATATCTTCTATAAATAGCGGCCAATATGCACCAACGACAATACTGAGAAGAGCTAGCACAATATCATACCAGCCAACTTGCCACTTGCCGGTTTCCTTCTTTTTCTTACTTAAAGGAAATAATAGAAATATTAGCGCAAGTGCAAATCCTAAATGGACGGATCGCTGAATCTGAGCTGTAAACACAGAAAAAATAGCTGTGTACAATTGAAAAAGGGAAAATGAAAGCAAACCAAGAAAGGCAATCCACCCCATTATCCCTGTCAGCTTTCTCGTTGCAGCTTCAGGATCATACTTTTCGAGAATTTCCTGCTGTTCTTCAAGTGATAAAAACTTTACTTCTTCATCCTTCATTCATTTTCACTCCTCTCAAAAGCTGAAAAAGATTCATGGTTTCATAGCTGATTCTGACCCATGTTCCGGGTTTTATGAATGTTTTTAATTCATATTCCTTGCCCATGTATACTGCCCGATGATTAGCAACGACCTGTCCTATGCTAAGGTCAATAAAAGGAAACGTCCGATTCATATTAGAAATGATGTACCTCCCATTTTCCCTTTCAAAAACCTCATCTCCCTCAGGACCAGAAGGCATCCCCACAGCAAAGGTATCATAAGAAAGTTCGATTTGTTTAATTTGCTTATTCGAAAGCTCATACGTTTCAATCACTTCTGTTAAATGAATAGAATGAGTGTAATTTATTTGAAAAGTATCCTCTTCCTCTACAGAAAGATAAGCTAAAAGATTACGTGTGTCTTCGTAATGAAAAGCAACGGTCTCTTTAAAAGGGATAAAAAAAATTATGATGAGTGCGAAGAAAAGGATGAGTCCATATACCTTCCATTTGTTCATCCAATTTCCCTCCAAAATGAATAAGCGATAGACCGCAGATTTTCCTGCGGTCTATCCGTCAGCCAATTATTTCAGAACGCCTTTTTCTTTAAAGTATTTCTCTGCACCAGGATGCAGCTTTAAGTCACCGATTCCTTCCAGTGCTGTTTCAGCTTTGATAAGTTTGCCTTTTGCATGTGCAATTTTATCTGTGTTTTCAAAAATTGATTTTGTAATGTCGTATACAAGATCTTCTGCAAGCTCATCTTGAACAACAAGCATTGCTTTAACAGCAACTGTGTTTACATCCTCACCAATTTTGTACGTGCCGCTTGGAACAACATCTTCAGAGTAGAAAGGATATTTTTCGATCAGCTCTTTCACTTTGTCTGCTTCAAGCGGAACTACGACTACTTCGTTTTGAGCAGAAAGTGTTTCTACAGCAGCTGTCGGCGTTCCCGCTGTTACAAATGCAGCATCAATGCTTCCACCTTGAATCCCTTCAGTAGACTCATCAAATGACAGGTTTTGAGCTTGAATATCTTCTACTGTCAAACCATGCACCTCAAGCACTTGAGTTGCATTTAAGTAAGCACCTGAACCGATTGCTCCAACCGAAACCTTTTTGCCTTTCAGATCTTCTACCGATTTAATTCCGCTTTTTTCAGTGGTTATTAATTGAACAGTCTCGTTATATAAAGTACCAAGACCCAGGACGTTATCAATCTTATTATCTTTAAACATACTTTCTCCGTTTAAAGCATAAGTCGCGATATCCGTTTGCGAGAAAGCAATTTCTGCGTCACCGCTTTTTAATGTTTGCATGTTTTCTACGGAAGCTCCTGAAGATTGAACAGTGGCTTTATAATCCGTGTTATCGGAAATGATATCTCCAAATGATCCGCCAAGAGGGTAATAAGTACCACCCGTTCCGCCAGTTAAAATCCGCAGCGTTTTTGGCTTAGAATCTCCGGAATCTCCGGAACCTCCGCCTGAGCCTGTCGTCGCCTCTTTTTCTCCACATGCAGAAATGATCATGGCAAGGACAAGCATCATCACAACAAATAAGCTTTTACGTATTTTCACTAGTAAATTTCCCCCTCTTTGTCATTTAATTGTAATATAACCACTTTCTAATATTACCATATGTTTGAAGTTAGTTGTCAATCTATTCTTAAAATTTGAATAATATTCATTTTAATGCATAATGTAACTATTATTTTTAAAGGAGTTTTTCTATGAAACAAGTAATAAAAGCGGCTCTATTATTCATATGGTCTCTCATAATTGTTTGGATATCAGTATTTTTTGATGGTAAAGAATTAAATTCAGGGGAAGAATTAAAAGAGGCACTTCCATTTTATATTGGATTTCCGGTTCCTTTTTTAGAGCTTACATCTTCAACTATTGATCCTCCGCTTCCATTTACATATAATCGGCAATGCTGTGTAAGTATGTTTCATGAAGATCTGTACTGGCAGGGTGTAGCGGTGACCTTTTTGGCAAGTTTCATTCTTTTTGAAATTGCCAAGTATCTATTTATTAAGTATAGGAATTAAAATGGCCCGCTCAACTAGATGATATGAGGGTTCATAATCGTTTAATAGGATGCTCAAATTGGCATGAATTCGTGTTTTACTATTGACGTAGAACCAAATGGTGTTATATTATTAAAATGAAACTAAATGGTGTTATAAGGAGAATGATTATGAACCAAAATACATTGCAGGATATTAAACAAACAGTTGTATACAATGCCCCAATTGAAAAAGTATGGAATTCAGTTTCTACTTCAGAAGGTATCGCAGCCTGGTTTATGCCAAATGATTTTAAGCCGGAAATGGGCTATGAGTTTCATTTACAATCGCCATTCGGGCCTTCCCCATGCAAGGTAATTGAACTAGTTCCCCCGCATCGTCTGTCATTTGAGTGGGACACAGAGGGCTGGTTTGTAACTTTTATTTTAAAGGAACTGGACGGAAAAACTGAGTTCACCCTCATCCATGGCGGTTGGAAAGAGGCAGATACGATCCTTCCAAAAGCAAATGAGAAAAGTTCTATTATCCGCGGCCGTATGGATCACGGCTGGACTCAAATTGTTGGAAATCTTCGAAAGATTGTTGAAATGTAGTGTCTTCAGCACAAAAGCATGATGTATTTCAGGCAATCGCTGATCCAACCCGAAGAGAAGTTTTACGATTGCTTGCAGAAAAAGAAATGCCGATTTCTGAAATAACGAGTCATTTTCCTATGACACGTACAGCTATAGCAAAACATCTGCATATTCTCTCAGAAGCTGAACTCGTCAGCGGAAGAAAAGAAGGAAGAGAAAAGCGCTATCGCCTGCACCCTGAACCTTTGTCAGAATTAAAAGAATGGCTTTCCTATTACGAGCGATTTTGGAATAACAAGCTATCGATGCTTAAACATTTGGTGGAAGAGCCTGATAAAAACGGCTTGAAGATGATTCAAACTGATAATGAGATGAATAATAAGTAACAGGTATAAGAACACCGCTCATTCATATAGGAGCGGTGTTCTTTATTGCAATTAAATAGATATTTTTCAAAAAAAATATCAAATACTGAACTAGACCCTTTCATTTTGAAAATATAACCATTCAAAAGTCTCATTTTTTAAATAATTACTTTTATTTCTTTCTGCTTCGGGTATATGAAAAGCATCACAAATTCTAGGAGGCTAATTAAATGAAAGCCGTAACTTTTCAGGGAATGAAGAACATGGAAGTGAAAGAAGTTCCAGATGCCGTACTTCAAAAGAAGGATGATATTATTGTCCGGATTACTTCTACAGCTATTTGCGGTTCAGACTTACATATTTATCAGGGAGCATTGCCTGCAGACAAAGACTATGTTGTCGGCCATGAACCAATGGGAATTGTGGAAGAAGTTGGGCCAGAAGTAACAAAGGTAAAGAAAGGCGACAGAGTTGTCATTCCATTTAACATCTCTTGCGGCAGCTGTTATTATTGCAAGCACGATTTGGAAAGCCAATGTGATAATTCGAACCCAAACCCGGAAATTGACACCGGCGGTTATTTCGGATTTACAGAACGTTATGGGAACCATCCAGGCGGACAGGCTGAATACCTAAGAGTTCCTTTTGGAAATTTCATGCCGTTTGTCATTCCAGAATCTGTTGAGTTTGAAGATGAAGCGCTTCTGTTTATGTCTGATGTGCTGCCGACAGCATATTGGAGTATTGAAAATGCAGGAGTAAAAAGTGATGACACTGTTGTTGTGCTTGGCTGCGGTCCTGTTGGCTTAATGGCGCAAAAGTTCGCGTGGATGAAAGGGGCAAAACGCGTTATCGCTGTTGATAATCTTCCATATAGACTGGAACGCGCTAAGAGAATGAACAATGTTGAGATTATAAATTTTGATGATTTTAAAGATACAGGTTCTCATATAAAAGAGCTCACAAGCGGTGGTGCAGATGCCGTAATTGATTGTGTCGGAATGGACGGTAAGAAAACAGCTCTTGAAGAAATTGGACAAAAGCTGAAACTTCAGGGCGGAACGCTGAGCCCTTTTGAAATTGCGATGAATTCCGTCAGAAAGTTTGGCACGATCCAGCTGACAGGAGTATATGGATCAAAATATAACATGTTCCCCCTTGGCAATATCTTTGAAAGAAACATCAATCTTAAAATGGGACAGGCACCGGTTATTCACTACATGCCCATGCTGTTTGACATGATTACAGCAGGAAAATTGGATCCAACCGAAATTGTCTCTCACAGAGTACCTTTAAGCAAGGCAAGTGAAGCCTATAAAATCTTTAATGATCATGAAGATGAGTGTGTGAAGGTGGTTTTGAAGCCTTAATAAAGCGGGGAAGAGCCTGAACTATAATTTTCCAGGCTTCTTTTTCGTTCTCTCTCTTGTTTCAATTTTAAATTAATCCTTAACCCCAATTTACCTGAACATGCCAAAAAAACATGCCGCAAGTATGCGGCATGTTTTTTCATTGCTATTACCTAGTATCTCTATCTTTTCTTCTAAGGCCTAACAGTCCAGCTAAACCTAATAAACCAACCCAGCCAAAATCCATATTATCATCTTCTGCGGCTGCTGTTGTGCCTGTGTTAACATTTCTAGTGCCTATATTATCGTCTCTGCCATTGTTGTTATTTTCCGCATGGACGTTAACACCAGACACCATAACTGCAAAAATGAATGAAAATATCATCAACATTGCATTTTTCTTCAAGATAATCCCTCCTTTTTGTATCAGTTCATTGTTAGTATCTTCTAAAGAAAACATTTTATTCTTCATTTTTTACATATAAGCTGTATTAATATAGTTATCCTGTACAAACTAGGTTATGTAGTTTTTAAATATGGAATGGAGTGATAAAATTTGGGTATTCTCAGCGGTAATCCGACAGATGAACCGATGCATTATGGAGAGGTATTTGGAGTATGGAGCGCATTATCAGCGGCAAAAGCATCCCATGCAGGCTACCAAGTTTACTATAATCACACTGGCGATTCAGACTTAAAAAAATTCATTGATCAAATGATTAAAAATTGTATAGAGCCTTCAATTGAAGAACTTGAAGCTCTTTTGAAAAAGAGTGAGGTCGGCTTGCCTCCTACTCCTCCAGAAAGACCAAATGCAAAATTGGAAGAAATCCCTGTTGGAGCGCGAATTTCAGATCCTGAAGTTGCAATGAGTATTTCTAAAGATATCGCTCAGGGACTTGTGGCAGACAGTACAATGATTGGACAGTCCATACGTGAGGATATTGCCTTGTTATTTACTCAGCATCATGCTAAAAAAGTTCAATTTGGCGGAAAAATCCTGCAATTGAACAAAGAAAAAGGATGGTTAATTCCTCCTCCTTTGCATCTGGATAAATAAATAAAACAGAGGCAGTAATTTAATTACTGCCTCTGTTATTAAGGAGCCTTAGATGTATTTTTATAAAGAAGACTTAATTAATATGATTGTCCCTGACAAACCAGATCCCGCTGCTGCAAAAGTATTACAGGAAACATTAGGCGGACAATTTGGAGAAATGCGGACGATGATGCAGTATTCCTTTCAAAGTGCAAACTTTAGAGGGAAAGATAAACAGTATCGTGATTTAATCAGAGGTGTTTTTCTTGAAGAAATCAGTCATGTGGAACTTGTTCAAACAACTATTAATCAGCTATTAAATGAATCCGGCGAGGTAAATGATGCAGGGAACTCTGGTCCTGATCAAGCCCCCCTAGAGGACACTGTTAAACACGCTAACCCGCATCATTATATTATGGGAGCACAAAGTTCATTGCCTGTCGATGCAGGCGGAAATCCCTGGAACGGATCATGGGTTTACAGCCATGGAAATTTAATCAGTGATTTGCTGAATAACATCATTCTCGAATCTACTGGAGTGCTTCAAAAATCAAGAATTTATGAAATGAGCTCGAATAAAACATTCAGAGAAACTCTTGCCTTCTTAATTGTTCGTGACAACGCTCATCAAAATGCGTTTGCCAAAGCACTTGAAACATTAGGAGTAAACTGGGGGAAGATTTTCCCGATTCCAAATTACGACATAAATAAGTATCCTGAGTGCCGGAAGTATGTTGAAATGGGTTTTCATAATGCCCAGTTTAATTTCCGCTTGGATACAACGCGCATCGGCGAGATATTCAATGGCGAATCACCGAGCCGAAACAGCGGCGAATTAATGATATCAGATCCTCCACAAGGATATCCAATCCCTGACTTGCCGGTAATGCCAAATGAGCATAGCCCTGGTTTAAATGACCTGAATCAATAGTCGTTGTGGAATTTTTCTGTTCCCTTTTAATAAGATTCAATGAAAAAAAGCAGTGTGGTTTCCATCCAGAAACACCCTGCTTTTACATATTTCTTATTCAGTTGAAATTAGGTCTGCAACCAGAATGTAACGTTGCGGCGAAGCCCCGATAAAATCAAATGGATAGCAGGTAGAGACCGTTAGGATGGCTCTTGGTTTTGGTACAATGACGGTCCGATCATCCGAATCCACAATGCGTACTTTTTTTACCTTGTATGTGAACTTTCCTGCTGACGTTTCTGCGATAAGGAGATCCCCTTTTCCAACTTCGCCTAACCTTCGGAAAACAGTGTCCCGGTGACCAGATAGAACTGAATTATCTTTTTCCCCTGGTAAAACACTTTTCGCGAAATGGCCTACCCCTTTTTCCAATTCCTCTTCATCTGTTCCATGGTAAATTGGGAGTTTTGCTTCAAGTTTCGGAATGGTGAGGCTGCCGATGTTTTCTCCCTTTTTGGGACGCTCAGGGTACTTTAATTCTAGACCCTGTTCCTTCTCTTCAACTGGATCAGAAAGCTTTATTTCTGTAGAATGTACAGCTTCCGCCTGACCTGTTTCAAACATAAGATATCCTTTTAAGAGTGTATAAGCATTCGTGCTGCTGAACCAAAGCCCGCATGCAGCCATTACAACAGAAAGCGAAAGCAAAATCAGACGTTTTCTGCGTTTGATTTTGACTTTTCTTGTCTCTGCTCTTCTCATCTTAAATACCTTTTACTCTTATACGGCGAAATAATACTACTCCTGCTAAAAGAAGTCCTAGCCCTGCTAATGTGTTACCTGCATAATTTGCAGCTGTATCTGGGAGCTTCCCTCCCTTTATTGTTTTAACAGGTGCATGGGAACGATCAGCTGCTTTTGGAGCTTCTGTCACTATTTCCTTTGCTTGCTCAATATCTTTTCCAGTTTCTTGAATGAGATTTGATCCAAACATATCAGCTGTCAGTAATATATCTGCAAGAAAATCTCCTTGAGTGTTAAATATTTCCATTAATAAACTCGTGCCCTTTTCTGCTTCTAACGTCATTAATGTTTCAACCGAGACAGGTCGTTTCTCGCCATCTACTACTAGGAAATACTTTGTTTCCACTTTAAATAGGTCAAGCATTTCACTGAAAATATGAAGTAATTCCGCAATTTGTTCCGCTGTGAGTTCTTCAGCAGCTTCAAAATCTTCGAACGCCATCATTCTTTCGCTAAGATTAATAAGCTTCTCTTCAAAAGCTGGATCTTCAACATCCACTGTCATTAAATGATCAAATAATTTTTCTAGTTCCTCTTCTGTTAATCCAAGTTCAGTGAATAGGCTTGAAATCTCATCTGCGTATTCTCCGCCGTTTACATACATATCAACAGCAGAATCCAGATCTTCAATGAATTCATAGTTATTAATCGAATCGTCATTTTCATTTAAAAAGTTCTCTAATTCTTCTCTCGTTTCAAATTCATAATACTCCAGTAATTCCTGAAGGTTTTCATCGTCAATAGGTGTGCCTTCCCAACCATTCAAGTAATAGTCGACAAATTCTGAAAGCTCTTCCTCAAAGATAATAAACGTACCGTCAAGAACATCCTGTCCATCTTCTATGTCTCCGTTTTCAATGAGAAGCTCATTTAACTCCTCACGGCTCATTTCAAAATCATGCATAACAGACTGCACAGATTCTTCTGAAAGAGGTGTTCCCATTTCATCGACTGATTCAAAATCTTCTAAGTACCATTCTTTACTTTCCAAGTATTCAATATATTCTTGCTTGTCCCAATTCATTTCGTCTAAGAACATTTCGAAATCCGGGTCGTTTGATTCAATGGCAAATGCCGATAAAGGTAAAATTCCAAAAAGTAGTGCAACAGCCAACACCAATGATAGTAAACGCTTCATTTCTTTCCCCCTGTGAAAAATTTCTATATTTACTAGAGTATTATAATATCTAAATTGAGAGTTGAATATAAGTATTTTCAGTTTTTTTTATACGTAATATTTTCCATATTTCTACCGTAAAAGAATCAGACCTATTTAAATTATTTTTGCCACGCAGATATCGCCCTTATTCTTAGAACCGCTTCGTAAAATAAAGTTGTCCGCCCGCGGTATATATTATATGATTTTAGTATACATCCATATGTTACATAACTTGTAAGGGAGCAGCTATATGCAAAATCCAATCATAAGTGTAAAAGTGAATCAAAACGAGTTTATATGGGATAAAGATAATGATATATTCACATTTGACGGTGCTCCTGCTCTGCTGTTTTGGGATTCTGCAATTGAATTATTTATGAAAACGATTGAAGAAATCTCCGGAAGTGATGTTTCCTCAACAGTATTTGAATCAACTGGCTTCCGCATGGGGCAGCTCGTCAGTTCTTACTATACAGATAAATATGATATTGTAGACATTCTTAATCATTATAGTGATATCTACAGAAATGCAGGCTGGGGTAAGGTCAAAATAGATTATTACTCTTTTGAAGAAAAAAAAGTAGTGATCCATCTGAAGAACAGCTGGGAGCATCGAATCTTTCATTCTATGGACAAAACTCAGGCAGGTGTGCTCTTGCCAAGTCATTGGGCCGGGGTTTTCACTGAATTATTTGAAGAAAACATGTGGTACAAAATTACTCGAAGCCAATTAGACGGTCATGATTATGATGAAATTGAAGTTTTTGCATCTTCTACAACTCCAACAACAAACATACATAAACTGGCAAGGCAAAAAGAACAGCATTACATCAATGAATTGGAACATAAAGTCGAACAAAGGACTGCGGAATTAACGGAACTTGTAAAAGACTTATCTACTCCTGTGATACCAGTATTGAAGGATATTCTCGTGATCCCATTAATAGGAACATTTACTGATGAACGAATTGAGGAGCTTACTTTAAAAGCAATGTACGAATTTTCCAAACAAAAAGCTGCTTATTTACTCATCGACTTAACAGGCATTAAGGATTTTGATGAAATGACCATTCATGGATTGCAACGGCTGATCCGGGCGATTCGTCTCCTTGGAGGAAACTGCATACTAGTCGGAATCTCGCCTTCTCTCAGCATGAAGATTACCAATTCAGGTGTGGAAATGAAAGACATCACTTTCTTTTCTACTTTGCAGCACGGTGTAGAATATGCACTTGGGGAGAATGGATTTGATATTGTTGAAAGAAAAAACAGAAAGTAAATGAACTTTTTTAAGAAGACCAATAATCATGAGCACATTTTGCTGTCTACCGGCTAGAATGCAAAACCACCATATTCAAAACAAGACCTCTCGTCCAGGAGAGGTCTTGTTTAATGAATTGACAACTGTTGCTTAGATCTTAATTCGGAAGATTCTTCATTTGAGCTGGAGCGTAAGAAGACACCATCTGCTGCATGTCTCCTGCCGTCAGCTGCGGTACCTGATAATAATGATGTTTATTTTGATAGATTGAAATCTCATAAGCCATCTCAATACAATTAGGAATCGTATCAGCCAAAACACGTCTAACAACAGGATTGGTTATTTCCGTAGTTGCCATCCCTTTTAATGATGCAATAGACTTGACTGAACCCAACATAAGATCTGATACGACCTGATCGTTTATTTCCTGGGGCATTTGAATTGGCTTCATTGGCTGGGTTTGCTTCAGGCCATACACAAAATCATTTCCCTGCGTCATATTGTAGACACCAGTAGATACAGATGGTTTCATCCCTGTTTGAAAACACTCAACAATTGTATTGTATTCGGTTATCAGAAATTGCTCTTGGCGATTCATCATATCCAAAAGCTCAGGATCTTGAACATGCTGTTTCAATATCGTGTAAAGATTTAAGGTATTGATGGATCCTGATAGGATTTCAGAAACATCAAACATTTCATGGCCGCCATGATTTAATTGTGCTGGAACGTTTCCGGTATGCATGTTCTCATGTACCTCATTGTTTACATCCATTTCATTCATTCCTCTCTTGAACATATTAATAATGGTAATTGAAGTTAATTAGCTGTGTCACACCCTATATGAACTTACAAACCTATTCTGTATCTTAAATGGAAATTTATTCGTTAACTTGTACAGGAATTTTACCTTTTTGTCATCCATAATAGATTTCTTACATTTTATATACACTTTTTTCATCAGCAATTCTCATTCCATAATTCCAGCCTGTATAACATGGACATCAGCTTTCACCTCAAACTGAAGTTCTTCATATTTCTTCTTCCAATCAGTAAATCCCTTTTGGCGCAATTTTTCTTCAAGACCCAGTGGATCGACATTTAATTTCTGGAGTTTTTCCAATAGATCCAATGCCTCTGATTCAAGCATTTTTTCGGCTTTTTTTTCGATTTTTTCGATATTCTTTTTTTGGGTCAAATCCAGCTCTCCGCCTTCCATGACTCGTCCATCCATCGTTATGCTGACTTTGATTTTATATTCGCTTCCTCTTTTTTCAGGTTTATATTTTGTATTTGATGAAAGGTTTTGAATACTGACATGCTTGTCTTTGTGATGCAAACTCCGTTTCGACGCACTTACTTCCAGTGGGATAGGCTACTTTGTGCTGCAAACTCCATTTTGTCGCACTTTCTACCAGTGGGAGAGCCTTCTTTGTGCTGCAAACTCCGTTTCGACGCACTTACTACCAGTGGGATTGTCTACTTTGTGCTGCAAACTCCGTTTCGACGCACTTACTACCAGTGGGATAGGCTACTTTGTGCTGCAAACTCCGTTTCGACGCACCTACTACCAGTGGGATAGGCTACTTTGTGCTGCAAACTCCGTTTCGACGCACTTACTTCCAGTGGGATAGGCTACTTTGTGCTGCAAACTCCGTTTCGACGCACTTACTTCCAGTGGGAGGGCCTTCTTTGTGCTGCAAACTCCGTTTTGTCGCACTTACTACCAGTGGGATTGTCTACTTTGTGCTGCAAACTCCGTTTCGACGCACTTACTACCAGTGGGATAGGCTACTTTGTGCTGCAAACTCCGTTTTGTCGCACTTTCTTAAGTTCGAAAGACTCTATTTTTGGTGCATTCACCATACTATTGCAGGCGATGTCCATTTCACATAACGTTTGCTGCATGCAGAAGATCTGATCAAGAATCATTAGATAAGAAATAAAGATTTTATACTTCCTATCATTTAAAAAAGCACAAAACCCATAAGGATTTCATGCTCCATCATACTATTTTCCAAAACTCATATGTTCATATCTTCCCCTAATAACCTCATATATTCCATATAGCATCAGACCAGCTGCGACAATACCAAGAAGCCATTGTCCAAATGGCTTCGAAGCAAGTTCGGCAAGTGCGCCATCAATTCCTTTCGATTGTTCCGGGTTTGCAGTGATCGCCGTTTGAATAAAGAAATAGCCAATCATGGAAAGAACCGCACCGCGTGCAATTAATCCCACCTTTCCTGATTTTCTTGCAATCTTCTTCTCATGCTGATTCATTTCACTGACTTTAAATTTATTCATGAATTTTTCAGTATATCCCGTATAAAGTTCATACAATCCATAGCCTATGATGATGATTCCGACTAAACCGATGATCCATTGTCCAAATGGCTGTGCCAATAATTTTGCAGAGATTGTCTTTTCAGACCCGCCACCGCCTCCTGAACTTGCATGCATCGCAACGGAGATAGCTTTAAACGCGATCGCTCCATATACGATTGCACTTACTGCATAGCCAGCTCTAGTGATGATGCCTTTTGCATCTGTTCCTTTGTTCTCAGGGTCCTTTATAACTTTAATAATTTCCCAAATGACATAGCCAATCAAGCCTATTCCAATCAGCCATAGTAGTATTTCCCCGAACGGTTTGCTTGCTACAGTTTGAAGCATACCGCTCGTTCCTGTTGTTTCCCCTCCCGCTCCAAGTGCTGCCATTACTGCCAGAATCCCAATTAGGAAATATACGGTTCCTTTTGCCATATATCCGAATCTGCCTAAACGCCTGATCCAAGGCTTTGTTTCTTGTCCAGCTTGGTTTGCCTTTTGCTTAGCACCTGCTTTAGCAGAATACTCCATGTTTTATCGCTCCCTTTTGAATCTTGCTTGGTGACTATTTATTTCCCATTGTGGATAAAAAAGAAACCTGGATTGCATCATTTCTATAAATTGTCACTTCAAAAAAACGCCGCAAATACTTTTGTATATTTGCGGCGTTTCCAATATAAACATAAAACTGCACTTTCATATGCTCAGAGATTATCTTTTTTTGTAAAAGTACTTGGCATCACCACAGCGACAACTTCACCGCGGGCACAAAGCAAATCATTTGCAAATACCTCTGTAGTAATCCCCCATTTTTTAGGATGAATCTCCTTTATCGTTCCAATCGCTACTAACGGTACACCTTGTGGGGTTGGCTTTACATAGTCCACTCTTAATGAGGCTGTTACAAACCGGGGAGGTTCAATGCCATCCCCGACTTCATTTCCATTTTTTCTGTGCTTGGCTAATGAGGCTGAACCTGTTCCATGACAATCTATTAAGGATGCAAGTAAACCGCCATAAACAAAATTCGGGATTGCCATATGTTCTGGGCGGGGTGTATAAATTGTCATTGTTTTTTCCCCTTGCCAGCTTGTTTTAAACTGATGACCATCTTTGTTTAAACGGCCACACCCATAACACCATGCAAAATCATCTGGATAATCATCCTGAATCGCATGAACCGCTTTTTCCTCCATTCATTCTTCTCCCCTTTTTTCTGAATATTATAACATAACAAGATCAGCTCCCGAGTTAGATAATAGAGCAAAATTACCAAATTCTGTACAAAATGCTGCGCATTCCTGTATACTATGGAAGAATACTATTTAAGGAGTGTTAAAAGTGAGTCAATCAAAAGCCAAGAAACAGCGCTTAAAGCTTTTGCGTGAGGGAAAAAGAAACCCTGAAGAAAGCAGAAGTCCATTTGTCTTCGGGGACATGCGAACAAGACAAACAAAAACGAAAAAAGAACAGCTGAATAAACAAAAGTACAAGAACCATTTCTCTGACGAAAGAAAAAATGGTTCTTTTTATTTTGCGTCCTAACGGTTCTTCACATAATAATTAGTTATTGCCAGGTATTCTCTTGCAAAGGATTTTAAGACAGCAACTTTTGGCGTTTTTGCTGACAGACCTTTTGCATCGAGCCCAAGATTTCTTGCAATCAAGCATGAGCGATAAACATGAAAGTCATTTGTAGCGATGAGTCCAGTCTTTGCATGAGCTGGAAGCAGCTCTTTGGAATATGTGATATTTTCAATCGTACTTGTAGACTTCGATTCTTTTATGATTCTAGATTCATCGATCCCATGATTTTGCAGAATCTCACTAATGGCCTCTGCCTCGGTCATATCCTCGCCAGGCCCTTGTCCTCCTGAAGCAATCACAACTGTTCTCGGATTTTTTTTTAGATATTCTGCCGCTGCATCCGCCCGATATTGCAAAGCGAGTGAAGGTACGGTTCCTTTTACCCGCGCACCGAGCACGATGATATAATCCGCATTTTGAGGCGGTTCTGCTGAACTGTATTGATGGATTTTATAGTGGAGGAAACCTGTGTAAATAAGACCTGAAGATAAAAGTATTAATATAAAGGACCGTAACTGTTTCTTTTTTATCATTTGATTCGTCCGTTCTGAATTTAATGGTTTGTTTCTTAACTATAAACCAATTCATATGGAAAAAACTACTAAAATGTTCTGACCCGCAAAAAACCGGCACCTCCTAAGCCAGTTTCCCAGCTTAAAAGATACCGATTGACTGATATTATCCAATTACCTCTTCCTTCAATGTTTCTTCTTTTTTCTCCTTTGATAAAAACCAGCCGCCTAATGCAATAAGAACGAGAACGACATAGAATGTTATTTTCCATTCTGGTGATTTCGCAAATCCTTCTGGCAAGATGGCAAGCTCTGGATGGGATAATGTATAAACAGACAGCTTCACCCCTACCCAGCCCACAATCGTGAAGGCAGCAATTTCTAAACCTGGTCTCTTATGAAGCAGCTCCACAAAGAAGTTTGCTGCAAAGCGCATAATCACGAGTCCGATGATTCCTCCTGCAAAGATCACAAGGAATTTGCCTCCATCCAAACCGCCAATCTGAGGCAGATTTGTATTTGGAAGTGTCACAGCTAAAGCGACTGCAGCGAGAATGGAGTCTACCGCAAATGCAAGATCTGCAAGTTCAATTTTGAGAACGGTTCCCCAGAACCCAGATTTTTTCTTTTCAGGGTTCGCATTTTCCTCAGCTTTCTTGAAAACCACCTTCCGAAAAATATGATTCAAAGCAATGAATAACAAGTAGAGAGCACCGATCGCCTGAACCTGCCAAACATCAACGAGGAAGGATATCACGAACAATGAGCCAAATCGTAAAACAAACGCCCCTGCAAGACCATAAAAGAGAGCTTTCTTTCTTTCCTCTTCAGGAAGATGCTTGACCATTATTGCTAAAACCAGGGCGTTATCCGCTGCCAAAAGTCCCTCAATTGCGATTAAGAGCAGCAGTACCCATCCGTATTCCATTAACATTGTTAATTCCATTTAGTAAACCCCCTTTTTTTAATTCAGTCCATTATTCTAATAATATCCAGATCCTTGCTGATGACACCTTCATCAAAAACAAGCCTCGTGTTAAAGTGATACGTTCTTACATCAGTTGAAGCCATCAAGTCTGAAGGCAGCCTGAATGTAAAATCAATCCGGTTCTGTTCTTCTGATTCAATCTGTTTCGACGTTAAAATATTGGTTGTTTCAATTATTCTTTCTTCATCAGTCGTATGATCAGCCAACACTAAATCACAATCAATTCGTTTCAGCTTCTGCTCAATCACACCGCCTTTAATTAAAAAATAACCATTAATGCATTCTCCAGCCTGAAACTCTTCCTTAGGCAAGATTAGGTCAATTTGCGCCGATCCAATTCCTAAAATGGACATATACTTTCTCAATATCATTGTTCATTCTCCTCCAATTAAGCTTTTATTTTCATATACTTTTCATCAATTCGTTTCTCAATTTTCTCGAGCTGTCTTTTATCTTTCAAAAGCTCCTCTTTGTTTTTTTGAATAAGCTGTTCAATCGATCCTCTGACTTTTTTCATTTGTAACTCACACCTTCCAAGTTAATTTGTGTATTAAAAAAACCTTTGCCTGCATATCGGCAAAGGTTTTTTTCTGTAAAATAATAAAAGACCTTTACCGATATGGTAAAGGTCTTGCTAACAACATAAGTGGTTGCCAATAGGGCCGGAAGCAAATGCTTCGAAATGACGACTCTATTGTAAAAGCTACTCCCCTTTAGGAGAAAACTATTCGATTTGTATACTCATATCATATAGGGATTCGGCGTCTATGTCAATGATTAATTAGCATAATTCTGAAAGTTGAATAGTTTAAGCTGTGCATCCCTTTTTATTTGGTCAGACATTTAAAAATGCTGCCGGATATTTTACCGTACCTTCAGCATGATCCAATGCATCTTTCTCAAGTTCAATCAGCATAAACACTTCATCTGGAACCTCAAAAGGGGGTTTGATGCCTTTCCCGCTTGCACGTACAAAGCCAAACTTAGGATAAAATTCAGGATGGCCAAGTACAATAACCGAACCATTGCCCTTTGCCTTGCAGCGCATTAATCCTTCGTTAACGAGCAGGGAACCGATACCATGTTTCTGAAATTCCGGCTTAACCGCCATTGGCGCAAGAGCAAGTGAAGGAATCGAACCGTTTTCTGTTTCAATCGTAATTTGACTGAACAGGATATGACCGATTACTTCTTCTGAATCAATTACCGCAACTAAGGAAAGCTCTGGAACAAAGTATTTAGATTCTCTGATTTCTTGAATAAGTTTTGATTCATTTTCCTGACCGAATGCCAAGTCGTTTACTTCTTTAATCGCTAGGATGTCTGCAGCTTTTTCTTGTCTTATGTCTTTCATTGGGGTTATTCCCTTCTAGTCAAAATGTCTGCCATAGATTCTTCGCGTGGCATCTTACTTGAATTCCCATCCTTCTGCCTCACATCGCAAACGATAAAAATATTGAATGATTTCCAATTCATTTTGAATAGATTCATATCTTTTCAGCAAAGTGCGTTTACCAATTCTTCGCTCAAGCAGCGAGAAAATTTTTATGATCATATCCTTCGATTCCAATGAGTGATCAATAGGTGCATTCAAATATTGCTCGGCCGCATTAAAAAAGTCGTATTGAGCAAATGTGCCTTCAGATTCGATGATCTCGTGAGCCTGAACGCTTATTCTATAGTTTTCAGCTCCATTGTCTATATCGTAATCAATGTCTATCAGTTTTCTCAGTTCATTTTCTTTATTAAAAAGAATCCTATTTGATTTTATTGTACACATATTAAAGACTTCTTTTTATCAACTGTTAGATCATGAGCCTTTCGATAATTTGTTGCATAGTAGCTTACTCGATCTTTGAGAGAGTCGCAAATGAATCCCTCTAACTCCTTTTTCAATTTGCTCCATTTTGGTTTGTACAACCATTTTCACCTCTGCTGTCTTTTTCTGACTCTTGTAAATCTATATTACCATAAATAACCATAACAATATCATTATCTTCAAAGATGTAAATATAGGAATGTACGATCATTCCCAGACATAAAGTTGAAGTAAAAAGGAGTGAAAACATGCTTATTAAGTTGAGTGTAGCAGGAGCATCTGGGGCTTTTATCTGTTTAGCGGTTAATCTAATTGTAACGTTGAAAAAAGGGATGACTACACTGGATGAAACAAATAAAACTCTTGCAGAGGTCAGAAATGCCGTGAATGGTTTGACAGAAGAGGCTGAACAGCTGATACATACAGCTAATCAGATTACAGTGGACGTGAAAGGAAAAATCAAAACAGTAGATCCGCTGCTTGAATCTGCACATGATGTTGGAGAAATGATTCATAATGTGACAAGCTCGATTAAGCAGGTAGGTGCTGTATTCGGAGGAAAACGGTCACCGCGCACTGAAATTTCCGTCAATGAACCCCCAGTCCGAATAAAGGGGCCAGTTCATATAAATGTGAAATAATAATAAGTACAATTATTTGAGTTACCGTCTCTCTTAAACAGCACTCTAGCCGTAAAGGATTAGGGTGCTATTTTTATCATTTGTAAATGTCCTGAATCTAATCGTTCTTTTTTTGTTTACTTTCCAATATCACGTATTTACTTTCTAATCTGAGCACTTTACTTTCCGAAACACGGAAAATACTTGCCAATACGAGCTGCTTACTTTCTTTTTTCCAATCGCTTCCTACTTTCACAGCCTCGTCATTAAAGAATTTGGATTCAGCATCTCACTTTCAATGTCAATCGCTGTTATGCCTTCGCTGCTCGATAATTCATGCCATTCTTCCTTCTTGCAGAAAACAGCGTCACCCGTTTTCACATGTCCCCATATACCGATGAGCAATAACTGGAGAACAACTGCCTGATGATAGCCAATAATGCCGTTTGGTTCTATGAAGAATAGAACCTTTATTAATAGTGTAAATATACTTTCCAAATAGGTAAAAATTTTACATCGTAACAAGGTTTCGTTTAAGGTAAATTATGGTATGATATCTAAGTCATTACATACATATCTTTTAATACAAGGAGGTTGGAAATATGCAAAGGTACAGAAGAAGAAATACTCCTGCTTTCACCGTACTGGCTTATTTCACATTTTTTGCAGGGGTCGTCATGTTTTGCATCGGACTTTACAATGCAGATAATCTGCAGCTGAATGAAAAAGGGTATTATATTGCGGTCATGATCTTGGTAGCTGTAGGTGCGATTTTAACGCAAAAGGTAACAAGAGATAACGCTGAAGATGACGAAATCATTGCAGAACAAGAACGCAAGCAAAATCTCGGGAAATCAATAGATTCATAAGTTTATATTTACAGAAGGCACAAGTAAAAGTGCCTTTTTTCTTTTTTTGTTCCCGTTCCAATATTCCTTATTTCTTTCTATATTCGCCAACAAAAAAAGCAGCTCTCAAAGAAAGCCGCTGCTCTATCCATTCATAAGCTCTGAAACCGTGACAAGTTCATAACCTTCTTCATCAAGAAAAAATAAAACCTGATTTTACGATTCAGCTGTTGCTTTATGAATGTCATGCATTAAGATGATGATCCATCTCTCGTATTCTCTTTCACTTGCTTTAAAATGTCGTCAGCATTCTTTGTTTTCCAATCCATTGTATCGACCGTCCAAAGAATACTCGGAAGCCCGATCGCAGCCATCACTTCCTCATTGGAAGCACCAAATGGAGGGCGAACCGTTTTTGGAGCACTTCCAGTTGCTTTTTCAATTGCTTCATTCGATTGATCCCCTTCTTCTTGGATCATTTCTGGAGGTAAAGTGGTCAGATCCTTATGGCTCCATGAATGATTTCCGATTTCATGGCCTTCCCGGACAATTTGTTTTGCAAGATTTGGATAAAAGTCTACCCTGCTTCCAAGGACATAAAAGGTTGCTTTTGCATGATGCTTTTTCAAAGTTTCAAGAATCTGCTGAGTATAGTGGGGATGTGGACCGTCATCAAAGGTTAGAGCTACTTGCTTTTTATTATGTGCAGCACTATTCTCAGGTTTGTTCTCTTCATTTTTGATTTTCTTTTGAATCATTGTTTTCCTCAGGCTGATTCTCTTCCTCAGGCCGAGCACTTTCTTGAGCCAGTTCTTTCTTCCATTCATCCTTCAATAGGTGCTGTGCTTTTTCAAGCGGAATCTCTATCTCAGGCATTCCAGCTGCACCTGCTGTCACTTCGTATTCGCTGAATTTAAACACGAGTGACTTTTCCGTTAAATAAGCATTATAAAATGTATTTTCAGGATGATAAGCCCAATCTTCCAAATCCTTCTGAAAGAAATAGAGCTTGTAATTTTCAGAGGATTCAAAGGCAGTTTTCAAGTAAGTATATAAGGACTTTCGATTGTCCTTTTATTATAAAATACATAATTGAATCTAAACATTAATTTCAGCTTAAATTATTGGCGTCTTTGATAAATTAGAGGATATAATAGGTTACAAATATACTGGAGGAGGCAGCTAAATGAAACTTTTGCTTGTAGGTGCAAGCGGAACCATTGGAAATGCGATTGTAAAAGAATTTGGAAATGCTCATGAAATCATTCGTGCTGGACGCAATGGGGCAGATATCGAGGTTGATTTCACTTTATCAGAAAGCATCAAAGAAATGTATGAATCCGTCGGGAAAGTAGATGCAGTAATCAGCGCTGCAGGCAGAGCACAATTCTCCCCTTTAGAAGAGCTAACCCCTGAATTAAATGAAATCGGAATTATGAGCAAGCTCAAGGGACAAATCAATCTCGTTCTCCTTGGAATTCCCTACGTGAATGACAGCGGAAGCTTTACACTGACGAGCGGAGTCATGATGGATGATCCTATTTTAAAGGGGGCCTCTGCAGCGATGGCAAATGGCGGGATTCAGGCTTTTGTCAGAGCATCAGCGATTGAAATGCCGCGCGGAATCCGTATTAATAATGTAAGTCCAAACGTCCTGATCGAATCGATGGACAAATATGCTGATTTTTTCCACGGCTTTAAAGCGGTTCCAGCTGCAGATGTGGCACTTGCCTATAAAAAGAGTGTTCTTGGGGCTCAAACTGGGCAGACCTATAAAGTTTATTGAAGGACAAAACGGCAGTTCATCAGCTGCCGTTTTCTTCTAAAAGCTTGATATCCCGCTCCACTCCTGAAAGCGATAGAGAAAACGAAGCATAACGGAGTCATCCTCAAACATCTCGTAATCTTCTGTATATCTCCCCGATTTGTTATTCCAAATTGTATCAAAGTACTCTTCAACCTCAGACATGATTCCTGTATTAGCTGGACCTGTCACTTTCAAATCTGTTTCAAGATTAAAGTCACCAAGGTTTCTTTTCGTGAAATTGGCTGATCCGCCTATCACAATGTCTTCCTTTTCTCTTTCGAAAAAAGCAAGCTTCGTATGATATTGCTCACCATTTGTTTTATACCAGCGAACTTGAATTTCATCATTAGACCTCGTTACTAATTCGTGAGCAGCAGGCCGGTTTGGTACTCCGTTTTTCTCACGTCCAAATGCATCTTTGTTTGCATCTAAAATCAGCTTAACTTCAACACCTCTTTTTGATGCGGCAATCAGTTGCTTTACAATGTCCCTGTCAGATAAGTAAAAGGCTCCGATTGTGATTTTTTCATTTTCTTTTGAGTTCGTGATTTCACTCAAAAGATGCTTTTTAATTTTCCCTTCCGTCAGAACCTGAACAGTATACTCCCCGGTTTCTGTCATATCCGAGACAGCCATATTCTCAGCCAGATTTACATCTGCTCCAGAAAGCTGAGCTACTGTTTTTTCAGTCTGCACCAGTTCCTGAAGGATCTCTCCTTTTACAACAAAAGCAATGTTTGAATGCAGTGAACTCCCATCATGAGGGTTAGCCGAGGTCACCATTCCTTCCTTTTCAGTTACGACAACTTTCCTGTGATTGGCTTTGAAGTTTAAGAGATCTAAATAAGACCTTAACGTAACATCTTGTGAATCAGGACTGAATGCATTTGGAATCCAGCCGCTGCCTTCTGTTCCGAACCATTGCAGGAAAGTCCGGTATGCTCCTGAATAAACAGGATTTGAGTCCCGCATCGGCTTCATATCTGTGAAAACAACCTGTATTCCCTGCTCTTCTAATTTTGCAGCAATCTCTGAACGATATGATCCATAGAATGTATTAATACGGTCTGTTATAACCGTGATGCTGATTTGTTCATTCTGTTTCTTCTTATCTAGTAACGCTTGCATCAAATCCGTTGATACCGAGGGATATGTGGCCGAACGGTCATACTCATCATTAAATAAGAACATATCGATTAAGATAAAGTCCTCTGCCTCTTCAATCATCGTATGGATCTGATCGAAAATTACCTGATCATGATTGATTTGACCCTTATTCTCAAATGTTAAGTCATATAAAAACTCAATTTGATCGGCAGAATGAACGTCTCCTTCATAAGAAACACCTTGAGGCAATGGTTTTAAATACTGGTAGATTGAAACAGATGAGGTTAACAAAATCAAAAAAATGGCAACTCCCAGCCAAATCAATCTCGATCGACTTCTTTTTGTTGCGATTTGCTCTGTTAAGACTGTTTTGGTCATGCTGTAACTCCTTTTTATGTCATTATTTAAGAATGCTAAATAAGTAAATTCTCCTAAAAAGCCAATATCCCTCCCCTCATTATGGAAAAAGAACAAAAGCGCAGTCCAAACCTTATTGCGATATCTACAATCATGTTAAATGTCATCATTTCCTGCAACACCAAAAAACCGATCTCAAAATTGAGATCGGTTACGACGCTTTTCTTTGCTTGATCATACTCGAAAATTTTCAAGTCCCCCCATTCATCAATCATTCCAAATGTATTTTCTCCAATTTGGGTCAGCTGACGGTTTGTTCCTTCTGTATTTTCATCCGTACTGACTTCAACTCTTGAAGCACCTCCTGAAAATAAAGTGACTATGACTAATGCAATCAGAGTTCGCTTTATTCCTCTTAGTTCCCCATAAGGATCCATTAACATTTTTGAACTCCCCCTTTCCTATCTGTTTCTCTTATCATAACAGCAGTGAGAGGTAAAATATTACATATTATTATAGATTCTTTTTTTTCCTACTTATTGCAAAGGTTTTTCCAGCCCTTTTTATTGATTGTTTACCTCTTTTATTGACCGGGTATCTGATACTATGGAGGCGATAAATTATGAAACCTAAATTTAAGATATTCCACAATGATGAAACGTTAAGTGAATCAATTGATAAGCTTAGAAACAATGGGATTCGTGATGAAGATATTTATATTCTTGCCCACGATAATGATCATGATCGGCGAGATAGAAAAGAAACAGATGCCAATAAAATAGGGGTAAACGTAACCGGAGTTGGCACAGCGATAAAAAATGTGTTTAGAAGCAAAGGCGATAAACTAAGAACTAAAATGGAAGAAATCGGATTTGAGCAATCGAAAGCTGAAGAGCTTGAAGAAGAATTGGACAAGGGTAAGACCTTATTAGTTGTAAAGAATCAGGATGAGGTAACATTTTAATAGAATGAACCATCAACAAAAAAACCGTTCGGAAACTCGAACGGTTTTTTTGATATTAGAATACCTAATTATTACTTAATATTAATTCGACGCTCTTTTAAATGGCCACCAGTTTGCCTGGCCAAAGCTTTTTACCATAACTGGTATAAACAGCGGCAGGATGACAAGGGCGTATAGGAATAAACCGATTAAGATTATGGATGCAATTTGCAAGAGTGATAGCATACCAGCGGGCATCATAGCGGCAAACGTTCCGCCTAGAATGACAGCAGCTGAAATGATGACAGTACCCATCTTCTTCATCGCCATCAGCATTGCTTCCGCAACGGATAGATCTCTATATTCGTTGAACCGGTCCATAAGGAAAATACTATAATCCACTCCAAGAGCTACCAGGATAACAAAACCGAAGAATGGAACGGCCCAGCTGATCCCTGTATAGTTTAAGATGTCCACAAATATTACTTCATTGATAGCCATTGAAGTATAGTAAGCTAAAATCAACGAACCAATAATGTAGACTGGCATGATGATTGAACGGAACATGAAAACTAAGATAATGGATATCCCAACAAGCATCAAGACCACTGTCCGGGAATAATCCTGTCCTGATACTGTACTTAAGTCTGCATTCGTACTTGTAATTCCGCCTACAGCTACTACTGCGTTCTCAAGCTTTGTATCTTTTGTTGCTCTTTCAACAGCTTCCTTGATTTCTGGTACCTGTTTTATTGCTTCATTTGAATATGGACTTGCTTCAAGGACAACATCCATTGTCATTGTTTTGCGATCATCCGACATGTAAGCATCTAAAGCCTGCTCAAAGTCCTTGCTCTTCAGCACATCTTCAGGCAAGTAGAAGCCCTTCGTACCAGATGAATTTGATAGTCCTGATAAGTAGTCCTGAGCTGAACCAAGTCCAACTGATACTTGATCCAGACCTTCGGCACTTTGACCAAGTCCGTCTGTTAACTGACCCAATTGTCCACCAAGGTCTCCAAATCCATCAAGCAGCTGCTTTTGACCAGAATTAATTTCACCCAAGCCATTCGTGAGCTTTGGCATATTATCAACGATTTGACCCTGACCGTCAGCAAGCTGATTTAATCCAGAGAGCTGCTGATCGATGCCTTTTACTAGTGCGTCCAGTCCTGATGCAACATTTTGCTGTCCATCATTTGCTTTACGAAATCCGGCATTCGCCTGATCCATTCCAGCTGTAATTTGAGATAACCCCGAATTCAGCTGACCGAGTCCAGCTGCAAGCGGAGGCAGCTGCTCTTGAAGTGCTCCAACCGTTCCTTTTATTTTTTGATATTGTTCTTCATTTTGAATGCCGTCGTAGGTTCGCTCAAGATAGGCAAAGTCCTCTTCCTTTATTTGTGAAGCTGCTCCAGAAAGAGAAGTTAAACCATCCTCAATCTGACCATATTTAGTATTTAAACTGCTCAAGTTACCTTGAATCTCTTTATATCCTTTTAATAGATCCTGATAGCCCGCAAGCAATTCTTCAGTCCCTGCTTTTGCTTGCTCTAACCCTTTTTTGATTTCACTTGAACCCGCTGAGCCTTGCCTTATTCCATCTTCAAGTTTTGCTAAATTCGTTTGGACTTCTGTTAATCCTGTTTGAAGATCTGAAGTACCAGAAATTAAATCATTAATTCCTTTTGTCGCGGTATTTAATTCCGGTTGAGATTTAGAAAGTTCACTTCCCGCTTCATTTAGTCCTTGACTGATTTCGTCTATTCCTTCTTTTCCTTCACCAAGTCCGGCGCCAAGGCTTTCAGCTTGTTTAGAGACAAAAAAATCTTCAACCTGCTCTCCTGCTGGACGAGTAACAGAGCGCACATTATCAACCAATTCTACTTTTTCGATTTCCTGGCTGATTTTTTCTGCCAATTCCACATATTCTGCAGAATCCATTTTTTCATCATTTTTTAAAACAATTTGAGTCGGCATTGATTCGCCAGGTCCAAAACTGTCAGCAATCGCAGTAAATGCCCGGATTGAAGAAACATCTCCACTGACTTCTTCTAACGAATCGAACGATAATTCTCCTTCATAGATTACTAGAAATGGGACACAAATTGCAGCAACAATCAATAGAGACAGAAATGGACGTGCTAAAGAAAATCTTCCTAAAGCGCCCCATAATTTACTCTCGCCATGCTCTGCCGTGCTTTTAGATGGCCAGAAAATTTTTCCGCCTAAAACAGCCATGAAGAACGGCACAATGGTAAATAACGCCACTAGAAGAATCGCAACACCTACTGCAACGGCAGAAGCAGATTGATAGAGTTTGAATTGAGAAAATCCAATTGCAGCAAATCCAATCATAACAGCGACACCGCTAAAGAATACCGTACGCCCTGCATTGCGGTACGTTTCAATGATTGCTTCTGCTACCGTCTCTTTATGAGATAATTCTTCTTTAAAACGGCTTAATAATAAAATACAATAATCTGTCCCAATACCAAACAAGATGGCAACCAAGAAAATTTGAGTGTAATTCGAAATTGGAAAATTAAGCTCTTCAACCAGCATGGATACAATAGATTGTGAAGCCAAATAAGTAAATCCGACTGTCAGAAGCGGAATGATGGGTGCAACAATCGACCGGAACACAAGAAGCAGTACACCTAATACAAACACAACCGTTATGCCTTCCGTCTTCTTCAATCCCTCTTCAGAGCTTTTCATCAGATCTTCATTAATCATCCAGTTGCCTGTATAATCATGATCAACCTTTACTTCTTCAATTGTTTTGTATAAAGCATCGCTGACCTCACCCGGTTCCCGATCATTCCAGGCAACCTTGACGGAAGCTAATATCGCCTTTCCATCTTTAGAGACAAGCTGTTCTTTTAAGCTTTCTTCATTAAAATGAGTCAGGATTTCTGTGATTCCTAATGATTTTTTTTCATCTTCAAGCAAACGAATCGCTTTTTCCGCTTCGGCAATTTCCGTTTTCGCAAGCTCTTTCTCGCTGTGAAAAACAAGGGCCACCTGTGTTTCATCTCCGCCGCCCTCATCCTTTTGCACTTCTTCCATGATTTCAGAAGCAAAGGAAGAAGAATATCCTTCCGGTACGTCAATTTGTCCTTTTTCCCGGACTAAATCTGTCATATTTGGGGCTGCCATTAATAATCCCGCCACAACGGCAATCCATGCGATCAGCACCAGCCACTTACTCTTTATTATCGTATTCACATTTATTCCCCTTCTTTACTCTCTATTAATACTCGATTGAGCTTTTCATATGTTTCAATGAATTGTTTAATTTCCAAAGGATCGAACTTATTAATAAAAGATTCAACCAGCTTATGAATGCGGTCCTCCGCTTTTTCAAACAGCTCCTTTCCTTTATCCGTCAGCGTCAAGTAAACAACTCGCCGATCATTTTCATCACGCGTACGCTCAATCAGACCTTTTTCAAACAAACGCGTAATAATGGCAGTAATCGCACTTTTTTTCACATTGAATACCTCTGCTAATTCAGAAGATGTACAGGAATCTGCGTGATTGATGTATCTCAGCATATAGTGCTGATCATTTGTCAAATCACTTCCAATTTGCTCTTTTACAAGGCACTCGCCTCTGTTCGCTACAGAATAGGAAACCGCTATGTAGCGATCAACTAACTCTTTAATGTTTTCTCCTGACATTTTTTCACCTCATTACAAGTTGTTCTACTATTTAATTGTTCAACTATTTAACTATTAACACATTTAACTTTAATACCCACTTTTAAAAATGTCAATAATTAACGTTTCGCTTTTATATTCCGGAAATGATCATAAGAAAAGGAGCTCGGTGTACGAGCTCCAGGACATTCTTTCTATTTTTTCAGATGATACGGAACAGTAGTTACAATGACATTTCTTCGATAGAGCAGAAACGTCCGAATCAAGATGCTTGACTGGTTATGAAGAATATTATGCCAGCTTTTCTTCGGAATAAACTGCGGAATCAATACGGTTACCCTGTAATTTGATTCACTTGCTTTGTGTTCAACTGTATCGATAAATTTAGTCAGCGGCTGAATGATGCTTCGGTAATAAGACTGCAGTGTTACTAGACGAATATCAGGCTGCCACTTGTTCCACTTATCTTCAAAGATTTTTTCATCCACTCTCTCAAAAGAAACGTATACAGCAATAATTTGATCAGCAGATAAAGACTTTGCGTAGTTTAAAGAATTCTCTACAACGTGAGTCATCCCGGCTACCGGCACGATAATGACATTTCCTTCAATCGGCTTGATCGGCTCACAAGTTGTAAGTCTCAACTGATCTCCAACGGCCACATAGTGCTTCTTAATTCGATGAAATCCTAAAACGATAAGAGGCAAAAAGATCAGAACTGCCCAAACCTGTGAGAACTTTGTAATGAAGAACATCATCATGACAAGAAAGCTGATAAGTGCTCCAGTTAAATTTATTGCAAGTTTAACCGGCCAGCCTTTAGGCTTCTCACGCAGCCACTTCACTAGCATCCCGGTCTGGGATAATGTAAATGGTATAAACACACCAACTGCATAAAGGGGGATGAGCTGTTCCGTTTGTCCTTTAAAGATGACAATTAATAAAATTGAAGTGACTCCGAGAGTAATGATCCCATTAGAATACCCTAATCGGTCTCCCCTCATCGTAAACATTCTTGCAATGTATTTATCCTTTGCAAGGTTGAACGCAAGCAAAGGAAAAGCAGAGTATCCCGTATTTGCAGCGAGAACAAGAATCATTGCAGTTGTTCCCTGGATAAAATAATACATAAAGTTTCTTCCAAACGTTTCAGCTGCAATTTGGGAAACAACTGTTTCTTCATGTTTTGGGGCTATCCCGAAGTAATAGGCTAAAAAGACGATTCCAGAAAATAAAATGGCAAGCAATAACCCCATCGCCATCAAAGTTCTGACCGCGTTTTTAGGACCAGGATCCTTAAAATTCGGAATCGCATTTGAAATCGCTTCGACTCCAGTTAAGGCTGAACTCCCTGAAGCAAATGCTCTTAGCAGTAAAAACAAGCTAATGCCTGCAACTGGAGTGCCAATCGGAGCATGCAAATCAGGTGAGACATCCCCAGTAATGATTTTGAATATTCCCACCCCGATTAAGATAAAAAGTGCTAAAACAAACAAATAAACCGGGTAGGCTAAAATCGAAGCTGACTCTGTTATTCCTCTTAGATTCAGAATGGTAATAAAGACCACCAAAATACTGGCAATCATGACATTATAATCATGTAATCCTGGTAAGGCAGAAGTAATCGCATCTGTTCCTGCAGATACACTTACAGCAACTGTCAATATGTAATCAACTAACAGCGAACCGCCAGCAATTAAACCTGCATTTTCACCAAGGTTTTCCTTTGAAACGACATATGCTCCGCCGCCATGTGGATAAGCATATATAATTTGCCGGTAAGACAAAATAAGAGCTGTTAATAGAAATAGCACACCCACTGCAATGGGTATGGAGTACCAAAACGCAACAGCACTAACAGTAACCAAGACAAGCAGGATCTGTTCTGGCCCATACGCTACAGAAGATAATGCATCTGAAGAAAGAATAGCCAGTGCTTTCTTTTTATTTAATTTTTGCTCACCTAATTCTGTAGACTTTAAGGGAGCTCCAATTATAATTCTTTTAAGCATCGATAACATTTTTGCACCACCAAATATTTTCTTTTGAAGACTCTCTTGATGAGATCATATAAGCAGGTAATGAATTGCTATAAGCGAAAAAAGGATACATTTCCGCAAGAAAATAAAAACAGCATAATGGACATTAGAATCGCAGTCTCACCAGCTACACATCCTCTCTTCTAACGCTTACGGGGTTAGCTGACGGGTTCGGGACAAAAGAGTATCCCTACCTACATTAATAGGATTCACCCCTTTGCGAAAAATATCACAAAATCGGGTTCCCCGCTCCTCAAGGATTAAGCGAATTATAAATATCAAACTGTTGGTTATCATACTCCTAACCTTAAGAGATGTAAATATAAAAACAACAAATCCTTTGACTTTTTTAAACCAATAAGCTTGGGGTCAAAAAAGTATGAAAGGTATGATATTGTGCCCATGCGCAAACACTATTTTTATACAAGTGACAGGAGGATTTTGATGCCTAAAGAAAACATCCCGCTATTATCAGATGAGTTTTTAGATGAAGTTACAAAAGAGATAAATGAGATTTATGGTTTTGAAAATGACCAAAATGAAGCACAAGATAAAGATTTGATAAATGCAGAAGAAAATATCGTTAAATGAAAATCTGAATCACTTAATACGAGGAGGTATGTGGTGTAAAAAAACATTTAATAACATTCGGATTGTTGATTATGTCCTTTGCATTAATCGTGTCGCCGATTCATGCAGCTGCAAAAGAAGCGGCATGTGGACAAGGAGAGTGCATAACTAAAGGAAGCATTATAACCTAACTTTATCAGTGAAATTTAGGATTTTATCAGTGTAAATCGTTAATTTATCAGTGAAAACTGCAAGTTTATCAGTTTAAGCAAAAAAAGCAGGAAGACCTCATCAGGTTCTCCTGCTTTTTTCGTGCATCTCCCTGTTCTATAAGTATTCATCTTTAGGTTTGCATCTTTTTCTCCATTAAAACTCATCAATATTTTTTTATTTTCTCAGAGAAGGCCATGCTCCCTTTTCTTCGCGACTTTCGAATCAGTGAGCGTTCTTCGCCTGAGTCAAACAAATCTTTCTCCTCTTCCGTTTCCGGGTAAACACCTGGAACTGCTTTTGGCTTACCCTGCTCATCAAGCGAAACAAATGTGATAAAGCTTGTCGCGGCAACTTTTGATTCACCGCTGATTAAATCTTCTGCTGTTACTTTTACGAATACTTCCATAGAAGATCTGCCTGTAAACGTTACGAATGATTCGAGATGCACAGCATCAGTCGGACGAATTGGATGCAAGAAATCAACTGAATCCATTGATGCAGTGACGCATTCAGTTCTGCAATGCTTAGAAGCTGAAATCGAGGCTACCACATCAATAGATGCCATGAGCTTTCCTCCGAATAAAGTTTGATGATTATTAGTGTCTGGCGGCAATACTCGATTAGTTTGAAAGACTCTCGATTCTGAACAAGGTTTACTGTTAGGTGTATGCGTCATGATATTCTCCTTTTTATTCTTTTTCTAAACCTATTGTATCTGATTTCTTTGCCTGCTTCATCATACGGGTGTCCTGTTATTCTAATCTTTACCGCTCAACCTAAATTTAAGGACTTACTATTTTGAGGTCCGGATAATGAATCGTCAGTTAAGCGATCCTATTTACCCAGTTCATATTGTTTCATAACGTTTCAATCCTGTTACAAATCTCCAGAAACAGTGTATAAGGTTTCTTTTTCACTGAATTTCCTTTATAATGCGCACTAGATGATTTTTTTTAGGGAAAAATTATACTTCTAGCTTTAGGAAGGAGATCGATTATGAAAAAAATGATGTTTACATTAATAACCGGTCTGATGGCCGTTGTTTTAGCAGCATGCGGAGGAAATGAAGAAAGCAAAGAAGCTAAAAATGAAGATAAAGCTAAAACTGCCGAAACTGATCAGCAGAAAGAACAGCAAAAGAAAATGGAAGAAATGCAAAAAAAATTAGAAGAACAGCAAGTAGATGAGAAGAAAACAGTTGCCATTGTGAACGACAAAGAAATAGTAGGAAGCGACTATAACAGCGTCTTACAATCTACACAGGGACAAATGCAGCAAATGGGACAAGATCCATCCTCTAAGGAAGCTGCAGAGCAAGTAAAAAAACAAACGATTGACAGCTTAGTCGGTCAAACTCTTCTTCTCCAAGAGGCAGATAAAAAAGGATATAAAGCTTCAGATGAAGATATTAAAAAGCAGCTTGACGAAACGAAAAAACAGTTCAAAACTGAAAAGGAATTCGAAAGTGCTCTAAAAAAATCAGGCATGGATATGAAAACACTTGAAACTCAAATTGCTGACGATATTAAATTCAGACAATACGTTGAAAAAGAAATACCTGCTGATAAAGTAACAGACGAAGAAATCCAAAAAGCATATGATCAATATGCTGAACAAGGAAAGACTACCGGACAAGAGGTTCCTAAGCTAGAAGAAGTAAAACCTCAAATCGAACAGTCTCTTCAGCAGCAAAAGCAGCAGGAAAAACTGGCTCAGCAAGTTGAAGAATTGAAGAAAAATGCGAAGATTGAAATTAAGATTTAATAGAATTATTGAAAATCCCCTTTGCCAGATTGGCAAGGGGATTTTCATTTCATTTATCAGTTAAACAAGATTCTTAACGCAAATTTGGAAAAAACGATATTCCGGCCAATTACTAAGTTTATCCGGCCAGTTTCATAATTATTCCGGCCAAAAAGCAGCATATTCCGGCCAATTTCCGCTATTCTTCGGCCAAAAACCAATGTCCACCCTCTGTACCAGCTTCTTAATGAATCTGCTTTTCAAAAAGCACGTATCGATCGTTGTACTTCGTTATTCTTTGCAGCAAAATCAAATTAATAATAAAAATGCCTAATGAGATAAGCAATATTACTTGCGCTCCTACCAAAAACAATCCGCTGGCTTGGCCAGCCATCATCCCAACTACAGGCAAAATAATAACTCCGCCAATGTTCTGAGCTTCTTGGAACGTTTTCACCCGCGATGATATGAATACGTTAAGCAAAACCGTCATAAGAGAAACCATTGGAGACAGGCATAAGATTAATGCAAGCCAATTAGCTGATGGAAAAATCATTTGTCCAAACAAACGATATCCCAGTGCATTGATTACAATTCCGCTAAGAAAAAAGCTAAAAGCAGATACAAGCAAGGATGGAATAAATGACCCCAGTACTTTGCTGACGAAGAGTGTTTTAATGGTGACAGGCGAAAATAGAAGACTTTCAAGTGTACGCCTTTCCTTTTCACCTACAAAACTGTTCGCAGCAACAACACTTGCTGTAATGATCGGCACTAGTAAAAACAAGGATGGAAGCATGTTATTAATAAACAAATAAACAAATTGCTGTTCAGGCGTATCTAAAGAAAGGCTTTCCTTGTTTAAGTGAGTTATAAAACTATCAATCAATTTACGTGCATCATTCCCTGCCAGTTTTTCAATATCCATAAAGAGAGCACTTCCGAGAACAGCTGCTGGCAGGATCACTGAAAATAATATGGGTATAATTATTAGGGTAGCGAACAGGTTTTTACTGCGGAAAATATCCATTAAATCCTTTTTGATCATGGCTTTCATAATTGTGTTATTCATTGTATTTCTCCCTTACATTGAAATAAATCGATTCAAGATCATTATTTAAAATCTCAACAGAATAAACACTATGATTCTTAAGAATCTCCTTCAGCAGAATGGAAATATGATTTTTTGAAGGGAGAATGAAAGAAAGCGAATTTCGCCCCGTATGTTCAAAAGGAAAACCCAAGACTGCTTTTTCAGCAGTTCTAAAATCCGTGCTTATCTCTACTCTTACATCCTTTATATATTTTCTTTCCAGTTCATTCTTAGTCCCTTGTTCTACGATTGTCTGATTTTCAAGAAATGCAAATGAATCGCAAATAGGTTCTAACTGATGCAAGACGTGAGAGCAAATGATAATCGTCGTTCCTGTCTCTTCATTGTATGTTTTCAAATAAGAGAGAACCATTTTGATGCCGTCGGGATCCAGTCCATTAGTCGGTTCATCCAAGAACAGCAATTTTGGATTGTGCAGAAGCGCCTTCCCTAGTGCAAGCCTTTTTTTCATTCCTGTACTGTACGTACCAACTGGTTTATCCTTATGTTCTTTCAAATCGAATAGCTTTAATAGTTTACTAATTTGCTTTTTATCTCTAACTCCATATAAATCTGCAAAAAAGGCTAAGTTTTCTTCTCCGCTCATTTGATGGTACAGACCTGCCCCTTCAGTCACAATGCCCGAAATCTTTCTAATCTCATCCCCGCCTGTCACTGGATCATGGCCCAGTATCGAAATAGAACCGCTATCCGATTTAATAACCCCATTCAATATACGGATAAATGTCGTTTTTCCTGCTCCATTAGGTCCTAAAAGTCCGACAATTTTACCTTGTTCTGCTTTGAAATTTACATTCTTTAATACGGTTTGATTTCCAAACGTTTTTGAAACATCCGTGACTTCGATCATCTTCATCAGTCTACTCTCCCTTTACTCTTTCATTAATAAAATAACGGAATAAACAGCAGCTGCAGCGATATATGTGCAAACATGTGCGACAGTACCGCATATTCAAATCCTTTTTTCCAGTAGAGGTAACCGAAGAACAGACCCCCAATTCCATTCAGCAGGAAGCATCGAACCAGGATCATTGAAGTTAAATCCCCAAAAACAAGTGATGTAAACGGCAAATGAGCAGCAGCAAACACAAGTGCAGCAATGGTAATTGAAATCCAGTAATATCTTTCAGGCATCTGTTCACTCTTTCTGGCGAACACTTTTTGAAAAATCAACACAAGCAAACTAACCAGGAACAGCCTTAGCAGCGTTTCCTCAAATACTCCCCCCGCTAACACACCTGCGAACAATCCCAGCCATGAGAATTCAGGTGTTATATCGTTCAATCCCTCGATATAAGACCGGAAATAAAATTTATCTGCTCCGATGATAATAAAGCCTGTCACTGCTCCCAGCACAATAGACAGCAGCATCGATTTTCCATTTATCGAAATTTTTCTCCTTTTTTCAAATAATGACTGTAAGATTTCAAAAGAAAAACCCGTATTTCGTGCGAGTTTTATTCCAAAAAAGGCAATAAGAAAACTCAAGATGAATAACTGGAGAGATGTAAGCAACATTAAAACAAACATAGAAGTACTGCCTGTCATTTCCTCGTATTCTCTTAATGGCATCGCAGCTTTTAATGCTTCTAATTGATAAGGCAATAAGAAGAAGCCTGATATAAAACAAATAAAAGCTATAAATAGTGCGATTTTGATATCCGATCTTTTCATCTAGCTCCCCCTATTTCAACTCACTTTCTCTCGTCTCCTTTTGACTCAGGAATCACAATTGTTGCTATGTTTCTTCCTGTTCGCTCAGGAGAAGGTTCATTTATCATGGCTTTTTGAATAAGTGTGGCCATCCCTTTCATCAAATCCATAAACTCGGAATCTGATAAGTATAAATTGGCGACACTGAAGCTTACACCATCCTTGACCAAATCCACATCATTCTGCTTTAAATAAGTCTCATACATCCCAAGAAGCTGTGTTGTAAAATTCATAAATAATTCCAGATGCTCCTCTTTAGATAAATGTAAAAGATCTTCTTGAGAATGAACTGCAGGTTCATTAAGAGCATATACTTTTTCAACAGTTCCTCTAATTGGATTTTCTTGAACAACTTGAATGATGTTGGCTTCAAGAAGTTTATTTAGATGTCTATATAACGTCGCCTGAGGAACATCTTTAGCTCGTTCAGATAATTGCTGAACCGTCATCTCCTTTCGGTTCAATAAAGATTGCACAATTTTCATTCTTACAGGATGTAAAATCAAATTCATTTTTGCGTTATTCAAATTAAACCCTCCAGCTTACATTATTATCATTATTAATAATGATAATGTTTTATGAAAAAAATGTTTCACAACATTCTATTATCAACTTTGATAATAATATATTTATTGAAAATAATCAACTCAGCGTGCGATCTCAATTGGTGATATTCAAGCATTTATCACATCTGATTTGATTCTTGTTATGGATCAAGGAAAAGTGATTGAACAAGGAACACATTCAGAACTATAAATGGTTTCTACGCAGATCTTTATAATAGTCAATTTTCTGAAAAAGTAGCAGGATAATAAGAAAGAGGCTCAATTTCAAAACGAAAACGAGCCTCTTTTTATACAATTATGTCCATATATTGTAGTAGAGTAAAACCTGTACTCTGGCGGTGAATTAACGAATTTATACACAACTTCGATCCAAATTCTATCTGCATTCATTGTTTCTACTGACGTTGGCTCGACTGATGGGCAAATAGTTGTTGATCCAGAAGCAGGAGTAAATGCCCCCATAAATACTAAAGCAAAGGCATTGGCTAATGCAGATTAATTTCGAACTGTTTTAAATTTGCTCACGTGTACTAATCATTTCATATGGTATAATAATCCAAAATGAGAGGGAGGTTTAAAAATGAACGGTGATGCAATATTTGCCTTTTTTCCGATTATAACGATTCTGATTTATATAGCTCCTGTTGTATTTGCAATTTGGTTTCTTTTAAAATTTCTAAAAATACAACAGGAAAAGAATCTTATTCTAAAAAATATATCTGAAAAACTAGATAAATCTAATAATACTAATTCTTAATTTCCAACTGAAAGAGTAAATCGCTCTTTCTTTTTAATTTCTCTCCAAATTTTCCTTGTGCAAGAAATGAGCATGATTGTTGAAGATATTGTTTAAACCTTATTCAAGGTAAGCACTCAATACTTGTATAGGAACTTAATTTAAAGGACCTCTTATCCACTACTCCCAATAATTCTCCATTAACTCAGATGCCCATTGAGGCTGTTTTGTTTCCCTTTTTGGCAAAAATTCTTTCATAACAGGTTTTATATCGATTATTGGTGTACCATCTATTGCATCTAATCCTTTGACTATTAAGGAATTTCCTTCTTTATTAATTAACTCAACAATTGTTGCCCCTATTTTATTTGGGCGGTTCTTTCCTCTTTGTGCAAAAATACCTACTTTAGGAAAGTCTTCATTATTTCTGGGGTGTCTTGAGGTATATTGAATGTTTTCATCTGGAACAAGGTGAAATAGGTATAATATTTCTAAATGACTAAATGATTCAATCCCATCTAGACAACTCATATCCAAATCTTTTTCTAACTTTATTTCTGAAAGAACTTTCCCCCAAAAATCATCTTCTGGTACTTTACGTTCGTTGTAAACTACCCCAATAGAATTTATGGTAAACATACTCATCATCACCACTTCCTTTATAGGAAAATAATAACACTTCCTTTTTTGATGTGGTATTACAAATTATGTAATAAAAGTAATAACTTTTCCTTATCTTATTATTGACTGCATATAGCTGCTGTTTAAAGACAATCATTATTTTTAAGTATAAACAAGGTTGCTCTCATTTGGTTTGGTAACACACTTCCTCGGAGACCACTTATACGATTTTAACAGGACAGCATATTCAGGATCGCCTGAGGCCATTTTGTTTTGCTGAACGTCTTCCATTTTCGACCAATTGCGATTTTTTCTGATTCTCCCCGCTTTTTATCGCAGTCCCTAATTTAGCTCTAGCTTTTTCTAATCCGCCATATCCAGGGACTATCCATTTTCTGCTGATCTACCTCATCCGCCCAATCATAATCTTGGAAAACAGCGGCCAGTTAATTTTCAGATTTGGTAGCATTTTCTCATTCCTGCTGTTTTCCAGTTAGAAATAAAAAAAGCTGCCCTAAAGCAGCTCAAAAAATTTTTATACCTTATTGGAAGTTACAGGTGTTAAATTATTTCATTCGGATTTTTGGGCTATTATTGTACTATGCACTTGACTAACTGCTGTTTGAGCTTGTGCAATTTCATTAGCAGCTTGTTTGATTGCTTCTTGTGCTAAAGTTGGGTCCGAAGCAGACTTCTCAATCGCTTGGTTTAGTAAATTTTGTGTTAAGGTAACATTTGCTTTAGCTTGATTTAATTGATTAACATCAATTTGCTGGTTATTTTGTGTCATTCGAATCTCTCCTTATTCTTAATTAAATTTACTTCTGTATTTTGACCCTGTCTTAAACTTTTATTATGGGTAACAAATACCAATAACTTAAATGTCACAAAGAAAATTCAAGTTAGATTCAGAAGCACCAAGAACATCGAAATTATTACCCATCAAATCATTAGTTTTGTTTGTTCGATTATCCATTAAGGAAAGGTATCATTGTTTTTTCTCGTATAACCTTTCTAGATTTTTCTTTTTCATTTCTTTTTAGAATTTACCCTACAGTCCATTTAAATTTTTGTATAAAGTAAAAACCTTTGGAAAACATACACTTATATTAATTTGACTAGCAACAAGACAGGAATATCTCCAATAAGCGAGATGGGTGAGAGTATGTCTAAACAAGGTATGCAAAATTTGAATCAAACAAGAGAACAAATCGAGAAACAAGATAAAAGAAATGGTATCGACTTTGAAAATGAATATCAAATTGGTAACACAAGCTCACATAGCCCAAAAAAAGCGGACGTCAAGCAAATAAAAAATAACCTCAATTTTTTGAGGTTATTTTTTCCTTATTTCACTATACACTGCATTCTAAATTAAACGAACTGCTAATATGTCATAGGCGAACAAGTGCTTACCGCTAGCGGCAGGACTATCAAAAGGATTAATCCAAGATTTGTCTTCATTATAGAATTACGTATAAGAAGTCAGAATTGTTTTCATTTTTTCAAACAATTATTCTTTCACACATGAACGTGTTCTTTTATTATCGTTCCTTTTACCTTTCTGTCCATCTCTTTTTTCACAAGCATCAGAACAGGAAGTCCGCTTAACGTGACAAGCATGAGACATCCAAACAGAATGAAAGGCTGACTGACTCCGTATGAATCCAGTAAAAGTCCGCCAATCCAAGGACCGAGAACATTTCCGAATTGGGTGAATCCCATTGCTCCAAAATACGTTCCCTTCATATCAGGGTTCGAAATATCATCAATCAGGACGTCCATCATCGCAAAAAGAAGAACTTCACCTATCGTAAACAAAACAACAAGGAAGCCTATCATCCAAATTCCCTTCACAAATGCAAAACTGAACAGACTCAGTCCAATAAAAAGATTCCCGGCCATTAAAGATGTGATAGGCGAATATTTCTTGGCGATTCGAATAATTGGATACTGGATCATCAGCACCACCACAGCGTTTAGTGACAAAAGAATTGAAAAGGTTTTTGCTCCATCTGCGATTTCAGGTGACAGGGCAAAATACTGCGGCAGCGTGGAGGTAAGCTGAGAGTAGCCTGTTGTACAAAGGATAATGCCAATCAAAGATAAAAGGAGCAGCTTATCTCTTCTTGTTACATGAAACGCTTCACGAAATGCAATTCGGCTGGTTTGAATTGCTTGATTAGAAACGTCTGTTTTCATAAATGTAAGCAAAAGAGAACTCCCGTATAAAAAGTAAATGGCTGCAGCAATAAAAAAGGGATAGGTCGTTTTAGCTGATCCAAGGAAAATACCAAGGATTGGTCCAAATACAACTCCTATATTAATAGCAGCATAGCGCAGGTTAAAAATCATCAGCTTATTTTCGGGTTCGGTAATGTCTGATAACAGCGCTCTTGAGGTTGGTTCAAAAACAGATTTGCACACCCCGTTCAGCGCATTCATGATAAAAAACGCAAGGACACTGTCCGCCATTCCAAATCCAATAAAAACAAGAACCCAAACAAAAATGGAAGTCAGCAGGACTACTTTCCGTCCCAGTTTGTCAGATAAATAGCCTCCATAAAAGCTTGATAGTATTCCAGCAAGCGAGCTGACTGCAATGATCGTTCCTGTCATTGCGGCAGATACATCTTTTACTTGAGTTAAATAGATAGCTAAAAATGGGATGCTCATTGAGGTCGCCATTCTGCCAAAAATGGTGCCTACTAAGATGTTCCATCCAAGCGGGTGAATTTGTTTTAAGTGTTTCATATTATGTTCCTCCATCTTTTGCTAAAAGCAATTTTACCACATTTTAGAATTTTTAGAATCCTGAAAATGGAGGATCAATCTCAATCTTAAGTAGGAGATTGCAAACCTTATATCGAATGAAAGAATGATGACGTTTTTTCAAAAAGGCAGGGAGGTTTTTTGATGGCAGAAAGATATCCGGTTTTAGAAGGGGCAGAACCATTTTATTTCGAGGGAAATCATGTTGGCATTCTCATTTCACACGGCTTTACTGGTTCTACTCAAAGCATGCGCCCCCTAGGTGAAGCTTATGAAAAATCAGGTTACACAGTATGCGGTCCAAGATTGAAAGGCCACGGAACACATTATGAGGAAATGGAATCAACGACTTATGAGGATTGGATTGCATCCTTGGAAGAGGGTTATCAATGGCTAAAAGAGCGATGCGATACCATCTTTGTCACGGGTCTTTCCATGGGTGGTACTCTTACTCTTTACATGGCGCAAAAGCATCCAGAAATTAAAGCAATCATTCCAATAAATGCAGCGATTGAAATACCAACAATGGCAGGCGCTCAGCAAGTTCAGGCAAGATATCTTGACGCCATCGGATCAGACATTAAAGATCCTGCAGTGACTGAGCTTGCTTATGAAAAAACACCTGTTCAGTCTATGAGGGAGATCATTAAGCTGATGGCTATCGTGAAAAACAATCTGCATGAAATTTCGTGTCCTTCTTTAATTTTTGTCTCCTCAGAGGATCATGTTGTTCCGCCGGATAATTCCCGCATCATTTATGAGGAAATATCTTCAGCTGATAAAAAGCTGATCACACTGGAAAATAGCTACCATGTGGCAACACTTGATCATGATCAGCAGCTGATTATTGACGAAACGCTTGGCTTTATTGAAAAAGTGCTTAATCAGACTGCGGTATAAATACAGAACGGCTCTATCGATTAGTTGATAGAGCCTTATATTTCACCATGATGATGAAGACTGTCTCTCCTTTATTAAATCTTGAGTGCTCCTGAAATCCCGATTTAATATAAAGACGAATGGCTCTTTCATTAAAGGAAGCAACTGTTAACCGCAGTGATGTGAAAGGAAAAGCATGCTGAATGTGATGCAGAATGTATGAAAAGAAAAAATACCCCATTCCTTTTCCTGTTCTGCCCGGTTCAAGTCCGAGCCCGATATCAATCATATCCTCTGAGTAGGTTCCATTCGGGACTCGAGCTGATTCTCCTAAGCAAAAAAAGCCAACCAAGCGGCCGTAAATGTCGACAACCGCATAATAGGAGCGATGAAGCATTTCATGAATATTCCCACCGGTAAGGTCATTGTTGTAAAAATCATATGGAGGCTCATATCTCCAAAGAAGTATTTCTGCAGCCATTCTCCTGTCCATCTTTTTTATAAACAGATGCATTACCCCCACATCCTTTTAAGCTCATTCCTGTTGTCTTTTAAATATTGATTCCGTTCTTAAGTCAGTTTAAAAAATAACTGTTTTCGAATTAATTGTTGTTTTTGGATATATATTGCACCTGTGGATTTCCGCTGCAGGCACTTGCTATCCGCGGGGAGGGATGGGAGCCTCTATTTCCCGCAGGAGTCACGTGCCTTCCGCTACAATCCACTAAAGGTTTTTTTACGAAAAGAGTCTAAAAAACAAATGACTGCAAAGACTCCAAGTAAAAGTAAACCTAAGTATAAGAATAGAGGGAAAAGAAACGCTACCGCTTCTATATCAACAGCACCTTTACATTTTATTAAGCATGCAGACAAATCATCATGATCTCTTGTAACCTTTCATTCTCAGTATTTTAATTAGATAGAATAAGATACAGATGATACAGATGATAAAGCTGATCTGCAAGGATAGCACTGGCACTACAGCCATCATCATTCCATCCAGATAATCACCCATTCCGGTTAAAAAAGAATGATGCTTGCTGATACAGACAGAATAATCATGCTGATGTATCTTTTCAGGATGGCCTGCCTCCATTCTCGGGTCAGGGAGCGTGTCAGCCTCAAGCAGATGGAAAGTCCTTCGAACCGAAATACCGTTCTGCAAGAATCTTGCGGTGATGAATTTCATGCCCTGCGATAATAAAAGCGATCGCCCTTACTGTCACTTCAAAACCATTGGCATTCCCCCATCGCACCCAATCTTCTTCTTTTAACCCTTTTAGCAAATACAGGGTTGACTGACGGACTGCAGAGAGGGTCTCAAGCAGTTCTTCCATTGGCTGCTGATTAAAGTCTGCTTGAAGTATATACGCGTTTTCATCGTAGCCTGGCATTGCAACGGAATCTCCCCTTGCAATCGTTAAAAGCCTATACCCCATTATCCTCTCCGTATCAACTATATGGCCTATCACTTCTTTTATGCTCCATTTGCCTGTTTCGTACCTGAAAATTCCTCTTTGGTCAGACAGATTGGCAAGCAGTTTCGTTGTTTCAATGATTTGCAGCTTTAGAATTTGTTCGATATCTCCTTCTGGTATTAAGCTGATGTAGTCAGAATAGTATGGAGCATATTCGTTTTGTTCAGGCCGTTTATTCATGTTTCATCATCCTTTCTTTCTTTCATAGCTTATTTTTGAAGTGACACATTACTGTGCATGAGAAGAATTTATTTCTTATTCTCCATATCAGGGAAGAGATCAGAAGTACACATCCGGCAAAAGCCCCAAAAAATTGATCCAGATAAAGATCATCCGTTTTCAGATAGCTCTGAATTCACTAATTCCCCTCCTCCACTCTTTTTCATACTTTTATGTACTACCCTTCGTATGTGTCACTACTACATACGATTTAACCTCTTTAAAAGTTGCGTAATTCTGAATTAATATTAAAATGATACTGAAAAAACCGTCACCAGCTCAAACTGGTGACGTTTCCCTTTAATTTCCTGTATAAAGATAATAATCCTGAACATGAAAAGCTTTAAATCCGCAAGACTCATATAGCTTAAGCGCATGGGCATTTTTAGCCTCAACCTCTAGAAAAATCGAATAGCCATTGCCATGTTCCTTCCTAATGACATTCTTTAAAGCTTTTCTCCCAATCCCTTTCCCCTGATATTCTGGAAGGATTGCAAAACCATAAATCCAAGCTTCTTGATTTGAATGGGAAACACGCATTTTTCCGACCGTTTTGTTTTTATACTCTATCATATGAAAATCTTGATCTTCTTCTCGTTTGATTGATTGATAATGGTCTGCAGCTTCCTGTTCCAGTAAACCGAAACATTTTACATCCAGCATAATTTCAACTGCAAGGTCTTCAGGTGCAGACGGTCTCAGCGTGACACTTTCATCATATGCAGCTTCCGTTTCCGACCATTTCATTTGGTATTCTGAAATGGAAAATTCACTTGGAATTGTTTTAAGAAAGCCCTTTGCTGCTTCAGAGTTTGCAGGAGCATTTAATAGTATTTCCCTGACTTTTCTCTCCTTGCAGGAGGCAAGAGAGGCATTCATCAGATTTGAAAAAATTCCTTTTCTTCTGTACTCCGGTTTTACCATGCCGCATATTTCGACTTTATTCCCAAAATGATAAACACCTAGAAAAGCTGCAAGCTTTCCATCTTCATAATGAAGGAAATCATTGCTTTCATTCCCTCTTCGGTTTCGGAGCATCTCCCAATTCAGTTTTAATTTTATTAAATCTGCGGCTTCGCATTCCCGCTGAAGTTCTTGTATCTCAATTTGTTCGCTGCTCGTTAACATTTCGTTCCTCCAAAAGTTATTCATTTCCTGTCTACTATTCTGTATGGGGGAACGAAATTCCTTTTTAAAAGTCAAAAGAGAAGGAAAACAGGGTATTAACTAGAATAGGTCATATATAGGAGGGATTATCTTGGAACAAACAATTATGAAGCACATGGAGATTGTAAGAGGAATTACCGAAAGTTCACTTAATCGAATTCCAGAAGAAAAATCGGATCTTATTCCGCAAGGCTACAACAATAATATCCGCTGGAACTTAGGGCATATTGCCTACATACAGGAAAAGCTTGTCTTTGAACTGGCAGGTGCCAAAACGGGTATACCTGGATATTTCAAGGATTTTTTTAGTGCTGGAACAAAACCAGCTGAGTGGGAGGGGACACCTCCATCATTCACTGAAATTTCAGAAGTGCTGATTGACCAAAAAAACAGATTGCATACATTTATACCTGATCATTTTCATAAAGAATTGGCAACGCCATTCACTAACCGTGCAGGCATAACCTTCTATACGGTAGGCGAGACATTCCTTTTCAGCTTTTATCATGAGGGTATGCATATGGAGACGATTAAAAGGATTTACCGGGCAATAAAGTAGAAAAAAGGATGCCATAATGCATCCTTTTTTACTGATTCCAAACATGCATGAGCACTTTATTGATGACTGCAGCAATTCCGTACATCCACGCTAATCCTATTTTATCAGCTAACAAAAGAAAGATAATTGGAAGGCCAAATACAATAACCTCTAGTATTAAATGAAGTCCAGGTGAAAGCAAAATTGCAGCTTTAGGAGAACCAAATAACCCCCACACAACAGCAATTACAAGAGGTGTGCCAATTCCCAGTATGCCTTTTAGGAACCATGTATTTACTGCTTTGAATCCCCAATAACCTGCAGCTGCAAGTGCGCACAATTCGAGGATAAAGCGAAGGGCTAAATTGGCTGTTTTAAGCCCAAGCAAAAAACTCATATTACTATCTCCTTAATACATATTTATCGACTCTTCTCCCATTTCAGCCCTCCATCGCAAGAAGGACATTTTTTAAGTCTGCACCTTTTTCACAGGAACTGTAGGGAAAACTTCTCAAATAATCATGCCATTGTTTTCAAGGTTTCTCAATATATCTGTTTGTCGTTATCGTTTTAAATTGGGCAAAATAAATCGGATTTGATAACTTCATTAAAGCTTTTACGAAAATTTCCCCTTTGCCTCTGGGTTTACTTTCTATTTCAATAAAAATAACTTTCCAGTACCCCTTTTTTACTTTCTATTTAAGAGCATTTACTTTTCCAATTCGATGCAAATACTTTCTTTTTCCCAAACACTTCCTTAATACGGAGCTGAAAACTAACAAAAAAAACCTCAATTCAGTTGTTCCCACTGGATTAAGGTTTTTGTTTTATTTAAACCATCCCTTTTCTTTCGATTGGGATATGGCTTCTATTCGATTTTTCACTTCCAGCTTTTCAAAAATAGTTGAAATATAATTCCGGACTGTTCCAGCTTTAATGCTTAATTCTTCAGCAATTTCTTTTGTGTTCATTCCATCTGCTACGAGTTCCAAAACTTCTTTTTCGCGTTCTGTCAGAGGATTTTCCTCACTGTATACATCGTCCATCAGCTCCGGCGCATAGATTCTTCGTCCAGCCATGACACTGCGGATGGAACTTGCAAGCTCTTCACTTGGACTATCTTTTAATAGATAGGCGCTTACTCCAGCTTTCACTGCCCGCTGAAAATAACCAGATCTGGAGAAGGTTGTTAAGATAATGACTTTACATCCTTCTGATTTCAGCTGCTCAGCTGCTTCAAGTCCATTCATCCCCGGCATTTCAATATCTGTAATACATACATCCGGATTCAGCTGCTTCACAAGGGCAATGGCTTCTTCACCGTTGCCTGCTTTTCCTACTACTTCCATATCATCTTCCAAATTGAGCAGCGACCCTAATGCTCCCAAAAGCATCTGCTGATCTTCCGCAATGACTATTCGGATCATATGAGCTCCTCCTTATCTGTCTGTTTTACGTCATTTGGCACTTTAATCACTAATGTTGTCCCTTTTTCTGACCTGATTTCAAGGCTTCCGTTGACAAATTCCAGCCGTTCTTTCATGCCATTCAAGCCATTTCCTTTTGTAAAGTCGCCTTCAGTCACACTGCCGATTCCATCATCCCGAACGGTAAGAACAATACCTGCCCATGTTTGTTCAACTGAGAAATAGACCGTTTTTGCCTCACTATGCTTCACAACATTATTTACCGCTTCTTTCAAACACATGCTTAAAATATTTTCAGTCAGCAGAGATACGTTTGATAGTGCTGCATCTTGCTCAACCACAAAATTGATTTCAGCTGCTTTTAATATTTGTTTTACACGGATCATTTCCTCTTTCAGGCGTATGCCGCGCATTTGCGAGACCATTTTCCTTACTTCATTTAAAGCCGTTCTTGCAGTAGCTTGCACATCTTTTAATTCATCACGGGCTTGTTCAGGATCCTTGTATATCAATTTTCTGGCCAAATCACTTTTCAGCCCAATAAGAGAAAGTTTTTGTCCCAGCGTATCATGCAAATCACGGGCGATCCTCTGACGTTCTTCAAGCTTCACAAGCTCCGATATCTTCTTGTTCGCATCTTCCAGCTTTTCTTCCAGCTGCCCTCTCTCCTTTTTATTATAGATATTAAACGGGAGAAGAATGACACTAATGCACGTTATAATAATAAATGGCAGCTGTTCCAAGAAAGACGCTTCCTGAATGATAATGCTGAAATTAATGGAAACTGTTGTACTGACTAAATGGATAACATACAGAGTAATAAACGCAATGCGATCTCTGACATTCCCTATTAGATAGGCAATATAAAAAGCAAAGTAGATATAAGTGAACAAATACATTGAAGTGAATGAAATCGCGATTAAAAGACAGGTCCAAAGGTAAACGGGCCAGCCTTTTGAAATAAAAGCAAGCCGGAAAATTATGAAAAATAAAATGGTTAAAGAAATGCCAACAATGATTTCAGCCGTTGAGGAAGATTGGAAAATAAAATAAAAGGGCAAAATGCTTAAAACCGCCCATATATAAGGCGAAATCCCGTTATTAATATACCTTTTAATCATGATGGAAACCTCTTTTTCAGGTAATCTTCTTAGTTTTATTTTATCATAATAAAACACATGCAGCCTATTAGACTGCATGTATTTTCCAATTTATTATACTTGATGACTGCTTCTCATTTTAGAAAGAGCTTTGATCTCTTTATAACCGACAAACTTTTTGCTGTGTTCATCCCATAAACGGAACTTTAATGACTGCAAGCTTGTTGCAAGTGTAATGGTCGGTATGTTCTGAAGAGGTTCTGTATTGTTATGCGCCTCTTCCAATCGATAGTTCGGAACCCTCGGGCTCAAATGATGAACATGGTGGTAGCCGATATTTCCTGTCAGCCATTGCAGAGGCTTCGGAAGTTTATAAAAAGAACTTCCTTCAACTGCTGCTTTCACGTAATCCCAGTTTTCATCTTCTTCAAAATAAGAATCCTCAAATGTATGCTGTACATAGAAAAGCCATACTCCCAGAGATCCCGAGATTAAGAAGATTGGAACTTGTACTAAAAGAAACGCTTCCCATCCAATTGCCAAACAGAGTGCTCCTGCTAATGCTGCAATCATTACATTCGTAAGGTATGTGTTCATACGCTCACCAGGTTTTGCGCCTTTTTTATTAAAACGATTTTTAAATAGAAAAACATAAGTTGGTCCGAGTCCAAACATGACAAGCGGATTTCGATATAGACGATAAGCGATTCTGCGCCACATAGGTTCTGCCAAATATTCATCGACCGTAAGAACCCAAATGTCTCCAGTGCCGCGTTTATCTAAATTACTGCTTGTTGCATGGTGAATGGAATGATCATGCTGCCATTGACTGTATGGGAATAAGGTTAAAACACCAGTGATCGTTCCCACAATTTTGTTTGCTTTGCGGTTTTTAAAGAACGAGTGATGACAGCAATCATGAAATATAATGAAGATTCTTGTTAAAAATCCTGCTGCGATAACAGTTAGTCCAAGTGTCAGGAAATATGAAATCGACAGACTTTGATACGCAAGGAACCATAGTAAAATAAATGGTCCTATCGTATTGATCAGCTGCATAACACTAGCTTTCGTATTTGATTTTTCATATGGAGCTACTTGTTTTCGTAAATTTCTTTGCAATTCTTTACTCATGTTTTTGATTCCCTTCTACATAAGGTAATTCAAATTATAGAGATGTTCGATCCAATTGTGCAGACATAGGTGTCATGCTGAATACATGATAAATGTCATATATGAAATGGAGGGGATTTCCACATTCATTTTTTAACATTAAGGGCGATTCTATACCTGCTTTTTTAAATTGAAAAAACCAATAAATATCATTTCAACATTTTATATTTTTTTATTTTAATTTTTTGAAGGATATTGATATCCGCTCTAGAATTTAATACATGAACAGTACGTATGTTCTATCAAAACCAAATCGGATAGGAGCTAAAAAAATGTATAACACGGTGCAAGGCTTTATCGAGGATTATAAAAATGAAGCAGCTGTCACAGGAAAGTTACTTGAAACATTAACAGATGCGTCACTAAAGCAAGAGACTGCCCCTGGATATCGGTCACTCGGTGAATTGGCATGGCATCTTGTTCCAAGTGAAAGCATGTTTGAACCGATTGGATTGAAGATTAAAACTGCTGAAAACAGCGAACAGCCAGCTAATGCAGCAGAGATCACTGAACAATACCGGATGACTGTTCAATCCATTTTAGAAGCTGTCCAAGAATGGAATGATGAAAAGCTTCAAGAAACAAATGAAGTGTTTGGTTTTCAGTGGAAAAATGGGATGACATTATCGATTTTCGTCAAGCATGAAATTCATCATCGCGGACAGCTGACTGTTCTGATGCGTCAAGCTGGTCTTCCTGTCACTGGTGCATATGGGCCTTCAAAAGAAGAATGGGCTGAAATGGAAGCTCCGTCGGTATAAAAATTTATTATATGTATTGAAACAAGTATGAAGGTTTAAAAAACGGCCTTATTGGCATCTATTCTGCCAATAAGACCGTTTCAACTTAATTATGAAATTTAACACGTTCTTCTAATGGACTAAATTCTTTGTCGCCTGCTGGTGCAGTCGGTTTGCCAAACGGCATTTGAGCAAATAGCTTCCAGCCTTGAGGAATATTCCATTCACTTTTTACTTCTTCGTCAATTAATGGATTATAATGCTGCAGCGATGCTCCAAAGCCTTCTAGCTCTAAAGAAGTCCAAATGACAAATTGCAGCATGCCGTTCGATTGCTGTGACCAGAGCGGAAAGTTATCTGCATAAGCTGCAAATTGCTGCTGCAGCGATTCGACTACAGCTTGATCTTCGAAGAAAAGAACGGTTCCATAGCCGCTGCCAAAAGCATTCATTTTTTCTTGAGTTGGTCCAAACTGATCAGCTGGCACAATTTTTCTTAGCGTTTCTGTTGTGATATCCCAAAATTTCGAATGATTTTCTCCCATTAGAACAACAACCCGTGCACTTTGAGAATTAAATGCTGAAGGGGTATGCTTAACCGCATGCTCAATCACTTCTTTGATTCGTTCGTCTGAAACAACCGCTTCATTGCTTATGCTGTAAATGGATCGTCTGCTTTCTACTGCTGAATAAAAATCTTTCGTTTGGGTCATTCCGTTCGTCTCGTTCGTTGATTCTCCAAATATTTTTTGCAATAGTCCCATGTTGAACCTCCACTTTGAATTTATTTTTTTAGATTATCAGTTGTATATTGTTTCCAGAAGGATCTGAGGTTATAATCTCACCGTTTTTTTCTTTAACAGGAGCACCTATTTTCGTCAATTGCTGGATGACTTTAGCTCTTGCTTCCTCACTTGGGAAGACAAGTGTGAACTTTCTTAATCCTACGCTGTTTACTTCAGGTGCAGGTGCACCCTCTCCTGCCCATGTATTTAATCCAATATGGTGATGATAGCCCCCTGTTGACATAAAGAGTGCCTGTTTACCGTATCGGGTAACTACTTGAAACCCAAGTCCTTTTTCATAAAATTCTTCTGTATTCTTCAGATGGGATACGTGCAGGTGAATATGTCCCATTACCGTTTCTGCAGGCAGAACACTCCATGCTTCACCTTTTCCTTCAGCTAGAACACTTTGGGCGTCAAGCGGTTCGGTGGCCATAGACACTTGGCCATTTTGCCACGTCCATTCTGAAGCTTTCCGATCTGCATAAATCTCAATCCCATTTCCATCAGGATCATTTAAATAAAGCGCTTCGCTAACGTAATGATCTGATGCTCCAATTGGATAGCTGATATTAATTAAGTGCTGAAGCACTCTTCCTAAATCTGAGCGCTTAGGCAGCAATAGCGCAAAATGATACAAACCTGTCGTATTGCGTTGTTTAGGTACAACATTTTCTGGCTGTTCAAGAGACAGAAGAGCTTTTTTGCCGTCTGCTGTCAGATTAGCGCTTCTTTCAGTCTGATTAAGGATTTGAAAACCAATTACTTCTTGATAAAACGCTAATGCGCGTTTTAAATCTTGAACCTTGATGCTGACTTGACCAACAAACGTATGTGGATGGCGATGAAATTCCATGTATTTTTCCCCCATTAGAAAAATTTTAACTTTATTAAAATAAGTAAGTTACTTTATGTAAGTAATTATATTTTTGTAATTTCAGATTGTCAAGCAACAATTTAATAAAAAGCAGAGACAGGTAGTTTTCTAAAGAATTTTCTAATTTAACATAGACTTCCCTTTTTAATTTTGGCTTTGAATAAGCCCGCTCATGCGTATTTCCGGTCGTTATTTTTCCCGCGCTTGCACTGACAACATTTATTCACGTTCCTTATATTGCCCGCTATGATCTCATTTATCTAATTTGTCTAGTAACACAAATCTTGATCAGCAGAATTGGGAGCTTGTCCATATCGGCAAAATCAGCTCCTGGCTTTTGTTTTAATCGTCAGTTTTATGATTGTGGCAGAGCTTAAACATGTGAAGGAAAACAGGAGGAATGAGTAAGATGTTTCCATACAATGAAAATGGCGGCTCCAATTGGAACCGCCACTTTCATTGTATACTGATATGCAGAAGATTTCCCAAAAAATAAAAGCACCACTAATTAAAGTAATGCCGCCATTTTTTATTCCATTCTATCTTACACGAGGCTATAATCTCGCATCTCCATATACCGCTCAAGCTTTCTTTTTACTCGCTGGAGAGCATTATCGATTGATTTTACATGCTTGTTTAATTCTTCTGAAATTTCAACATAAGATTGGCCGTCCATGTATAATGCGAGTACTTTTCTTTCTAAATCACTTAGCATTTCAGCCATTTTCAGTTCAATGTCCAGTGCTTTTTCCTGATTGATAATCAATGTTGCCGGATCCAAAGTTTTTGTTCCGGGAATCACGTCCAATAGCGTGTGGTTATCATCTTCAAAAAGAGGCTTGTACAAAGAAACATAGGAATTAAGAGGGGTGTGCTTTTGACGGGTAGCTGTTTTGATTGCTGTGATAATTTGTCTTGTAATACAAAGTTCTGCAAACGCCTTGAAAGATGACTGCTTGTCCGCTTTGAAATCACGAATGGCTTTGTAGAGGCCAATCATTCCTTCTTGAACAATATCTTCTCTTTCTCCGCCGATAAGAAAATACCTGCTGGCTTTTGCCCTGACAAAATTACGATATTTGCTGATTAAAAAATCAGTTGATTCTGAGTCTCCTTCTTGAACAAGCTCAAGCAGAACCTCATCCGCTAAATCAGCATAATTTTCAGCCTTCCTCACTTCAAATGTAACACTCATACAGATCCCTCCGCAGATTTCATGATGATTACTGACCGACTCCAAAAACTAGCAACAAGAAGTATGATAATAATATCGCAGATAGACGATTAAAGATATGCACAAATATCGACTCCTGCTTACAATCAGAGTCATAAAGAATGAAAAGCTTGCATGTTTTATGAAATCCCTGTCGAAAGTATAGTAGTTTTTGCTGAAATTTGTCAGTATTTTGTGTATAAAAAGAGGTTTAAAATCTTCATTATTGTTTATAAGATAATTCCAAAATTTTGAAGGAATTCTGCTTTATTGATTGAATTACAGGAGAAGAAAGAATATAAGTCTGGAGGGTTTATGTTAAAAATCCTAATACTACTAACAGGTCCGACCTTTATGATCACGCTCGGTCTGCTCGTTTTTCAAAATGTTCCATTAACCTTTCTTCTTTTCTATGGCTGGCTGGTGCTTGTGCCAGCTGTAAGTTTGCTTAAAAATCATTCAAAACCTGTTTGGGACAAATTTATCACAAGAGAATCCATTTTGGCAGGTTTCATAAGCGGGACAATTTTTCTAGTCTTAATCATTGTCATTGTCTCTATATTTTCCGAATCTTTTTTTGAGATTCCCAGACTTCAGCAGTTATTAATAGACTGGAAATTCACAGGCGACAATGTTGTTTCGCTTATCTTCGTTTTGCTTCTCGTTAATCCTTTTTTAGAAGAATTTTACTGGCGGGAATACATGCATCAAAAGTTCTTCTTTAAACTAGGTTCTTTCAAAACCGTACTGATCACCTCATCCTTCTACAGTCTTTATCATTTGCTGTCGCTAATTCCGATGTTTAGCTGGCCATTAAATGTTCTCGCGATTCTCCCTGTCTTTTTTGCAGGTATTCTTTGGAGCTGTTTCCGCATTAAATACGTTTCAATTTTTGCTCCAGTTCTCAGTCATATTCTTGCAGACTTAGGGATCATGCTTGTCTATTTGAAATTCTTTTATGTATAAAAAAATGGCGGTTCCTCTATGGAATCGCCACTCGTTTTTATCCGAAAAATTCCTTTCTTTGCAGGGCTGCGCTCTTATCTGAAACGGATTTAGCAGAAAGATAAACACCTAAAATGACAAAGATGCCTCCGGCTGTCTGATACCACATTAGTTGTTCACCTAAAAATAACACGGCAAAGATAGATGCAAATACGGGAATCAGATTAAGAAAAATACCCGCTTTATTCGCCCCGACATTAACAACTGCTGTATTTCTGCTTTCCTGCAAAAAATAAAGAAGAATTGTTTGATAGTAATGCAATTCCCGCCATGGGAATATAGTGAATTTATTTCAAGGAGAAAAAATAAGTAAAGCTTCTTATAAGAGGACTTATCAGAGGATTATGCAAAGGCCTGTCTAAAATATGTAAAAGCCTCCAACTATTTTGGAAGCTTTCACTAATTCTCTTGGTAATCCCCCATTCACTCCCGATCAAACATGTACTTTTTATTACGGAAACTGATGCTGAAAATCAGCCCTATTGCCAGCATATTGCTGATCATCGAGCTTCCTCCATAGCTAATAAACGGTAGAGGAATCCCTGTTATCGGAAGCAGGCCAATCGTCATTCCCGCATTTTGAAACACGTGAAAGGCAATCATTGAAACGACGCCAGTACAAATGTATGAAGTAAAAGGATCTTTGACATCAAGAGAAAGGCTGATGATGCGATAGATTAATAAAAAATAGAGACTTATGACAAAGCTCGCACCGGCAAAACCATATTTTTCACCAATAACGCTAAAAATAAAGTCAGTGTGCCCCTCAGGTAAATGAACGTTGCCTAAGCTTGCTTCTTTCCCAGTAATCAAACCAGATCCAATCGCAAGCATGGATTGATATAAATGGTACCCGTCTCCCTCTTTAAATTCTTCAGGATTAAGCCAGGAATAGATTCTTCCAAGCTGATATTGCCTAACCCCAATCATATTCAAGAGATCTGGCTGAAACACGATTAGATAAATAAGCAGTCCTCCAATAGAACCTGCCAAAAGAAAAATTGGCAAGATCACTTTCCACGATATTCCTGAAACAAGCATCAGCCCTGCGAAGATTGCCAATAATACTAAAGACGTTCCTAAATCCGGCTGCTGCATGATGATGGCAATGAGGGCTAACGTAGCCATCCCCATTTTAGTTAAAAGAATAATATCTGTCTTTAAATCTCTAAACACATATTTCATATGATGTTTTGCAATAATGTGGCTAAGGGTTAGAATAAGTGCAATTTTTGACAGTTCAGATGGCTGGAGTGAGCCTATTTTAGGGATTTGAAACCAGCTTTTCGCCCCGTTTATTGGCCGTGCAATCGATTCAGGAGCGATAATCAAAAAGATAAGCAGCAGCATCGCAAAACCATAGGCAAACCAGTGAATCCTTTCAATCTGCTCCATATCGAAATACATTACAGCCAGAATAATTCCGCAGCCCACGATATACCATGCAATCTGCTTAACCAGAAAATTTTCATTATACTGTCCAAAATCTTGTGCGGTGTTGATTGATATAAAACTAATAATTGAAAATAAAAAAAGAATAAAAACCAAACTAAAGTCAAAAGGATGTTCATTTTTTTCCATCTCCCGCAAATCCCTTCAATTCCTCCTATAGTAAAATCCAAAAACGACTGCGGATCGGCAGCCGTTAACTATGTACAGATATCCTGCTGATCATACTGTCTTGTGCCCCATTTATTACAAGTTAATGTGAGAGATGTGACCACAGTTTGAAAGTCCACAAGAACTTCCAGGTTATCAGCCTCATTTCATCAATTGACCACAACTATCCCTGCAAAATAAACAATGATCAATGCACCATATAGGAATCATAAGTGCAGTCTCTTCTTATATATAAACGTAAAATTAGATGAAAAGGTTTCATAAAAGAGAATATAAAAAATGAAGCAGACACTAATTATAGTGCCTGCTTTCCTTTTCCTGTGCCTCTATATTTAATAACCTTAGGATATACCCGATTTCGTCCTGCTTTTTTAGCTTGATATAGTTTTTCATCTGCCCTGCTGTATAATTCGTCCATGGACATGTCGCACGAAAATTCATTATTGGAGGCTACACCGGCAGAAAAAGTGATCTGCTTTTTAACGGTATCTTTTAAAAACAAATGATTTTCAACCGATTTTCTTAGCTCCTCACCAATCGTGTGAGCATCCTCAAATTTAATATTTGGAAGCAAAACGGTAAATTCTTCTCCGCCATTTCTTGAAATAATCCCTTCCTGACTGAGTTCATTTCTTAAAACGTCTCCAAATTCTTTTAAAATCTTGTCCCCGGTTAAATGACCGTGCTCATCATTTATTTTCTTAAAAAAATCAATGTCTATAACAAGGAGTGATAAATGATTTATTCTTTTCTCTTTGAAGTGCTGAATTTGCTCGTTAAAAAACTGATCAAATTTTCTAACGTTATTTAATCCGGTTAATGGATCTTTCATTGCTTCTCTTTTAAGTTTGCGATAACTCTCATTTGTTTCATAAGCATACCTATACGAGTAAAAGGTGAATAGAGATGCAATGGAACTGATGATGATAAAATAGATCGCTACCGTCCAGTCTGTTAGTAAATACACCAAAAAAATCGAAGTAACTCCGATACAGAATACATTTAAGTAAACCCATTTTTGGATAAAAGATTTCTTTAGGTAAATCCAAATAGCTGTTGAGCCAGCTCCAATCAACAGCACATTAAGTACTCCATTCAGAGAGTAATAATTAATTCCAAACATAGAAAGCCTACCTATCACAATAATGATGGAAGCAATAATGGCGGATACGGGTCCGGTAGTAATCGTTGCCAATATAATCGCAATGTATCTTAGATCTATAATTAATCCATTATCAATTCTAACGCTGTAAATCATAAGGATAATTCCTAAAGCACCTGTCAACATTCCGATTGTTGCTTTTAGCAGAAAATCTGAATCTATCGTTAGTTGTTTATCTTTTAATAAATGGCCGCCTATGAAAATAAAAAAACCAATGATCGCAATATTTGCAAACATAGCATACAACATTTTTAAAAATCCCCTATCATTCGTTATTACAAATATGTATTATAACCCCAAATTCGAATTATAGAAACAAATTGTTCTATAAATTACAAAACTTAACATTAAACAATGAAAAAAGCCCTACAAAATGAAGGGCTTTTTCATTAAAAAGAGCTGATTTATACAGTTTTATTATCTTTATATTGAACTGATCTGGAATATTACTAGTACTAAAGTTCCATCTCTCTATCAATCACTTTTTATAATATTCTTCAATTAGATCTAAAACTCTGACATAGTATGTATCTTCATGAAGCACAAATCTGCTTTTATCCACATTCATGTGGACTGTTTTTCTAACTCCGTTCTGATTGATTTCAAAACCATCCACCTGGAGGCTCGTTCTTTTGCCGGCAAGGAGCTCTCTAAACAAGATCAATTCTGCTCGAACAATCCCTGATACTTCTTCTTCCTGAAGAATAAAATTGTCAAACGATTGTGTGTAAGGATATAAGAAAACATGTGCAATTTCATTATCTAAGAGGTCCTTATTTGATACACAATATTTAACAACATCTAATAAGATTAGCTCTGTAAAATCAACGTGAATGCCAATTTCCTCTTGTACTTCTCTCGTTCCATCTTCAATTGATTCATCTGCCAATATATGACCTGCAGCAGTAATATCAAAAAGACTTGGGTAATCCTTTTTTTCTTTGCTGCGAAGCTGAAAATAGAGGTATAAAGTGCCGGTTTCGATCCTTGTAAACCAGCAATGAAACGTTTCATGCCAATGGCCAAATTTATGTACTTCCTCTCGAGCAGCTATTCCAATAGGTTTATGATTATCGTCAAAAATACGCAATAACTCCTGTTCTATTTTTTGCAGACCTCTCAATCTTCAAATGTGATTCTTTTCATTCACAACCTTCCTATAAAACCCTAACGCATCAACAAGAAATTCAATATCATACTTCGTCTTTTGATGGATACGTTCAGCCCATTCCTCTATTGTATTTGCAGGTGCATCATTATATAAACCATTATTTGTGCTTAGGAAGCTTTTCCAATTATAGAACTCCCAATGAGCGGTTTCATTTCCCCGCTTTACTCTTTTCTCCAAAAGCGGTTTCGATTTAATCAGGTTTTGAGAACATTCTGCTGCCGCTAAGAACTCAGTCATTTCAATAGGTGCTGTTTGATAGGTTTGGTTTGACATTTTCCCATTTGGTCGATGATAGGTAACTTTAACGTTATCGTCGCATGGGTCAACTTCGACTGCTGCAGCCGGGAAAAACCCTTCTAGTCTATCATTTGTAAAATCTTCAGCCTCTCCATCAATTAATATCGGATTCAGCCATTGATCACCTAAATCACATAAATATCGTTTTCCCATTTCATCCAATGCGATTGCTGCGACATGCGCACGGCTTGTTTTCAAATCATGGCCAATCGGATACGCCTCAATTCCCGCTTTTGTAAATTCATCTAATAGCCAAATCGTTAAGTCAAAGCAATTTCCGCTTATTCCATACTGTTGCCAGTGCTCTTTCATTAATGAAAGCTCCCGTTGTTTTTTTATACCGGCTTTATTGAAATACCACCCTTTTGTGAGTGTTTCCATTGGATATTCATCAAAATTTCTCCATACAGATAAGATGGCATTTGAAGCAAGCAATCTAATCACCTCTTAATGATTAAAAAAGATACACACTGACTGCGAACAAAAATTGGGCCAGAAAATAAGTGCTCATCACCATATAATCCCTGTATTTTAAAGAGGATTTAAAACGATCCCATGCGAGCGTTGCATCTGACAAATAAAAGAATAAAGCTGCTGCGATAACAAAACCTTGACTGCTTAAAAAAGACATCCCTGTCATCACAGAAATGACCGTTATATATAAGGATACTGCTACTACCATAGCACGTCCCCCTTTTTCTTTTACACCATTTAAAAGAAGTCTGAAGAATAAAAGAGCGAGCAATGCAAGCATTAGCCAGATCAGCACGTTCAAATCATCCAGCTTTTGACTCCACTCAGCCATAAAAGCAGCAGCATAGATTACATGGGCAATAAAAAACGAAATTAATCCTTCTAAAAAACGATCAGTCGGCAGCATAAGAAAAAGATCTCCGGCTAGCGAAAAAAGCAAGCCAAACACAATCAAGATTCCATATTTGCCTGCACCTTGCAGGTCTATCAATGCAACTCCTATGATTAAAAGCATTGTTCCTGGCTTTAATACATAAATCCACTTTGCTTTCTTGAGATAAATGGCGGCCATATAGGCGGCAGCTGAAGCAAATACAAGTAAAGATAAGATAATGATGGTCATCTCTTTTTCTCCTAAAAAAGAACCCGGTTTCCCTGATCTAATTTTGAAAGCGCGCTCATTTTAGTTTACAAACTTCTCCTTTTCCTTCCAAAATTCCTTCCGCAGATGCACTTTTTGAATTTTGCCTGAAGCTGTTTTTGGCAATTCATCAGTAAATACTACTATTGTCGGTGCTTTGAAATGGGCAAGCTTACTGCGTGCAAAGGCGATGAGTTCTTCTTCGCTTGTTAACTGACCTTCCTTTATCACCACTATAGCTTGCGGAGTTTCTCCCCACTTTTCATGCGGAACAGAGATGACGGCTGCTTCCTGGACAGCAGGATGTTCGTACAAAACGCCTTCTACTTCTATTGAAGAAATATTCTCTCCGCCGCTAATGATGATATCCTTCTTCCTGTCAGCAATTTCAATATTCCCATCCTCATCTACCACAGCCATGTCACCAGTAAAATACCAGCCGCCCCGAATCACTTCATCTGTTCCTTCCTGATTGTTCCAATAGCCTTCCATTACACCATTTCCGCGAACAGCAATTTCTCCGATTTCTTGACTATTGTGCCTAACTTCCTCACCAAGCTCATTAAAAACTCTTACTTCACTTCCAATAAATTGATAGCCAGCTTTTGCTTTCAAACGATATTTTTCTTCATTCGAGAGATGCTGCTGTGTATCCCGAATAATAGAAGTTGTTATCAGCGGCGAAGTCTCTGTCATGCCATAAACTTGTATGAATTCCCACTTTAATTCTTCTTCCACTCGTTTTACAAACGCAGGCGGCGGGGCAGAACCTGCAATGACAATGCGAATGTCCTGAGGCTGCTTCGCATATCCATTAGATTCTGAAAATTGAAGCAAACTGTTTAGCACAGTCGGAGCCATATGCATCACTGTGACACCATGGTCATTTATCTTTCTGAAAATGTCAGCCGGCAGCACTTTTCTAAGACACACCTGTGTTGATCCATTCGCTGTGTAGTAAAAAGGCGAACCCCACCCATTCACATGGAACATCGGAAGAACGTGAAGCAAAACATCCCGATCCGATACACGCAAATGATGCATCGAGCTAAGCGCATGCAAATAATTGCTGCGGTGCGTAAGCATTACCCCTTTTGGTTTACCTGTCGTCCCGCTCGTGTAAAGCAGTGTTGCCAGATCGTTTTCATCCATCTCAGGTCGTTCAATCTGATGTTTTCCATACTGACTTAGCCATTCTTCATAAGCTATAGCCCCATTTTCGCTTCCTTCTAAGCCATGAACAATAATCGTTTGTACAGTCTTAAATTGATCTCGGACAGGTTCAATCTGGGAATAAAGCACGTGATCAACAAAGAGCGCTTTTGTTTCACTATGATTTAAGATATACACATAATCATCCGGTATCAGCCGTGTATTAAGCGGAACGATCACAGCTCCAAGCTGCAGAACACCGTAAAACCCCTCATACATTTCAGAAGAATTTGGAGCCAGGTATGCAACCCGGTCCCCTTTTTCAATTCCCAGCTCTGAGAGACCCCTTGAAAGCTGGTTCACTCTCTCATTTACTTCAGCGTATGTAAATTCCTTTGAATCATCGATCACAGCTGGTTTCTTGCCATATAACGTTACAGCTCGATCCAAAAATTGAGGCAGCAGCAATGGTACCTTCATTTCTTCATCCCCTTTATTTCTAAATATTCAAATATTTCAATGTTATTATAGCACAATGAGGAAATGGTGTTATATAACAACGCTTCAAAACTTTAAATTATAGAAAACTGAATTCCGAGAAGAAAGAAGGTACATTGAATTTGTGGCAGTAAATATTCAAATGATGTAGAGGCGTTTAAGCCTCAATAAGGCTAAAATACTAGATCTGCCTAAACTAAAAAAGCCGGTGCTGCATTTATAACTGCAGCATCGGCTTTTTACAATTAATCACTCTTTTGAAAGCTTTTAAGTTTCAGATTGTCTCTCCTTATATAGGCATAGCCTGCTGATCCCAATAATATCAGGGCGGATACAGCAAAGACAGTTTGAACATTTGTCTGTTCTGTCAAATATCCGACCAATAATGATGCGAATCCAAATGTTAAGGAAAGCAGCGCACTTTGTGCCGAATAGATTTTGGGCAGCTGCTCTGCAGCAGCGTTGTTTTGCAGGAGAGTCTGCATCACAATAGATTTTAGTTGTTCACCTACTCCAAATGCAAAGGAGAGAAAAAGTGCGATCCATGGAACGGATGTAAGTCCAAACAAAAAGGTACAAAGGCTTAATCCAAATCCTGAAATCATCACAACAGTACTAATTTGCCTGCGGATGATTTCTGATGCATTTAATCCGATAAATCCTCCGAGAATCAAACCGACAAAAAAGCTCGCATTGATATATCCCCACCAAACCTCTTCCATCTCAAGCTGATCCTTCACATAAATATACAAAATAGCCGCAATCCAAACGACATTCGCTATGGATTCCATAAAAGCGATGATGCTGATTGTTTTTATGGATGGATTTTTCCATATGAAAACCCATCCTTCCTTTATAGAATCCCATTTCGTTTTTGGCATATGATCATGATTTATATTTTGATGATGATCTGATATTTGAACCATCAATAAGGTTGAAAGTACGAATAAACTTAACGTTACCCAGATCACATTGCTCCCGCCGATTGCCGCAGCCAATATCCCGCCAATGGCCCATCCGCCCAGTTGAACAGACTGATCTAAAACAGAAACCAAGCTATTGGCTTTAAGCAATTCATAAGTGGGGACAAGCCTTGGCAGCATAGAATTTGCAGCTGGAGCTGCCCATCCGTCTAAAAAAGAAATGACAAAGATCAGCACAAAGATCATAAGTATGGACTCTGATTGTGCGAAGACTGGATTGAACAATGCAAGAATAAACAGCATCCCTGTTTTACCGAGCTGAGAGTAGACCAGCAATTTTTTGAGCGGAAGTGCATCGATTAAAACAGGAGCAAAGAATCCGCTGATGAAACGGCCTAAAGTGACTGTAAAGGGTACTGCAGCTATCAATAGTGCAGAACCAGTATACATATACAGCAGTGTTATGATACCTACAACATATAAGACATCCCCGCCGCCGGCAATTGACTGCCCGAGCCAAAGAAATCGAAACGATTTATTGTTCATGTTCACTACCCCTTTTTTCTTATTGGTTTGTAAAGGGTAGGTTATTTACATTGGACTGCCTCCTCATCACTTTTTTCAGGTTGTAAGCAGTTTGTTACATTGGATTTTAGCTCCTTTTAAACTTGCAGTAAAATAATTGATTCTCAATCCGATAATTAAATAGGATACATTGTTTACAACTATAGTCCTCTATTCATATTCTAATTTACTATTATTCAATATTAATATCTGAACGAAAAATGTTACAGAAGTAAGCAAACTGGGTACATATGCTATGTTGCAAACAACTTCATGACGGGGAGTCACAGCATGTTCATCAAAATACTTAAGTCCTACGACTATTCTTTAATACTGGCGATTTTTTTATTAAGTACATTCGGGCTCATTATGGTTTACAGCTCTAGTATGATTACATCTATCTTAAGATATGATGTCACAAGCAGCTATTTTTTCAAAAAACAAAGTATTTCTTTACTATTAGGATTCATCATGTTTGTTTTGGTCTCCTTTTTTCCATATAAAATATTTTTTCAAAAAAAGTTCATAAAGCTTTTATTTTACGTATCCATTGGATCATTACTATTTGTTATTGTATTTGGCCATACAGCCGGAAATGCGCAAAGCTGGGTAAAATTAGGGGGAGCAGCGATTCAGCCTGCTGAATTTGCGAAGATTTCTGTCATTATTTATCTAGCTGCTTTACTCGCGAAAAAGCAGAATTATATGGATCATTTCAGTCATGCTATTCTGCCTCCTGTTATTTTTGTTGTCATTATTTTCATTTTAATCCTGCTGCAGCCTGATTTTGGTACGGCATTAATTATCTTATTAAATGCAGCCATTGTCATTTTATGTTCAGGCATCCCTTTAAAAAGCTGTATAAAACTAGCAGTATTTACTTCATTGGCTGCGATGTTTGGATTAATCCTGTTATTTCTCACCAATAAATTAGCGGACGTATTTTCTTCTGAAAGAATCTCCAGATTTACCGGATTTTTAGATCCATTTGAAAACATTGCGGATTCAGGGTATCAGCTTGTCAGTTCTTATTATGCAATAAGCGGCGGCGGTATAACTGGCCTTGGACTCGGCAACAGCGTTCAGAAATTTGGTTATTTGCCAGAAAGCCATACCGATTTTATCATGGCTGTCATCTCTGAAGAATTGGGCATATTCGGTGTCCTTTTTGTCATCGTACTGCTTGGTTTTATTGTATTAAAAGGGTTTGCAATCAGTAAAAACTGCCAGGATCCATTTGGCTCTCTTCTTGCAATTGGCATATCTTCGATGATTGGCATTCAGGCTCTTGTTAACCTAGGTGCCGTAGCTGGACTTCTCCCGATTACAGGTGTTACGCTTCCGTTTGTCAGCTATGGAGGATCCTCATTGATTTTGCTGTTTATCTCGGCTGGCGTACTCGTAAATATATCAATGATGAACACATTTAAAGAGACTTATAATGTTCAAAAAGCAGCATGAATTTACCAAACAGAAAAAGCATACGAAAGAGAAATAGAAAAAAGAGGACTAAACAGCATATTAAACTGTTCTCTTTTGAGGTACCCGCATAGGAAAAATCATATATAAAAACAAATATAAAAGCAGTGGATTTCGCAAAGAAATCTCACTGCTTTTAACGTTTTCATCAGGGGAAAAATTTAGCATTAAAAAAAAATGGATAAAACCTTTAGTGGATTAGCGAAAGGCACTTGACTCCTGCGGGAAATAGAGGCTCCCATCCCTCCCCGCGGAAAGCAAGTGCCTGCAGCGGAAATCCACGGGTACAAAGTAATAACCAAAAAACAATCAATGCGAAAACAGCCTACAATTAAGATGAAAATATAAAAAGCCCAAATCATAAGTGATTTGGACCAATCTTACTTCATTTTTTGCAAAGCAGACACAGCCTGCGTTTTATTTTGTATTGTTCAGCTGTCTTCTTCTAATAAACCAAATAATTACTCCTGCTGCAGCTATACCAAGAACAACATAAATAATAGTTGAGTATACTCCGACATAGTCATTTATCTTTGGCCATGCTTCTCCAAGGGATGCGCCAAGCATGACAAGCGCTATGTTCCATATTAATGTACCAAAAGTAGTAAATAGCAAAAACTTCATGAAATTCATATTGGACATCCCAGCCGGAATCGAAATTAAACTGCGAAGCAAGGGAACCATTCTGCAGAAAAACACAGTCCAAACGCCATACCTATCAAACCAGGCATCTGCACGGTGAATGTCTTTTTTTTTCACTCGAAGAATATGACCCCACTTATCAATGATCTTTTCTAGCCGTTCAACATCAAGCTGCAGGCCTATCCAATATAAAATAATCGCGCCCACAACTGATCCGGCTGTAGCTGCTAAAATAACACCAATGACATTCATATTTGAAGTGGTCGTCATGAACCCTCCGAAAGGCAACACAACCTCTGACGGAATAGGAGGGAAAATATTTTCTAATGCGATCATTAGAAAGATCCCAAAGTAGCCGTATTGTTCCATAAAATCAGTAATCCAGTTCTCCAAGTGCCCCACTCCTTCATGGCCATGCTTTAATAAAAAACAGAACTTGAATATTGTATTTTTAAAAAACAGAAATGATTGTTACATTTCTAATATAGAAGAACGCCGGCTCCAATTATTCAGATGCCGCATTATTTTATAAGATTTCTTTTTGTTCAAATCCAATAGACTTCAATGCCAGGTGAAGGCTTGAAAATGACTTCGTATCTTTAAAATCTAATCCTAAACTAATCATTGTTTGGGCAATTTCCGGACGGATGCCGCTCAGTTTTGTTTCTACGCCGAGCATTTTCAGTGCATCTAGAACTTTAAAAATTTGATTTGCAACCATCGTGTCGATTACAGGTACACCTGATAAATCAATAATTAAATACTCATACCCGCTTTCAGCACTTTGTGTTAAGGCAACATCCATCAATATCTGAGCACGCTGTGTATCAAGGTCGCCAATTAATGGAAGTACACCGATTTTTTCAGATACATTCACAATCGGAACAGATAATTCATCCAGAGCATCTTTCGCAGATTGTATATTTGTTGAATAATTTTTCATATAGAAAACGCTGACGAGATGAATCGCGTGATCAACTGCATGATCTAATGATGATAGCAGTTCGTAAAATCCATCTAATGACAGGTTGTCGCTTTTCGCTGCTTCCTTTATGATGCTGCCGATCTGATCCCGATAAAATCTGATTTCCTTTATTGCAAGATCTAACGGAATTTGAATCGCGACGAGCAAATCAGCTGTTTCTCTTCCCCAATTATTCAAGAGGACAACCGACTCCTGTTTATCAAGCAGAATGGCCTCCGCGTATATATTGATCAGTTTTTCTCTCCAAGCTGCAAGCTCTGTATGATTTGGCTCAATCATATTAGGATATTTAATGCTTTTTTCTTGTTTAATTGCATATTGAAGCTTATCTTTTTGATCTTTAATCAATCTATTTATTTTCGTAAGGGTTTTATTTAAGTTGTTTTTTGTCTGCATGGTTCTCCTTTCAATAAAAGGTTCTATTTATAAGGATAGTACTATGCGTTCAGAATCTCAAACCCTTTATCTTAATTCTAATGAAAAAAATTTTCCACTATCTCAAACATTTCAGATTTTATTCGGAATAACAACAGCAAATCTACCCGCTTTTGAATATACGACTATTCTCCCCTGGTGCAGTAATCTGCACTGGATAAACCGAGCCCTGTTCCTTTAACTGATAAGGATTTATCGGTCTTATAAAAACTTTCAAAAATGTAAGGAAAATCTTCTTTTTTTTTAAGTCAAAAGTCCAGGATAAGTTTACTATATATAATCGAAAAAAATACAATTCTTTTTACCGGCTTAAAGTTTGAATTTATCTGTACCGTTCTTCTTTATCAGTCTAATTTAGACTTTTATCCGTGTAATCCGGGCATTTATCAGTTTAAATCCATCTTTTATCAGTCTAAATATCGGTTTTATCGGTTTAACGGTTCCAAGCTGGAATAAAAATAGGCTCTTAATTCTTCGTGGACCATCAAATCCTTTTTCCCAGCCTCACTTAATGCGTAAGTCCCTCTCTTCACCCGGTCAAACCAGCCATAGTAATTTTTATTAAGAATGGATAACGTCTTGTCTCCGGTTCCCATTTCGCGGAGATTCTTAGGACTTTGCGGACCGCTGTGTTCAAGACAGCAGGCAATATGAATACATCGTTCCTTATAGGCTGTCATGATTTTCGTTTTATTCACTCCGCCTACATTATGATCACCGCTTCTGCCTTCTATTTCTGCCAAGATCTGAGCTCTTTTTCTTTGACTCAGCTTCATGCTTTTTACCCGGTCAAAGGAATCAGGCTCCATCTTGATTTCGGCATATCCTTTGCCTTGCCGAAAAGATACCACGATCAGCCCGAGTTCCAGGCGCCTCACCAAATAACAAAGATCCTTCCATTTCTTTGAACGCAAACTGTAAGATGGCTTTGGAATCGCGATATAAACCTGATCCGTGAAGCGCTGTCTCTTCGCGGCCTGTATGAGCAGTTCAACATTTAACCTCAGCTTCAGTTCGACTAAAATCAGTTCATTCTCTTTTACTGCAGCAAGATCGCAGTCTTTAACCTCGCCATAAACTTCATATCCATGCTTAATAAAATATTTTTGAATTGGTTTATATAGATCCTTTTCGAACAAATTATTATTTTTCATCCTCTATCAGCCTATCTTTTCTGCCTTTTTCATATTATAAACCTCACAGCCTATTTGCTCTGGATGGTCTTTAATCACAGTCTGTTTATCGTATTTTCGAATATGCCAATAGATAAAAACATCACCAAAACCGGCTTGGGTCAAAAGGATTCCCAAAACTGTCAAAAAACCATTCCCCATGATGAAACCAGCGGCCAAAGGAAGAATACCGGTTATAATCATTGGCAGAAGGACTGCTATTTTATAAGCACCTGCTGAAATGGGAATTTTACAATGTGCATACGGCATCAGATTTTTCCAATCGATTCCGTAAGAGATATTTGACCAGGATGTCCTCCCGAAAATTTTAAATGAACCGCCGTGGATAAGTTCATGGATTGGGATTAGAGCCAAATATAATATAATGACCAATGCGTACGGCTCCCAGGTATTCCATACAGAATTCCCCCATATTAGTCTATAACCAGCACCCAATATAATTGTGCTGATTAAAGTCAAAATCAAAATCGGCTTTTGTATTTCTTCCATTGTAAATATTTTCTCTTCTTTATGATACCTTTCAAGATTCATCGTCTGCTCCTCTGCACTCATATAGCCGTATTTCTACAGCTATTTTACCATAAAAGCCCAATTATTGCGTGTGAATTAAAACAGCACCCCATACAATTTCAGGGGTGCCGCTTCCGATTTAAGATTTTACCGGAATCCAAATTTCCGAGTAATAATCTGGTCCGTACGGATCTTCATTTGTATACACTTCTAAGTCAGGTGTGCCAGCATGCTCGTAGCCGCTTGTCGGAAACCATTCTGAAAAGATTTGCTTCCATGCATTCTGCATGGCGTCCGGCATTGGTCCATTCACTTCAAAAACAACCCATTTAGAGGCTGGAATCGTGAGTTTCGATAAGCCTTCAGGTGTTTCTCCGGAATACTCGGCCGCCACCCAATAATCCATCATTTGATTCGTGTCTGCCACACAAACACCTACAACGCCTTTAATCTCTCCATTGTTCAGTTTCATGAGCAAATCGTTCGTGCCGTCGCTGTTCACTTCATTCCAAAGCTTTGGAATCCCAATAAGATTCTCTTCATTTGCACATGAAAACTCACGCTTAATTCCAACGACGTCAAACCCATTTCTTTCAATTACATTGTATTTCATTGGCTCTGCTCCTTTCAGACTCACCTGGATAATCAGGCGGCTATAGAATTTCAATTTACCGGTGTTTTTTCTCACTTCACTCGGTGATATTCCATGCTGTCTGCGAAATGCTTTCGTGAACGATTCGGGAGTGTCGTAACCATACTTATAAGCGAGGTCAATCACTTTGCAGCTGTTACTGGCAAGGTCCTGTGCCGCTAATGTTAAACGTCGTCTCCGAAGATATTCGCCAATTGAGATATCAGTCAAGATGGTGAACGTTCGCTGAAAATGAAAGGCTGAAGCGTTCGCTTCTCTTGCAATCTGTTTGATTGAGATGTCTGTCAGCAAATGTTCTTCCATGAAATCGATCGCCTTCTGTATTGATTCTACCCAAGCCATTTTGCTCACTCCTTGATTACATCATACCAATGGAATTCCATTAACTCCTGTCATTTTGTGCTTTGTTGTGACTGCTCTGCCAAATGTCTTGTACAATTATACACATCACAATTCCATACACTTTCGACCTTGACGATTGTTGAAATGGAGGTATTCTTCAGTCCTTCTTCCATTTCCAGCTTGGGCACCAATTTTTTCAGGCAATGTTTGATAAACGAACCATGACTGACGATCAAGATGTTTTTGCCCGGATGTTTGCTTGTGATTTCCTCGAAAAAAGACATTCCTCTTTCGATCACAAGATTTGCCTTCTCCATTCCAAGATCTAACTCCCTCCATTGTTCTCCCCACTTCTCAATTCTTTCCGCTTCTGTTGTTCCTTCAATTTGCCCTCCGGAAACTTCACGGATTCTGGAATCAAATTGAATCGGAAGATTTCCTAATCTGGCTGCTATGTATTCTGCAGTTTGTCTTGCTCTAAGCAATGGACTGGCGTATATCATGTCCCAATCTTCTGCCCCAAGCCGTTCTGCAAGCTTTTCTGCTTCTGCGATCCCTAACTCATCAAGAGGAATATCTGAGCTTCCCTGTGCTCTTCTCTCTAAATTCCATGCTGTCCGACCATGACGGACGATCCCCAGTTTTGTCATGTTTGCTTCAATCCTTTCTAGTAAAATCAATAAATCTCTAATTCTTCCATCTAAGATTATGATACTCTAAAAGAGAGGTGAATACGATGAAAAATAAGCCAATTTATGTGGAACTATCAATCCATTCCGACATGGATAAATTATGGGATGCCACTCAAATTCCAGCATTACACTCACAATGGGATCTCCGTTTCTCATCGATTACATACCTTCCCAAAATAGAAAACGAGCCACAGCATTTTTTATATAAAACGAATATTGGATTCGGTCTTAACGTTCAAGGCTGGGGCAAAAGTATTGGGGCTTTTCACTCTGATGACGGCTCGAGAACATCATCCTTACACTTCGGAACAGATCAAAAAATGTCCATCATTAAAGAAGGAAAGGGCTATTGGAAATATAAGCCTGAACGAAACGAGATCACCTTTCTTACGCAATACGATTATAAAGTGAATTTTGGGAAAGCAGGAGTTTTTTTTGACACAGTGTTATTTCGTCCGTTAATTGGATGGGCAACAGCACTAAGCTTTGATGTGCTTAAAAGATGGCTTGAAAAAGAGGAAGCGCCTGCCTTTCAATACATACGTTTTTTTAGTACATGGCTCATTTCCTTCCTCTTCTTCTTTATTTGGACCTATCATGGCGCAGTCCCGAAAATACTGTTTATGCATCCGGAGGAAGTATCTATGACAAAATCCCTGCTGTCATTGACTATGAATCAGGCTTCTGCACTCGTTGCGATCACAGGGATTGCTGAAATCCTGTTCGGACTGCTCTGGCTCCTGCCATTTAATAAAGTAAGGTTATTCGGCCTGCAAATCATGGTATTTCCGCCGCTTACGTTTTCAGCAATTTTGGCAGAACCTTCGAATCTGATTCATCCATTCAGTCCATTAACCTATAATGCAGCTTTATTCATCCTTTCAATCATTGGATATATAGTAAGCAGGGATCTGCCGACTGCGAAAAGCTGTAAAAGAAAGAGATAAGGAGATTTCGATGTCTATTTATAGAATTGTTTTGGGAGAGCAGTTTATCTTGCTTCATCCTATGCTTCAAAAGCGATACGAATTTCCCTTTAAAGCTTCAGGAGTGATGAAAACCATTAATGGCGGACCAAAGTGGCTCTATCCATTCTTTTTAGCAGGCGTCCGTTTTAAACTTCTTTTTCCTGAACATGGAGAAAACATACCATTTTCAATCCATAATACTCTGCGCACAGGTGTAAATGGCGAAGAGCAGGTTCATTGGGAGCGGGTCTTTCATTTTAATAACAAGAAAAGATATTTCAACGCCTTAATGAGTATGGATTCTAAAGAAGGGATGATTAAGGATTACCTCGGTGAACCAAAGCTGTTTTACTCTGACCTTTCCTTTACCGCAGGTGATCAAGGTCAGTTAATTATCACATCCAAGAAACAGCGGCTCTTAGTTGGAAAGCTAGAAATCCCAATGCCAAAATGGCTTCAAGGCTTAGCCACAGTAAGAGAATCGTACAATGAAAAAAGAGATGTCTTTCAAATTAAAGTAGACGTATATAATCCAATAATCGGAAATGTCTTTTCATATGAAGGAGAGTTTACACCTGATGAGATTGCGTAGTATAGCCATGATTCATATTCTAATATTTATCTTCACGGCCATCTTTCATGCGGGCCCCTGGTATTATTTATTGCTTACAGCAGCGCAGCTGGTCTATGTCCCCCTCGTTCTGCAGCTCGTAATGAGAAGAGGAGATTGGTTTCATGCCATTTATCCTTATCTATCGATTCCTGCCTATTTATCTGTAGCGGTATTACAAATAACAAACGAGACCCCGGGAGATATCTTCTTGGCAGCTCTCTATTTAATCTTTACCATATCAGTTGCTGCTTACGGGTTTACACGTTTTATAAACAGGGGCTTCATAAAGTTAGAAGAGTTTGCAATTGATATGGGTCTTTTCTATTTAATGATTGGCGGAGCATGGTTTTTTGCCCATATTGCTGATATTGAAACAGGATTTTCTCCAATCATTCGCTGGCTTACAGGTATTCATTTTCACTATGCCTCCTTTTTGCTGCCGATTTTCACAGGATTTCTGGGGAGAATCTATAAAACTCAGTTTTACAGGATTTCATGCAACATTCTGCTAATCTCTCCCATCATCGTTGCACTAGGAATCTCCTTTTCAAATTGGCTTGAACTACTTTCTGTCATTTTTTATATCTTCGGCATCTATAGTTTGATATATCTTTCGTTTAAAGCACCTATTCATGAGGCAAAATGGCTGATCCGGATTTCATTCTCCGCACTTGGCATTACTATCCTTTTTTCTTTTGCCTACGCACTTGGTAATGTTTGGGGACTTTTCACCATTTCCATCGATTTTATGCTTAAATTTCATGGCATTTTGAATTGTGGTCTGTTTGCCTTATTTGGTGTAATTGGCTGGTCGATTTTCACCCCTTCATCACAATACAGCAGAAGAATTCCAATCAGCAAGATAAGAGGTAAAAAAGTGATTGGAGAAAAAATCCTTGATGACATAACGGACAATAATGGCCGGCAATTTTCAGGGCTTATAGATGATATTGGCATATATGAACCTGATGTGACTTCGAAATTGTTGGCGCCTGCCATAGTCGATTTTTATGAAAATACAAACCAATATCGTTTATTTGCAGAAATTAATTGGCACTCTTGGTTCAAACCATTTGCAGCTGCATATCGGGTTATAAGCCGTTATGTCAAACAAATCAACTTGCCGCTTTCAAGCAGGCAGATTGAAATGACAGGAGATATTGTTCCTATCAAAGCAGAACTTGATGGGAGAGACCGAGTGCGCGCATGGGTGCGGAAAGTGAATGGTGATCCTGCATTTGTCGCACTTTATTCCAAACACCAGTCTGAAGGAAAATGGTATATGAATATCTCTCTGCCTCTCCCCTCTGCAGCTATGGTTGGGATTTTAGAACTCAAACAGCTTGGTCAAACCCTGCAGCTCTCAAGCAGAAAAGAAAAACCAGAATCAGATTCAGGTGTTTATTTAGCGTTTAAAAAAGCGGTGTTCAAACTCCCGATTGAAGAAGTATTTCATGTGGAGCAAATAAAAGATGGAGAGCTTAAAGCAAAGCACAAAATGTGGATCTTTTCGGTTCCTTTTTTGACGATTGATTATACTATTTGTAAAAGATAAATACAGTACAATGATTTTTTTATAGACTATTTTCATGCCCAGGACCAGAGTGTTTTTTATTTTCTCAACTATCCTCCATTGTCCCTTATGCCATTCGACCCTGTTTTCCTACCATGTTTATCGGGTATATTGGTGAGGGAATTCTAAAATAAATTGGAGGCTTTTAATGAAGACATCTTCTAAAAAAATAATAGTCTCTATTTTCTTAGGAATGGCTATTATTTTCACATATTGTACCTATCTTAAATCTCTGGCAACAATAAATGTGAAAGATTACGGCGCAGTTGGCGACGGCGCAGCAGACGATACGGCAGCAATAAAAAGCGCATTGAATGATGGTAAATATCGCCGTATCTATTTTCCGGAAGGAGAGTATAAAATAACAGGCGAATTGCCAATTCGGGGTCATACAACCTTATTTGGAAAAAATGCTGAGATAAAAGCTTCCTCTGATCTTGCAACGATGATGGAAATTAAAGGCGAAAACATATCCATTCAAAACCTTATAATGAATGGAAATAAAACAGCCCTGCGAGGCATGACCATCGAGGAAGGCTCACACAATGTGGACATTTCTAATAATACGATTCAGCATTTCACACAGCCCAAGGATCCTGATCTCTCCCGTCTGACTGTTACGGGAATTAGAATTAAAGGCGGCTCAAGCGAAATAAACATTGATAATAATCAGATTCACGATGTCATGTCGCGAAATCCGATAAAAGGCTGGGACCATTATGTGGCAAGGGGAATATTAATAAGTCCTTCCTACAATAATCAAAGCGTAAGCAAAAATATTACAATCAGCAATACGGAATTTTCGAAAATAGGACCAAAAGATGATGGTGACGGCATTGTTGTCCAAGGGTTTGACGAGAACGTGAATCTGGAAATTATCGATAACTCATTTGCCTATATTTATAAAAGAGCCATTAAAATTCAATCACCGGGTGCCCTTATTAAAGGAAATACAATCTACAATAATTTTGACGATAACAACTTTTATCAAACGTATTCCGAAAAGAAAACACATGATATGTGGTCTGCCATTTCAGTTTATGCCGACCATACAGTCATTGAAGACAACACAATCAACGGTATAGGGAACTATGGAAGAATTATTGATGTAGCAAGTGCCAGTCATATAAAAATAGCGGACAATTATCTGAAAAATGGCGGGAACTATAAGGACTCTTCCATCATTGCGATCACTTCTGCAAATGCAGAGCATGCGGCACGTGACCTGAATATTTTTGACAATGTTTTCGTAAACGGGCGTTATGGTGTCTTTTCAAACAGTCCCGTTTCAGATTTAAACGTATTAAATAATAAACAAGTGAATGTGACAGAGGATTAATCGAAAATCTTTAGAATTGCTTAAGTGGAATGGGCCGTATATGGAATCCATTCCACTTACTCTTTTAATTGGTAATTGCCTGCATCAGAATTGACTCATGCGATTCTCTGCTTATTCATTCAATATTACGTCCACTGCCTTTTCCCCGGGATGCAGTCATTCATCGCGCTGGCTAAAAAACAGCCAGACGGTCATAAATAAGGGGTAAAACTTATATTGAGCGCTTAAGTTAAAGATATCTCTTAAAATTCCACTATAAAAGAAGACCAAATCTGGCCTTCTCTTCATTCAAAATTAAGCAATTTCAGATTCCTTCGAATGGACTTTTCTCATGAAATCATTTACATCTGCCGGTACTTTACGGTCCAGTTTTGATACGATGTAAACCGACAAAAATCCAATTGGTACAGTAATAAGTCCTGGTATTCTGAACTGAAGGAATTCAGGCAGTGTTGTTGGTAAGAAAATCATGTACATGGATGAAAGCAGGCCTAGGACAAGTCCTGCAATCGCTCCTTTTTCTGTCATGCCTCTCCACCAGATTCCAAGGATAAAGATTGGTGTAAATGTACTTGCTGCAACTGTAAAGGCAAGTGCGACAAGGTGGCCGATTGAAGCTTCTTTTACAAGCAGTCCAAGCATTCCGTACAAAACACCTAAGATAAGAATTGAGACCTTCCCTGCAATAACACGCTCTTTTTCTGTTATGTTTTTTCTTAAAAAAGTAGCATATAAATCATGGGCCAATGCACCTGAGCTTGCGATGAATAAGCCAGAAAGGTTAGAGAAAACGGCTGCAAACGCACCCGCAATAACGAGTCCAAGCAGCCATTCTCCGCCTAGAGCCTGAGCTGTTGAAGGAATCACCATGTTATTTCCTCCAGCGACAAGATCTTTCATTACTTGTGGATCAGCTGAACCGCTTAAGAAAATCGATCTTCCAACAGCTCCAAGATAGACAGCGAAGAAAAAGAAAACGCTTGCAATTAAGATCGCCATAAGGGCTGATTTACGTGCGGCCTTTGCACTTGGATTGGTGTAAAAGCGCAATAAGATATGAGGAAGACCAATTGTACCTAGCGCAAGTCCAATTGTCATAGAAACTGTCTGCCAGAAGGACGGGAAGTAGTTTCCTGTGCCAATCCAGGTTTGACCGTCATGCACGACGTCTTTTCCGTCAAGGGCAAAAGTAGACGTGCCTGCAATGGATCCGGTAAATTCACTGATTGAAGCTAGTATTCTTTCATAGTACAATCCGCCGTAAACAGCAGCAACTACCATTAAAATAAATGCGCCAAGTCGAATCCACAGTTCAAGCGCCTGATTCAGAGTTGTTCCTTTCATTCCGCCGATCCCGACGTAGAAAATCATGACACTGCATGTAAAAATGATTCCAAATTCATAGCTAGTCCCAAAGAACATGCTTAAAATTTGCGCCGCTCCTAATAATTGCGGTGCAGCATAAAATCCTGATATAGCAAGCACGACGGCAACTGCAGCAAGTCTTGCCCGTTTACTGTGAAAACGATACCCTAGAAAGTCTGCAACTGTGTAGGCACCAAAACGGCGCAGCGGTCCTGCCACAAAGATTGCAAGCAGCGTTAATCCAATTGAGAAGCAAAATGCATAATAAGCACCATCATAGCCCAGCTGGAATGTTAAACCTGCAATCCCTAAAAATGTTGCTGCACTTAAGTAATCTCCTCCGATGGCAGATCCATTGGTAAACCAGCCAAAGCTCCGGCCCCCTACGAAAAAATCAGAAGCTGTTGCATTCCGTTTTGTTAAATAAGTAATATACACAATCGTTCCCATCAATAATATCGTCAGCAGCATCTTCGGTTCAAGCAAAGCAGCCATTAGTTTACACTCCTTCCAGCTGAAGGACGATTGGAGCTGTCCGTATTCATGTTCTTTTTCAATCTCTTCTCATATAACGCAGTATGAATATAAGCAATTATAAAGGCCATTCCCATTGCAATAATACCTGTAAAAAACCATGCGTATGTCATTCCGCCATAGAAATTTGAAAACATAAACCCAGGTGCGAACCAATTTAAGATCGGCATTGAAAAAATAAATGCAAAATAAAAGAGTGTAAGCTTCGACCCAGTACTAAATTCACTTTTCATCAAATGAGTTGTCTCTGCATCAAGCGGCTCAAGCTCACGGACATCAACCGTTCCTGCCTCTACATAATCATATTCCTTAAACTCAGCGGCCAAAATTCATTCCCCCTTTGTTCTGCTTTAGCACGGCAATGCTATGCTTGATTGTATTTTACAATAGAAGGAAACCACATACCTTACAATAAATTATCAGAAATGTATAAATATTTAATATATTCTCCGTTTCATGTATACTAGTGCTAGAGACATACTGGCAAAGGAGCGAGGAATCGGACGTGTATAACATTAAACTCATGGTTCAAGAGCAATCTGAAAAAGAAAAAATGATGACATGGTTACACGAAGAATTAGATGACTCCTTGCAACTCGATGAAGGTAAAACCAACAGCTCGCTTGATATTGCGGTTGTTGAGATTTCGAAGCTGTTTGATTGGATGAAAATACACCGTCTTCAAAAACAGCACAAAGACTGCGTCATTTTCCCGCTGCTGGATCCGGCTATGCTTAAAACATCCCCAATCGCGATTGAATTGAAGCTTCAATCAATGCTCGTGAAACCAGTTAAAAAACATACATTTATTAAGAACCTAAAAAAAGTGCTGCAATCGCCTCAAAATGAAAGCGTAATCATTCCGAACTATGGGAAGATGGTAGAACAGTTTGAACTAGTTCGGAATTCGAGTGCTGGTCTCTTGCCTTTTCAAGAAGCATTCCTAAGAAGACTGCTTCGTGCCGAAGTGAAGTCAGAAGAAGAGCTTTTTGAGGCACGTCCCTATCTGCCTGATTATTCAGTCCCAAATGCCGTTTGTTTTATTCAAGGATTTATTCATAATCAAAGCAGGGAAAAATCAGAATTTGCGCCTCTTTTAATTCAGACGATCTTTAAACAGCTCTTTTCAGAAATTGAACAGCAGCCCTCCTTTCTTGCATACAAAAAGCACTTAATCATGCTCATCCAGGTCCCGCAAGGATATTCTTCCATCAAGAATTGGCAGACTGGCGAAGCTAAATTGCTTGAATGTATAGATATTCTGAAAAATGAACATGACATTCATCTATACATAGGCGTCGGATCCATTTACAGAGAACCTCTGCTGCTTTCCTATTCTTACCGGGAAGCACGCAAAGCAAGACGAACGCCGCACTATAATAGACTTTCCCTTCGGTATTTTGAAGAAATTACAGTCAATCAGCAAATGAACATATGCACCAAATACATAACCAATCATTATCAGAATGATTTGACCGCCAAAACCGTTGCAGACCAAATCAATATAAGTGTTCCCTACTTCTGCAAGCTTTTCAAAAAAGAAACCGGCCGGAGTTTTGTTGAATACGTAACCTTTGTCCGGCTGCAGCGCGCCGTTTGGATGCTTAGGCATACAGATAAAACAATCGAGCAAATTGCAGATGAACTTGGATTTAATACACCAAACTATTTCAGTTCCACTTTTAAAAAATACGTGAGCATAACCCCCAGCGAATATCGTATGACGGATGAAATTCTGTTTGTTTAAAACAAAAACGCATGGAAATCCATGCGTTTTTTCAGGCGTGCACATAATGATACTGTACAAACTCCCCATATTGTCTGGTGCTCTTCTGATTGAGCTTGATCTCAGGATTATTAGCCTTAAACAGCGGGATGCCGTCACCTAAAATAATCGGGGCAGTCGTGATGATGTACTCATCGACCAATTTTTCTTTCATAAAGCTGTCCAGAAGATCTGCCCCTCCAACAAGCCAGATGTCTGATCCTTCTTCTGATTTTAATTTTTCAGCAAAAGCTGCGGGGTTTTCATTTGTAAAAACAAGATTTAAGTTAGTGCTTGTTTCCTTTCTTGTAAAAATATAGCTTGTCTTCCCTTCATATGGGTACTGATTATTTGTTAATTTCAGAACATCATCATACGTTTTTTTACCCATCACGACCGTATCGACAGATTGAATAAACTCGCTGTAACCATTATCACCTTCACCCTGAACATCATCGAGCCAGCTGATGTCACCGTCTGGACGGGCAATGTATCCGTCTATGCTGATGGCAATAAATAAAACAATTTTTCTTGAACGATTCATTTTTATTCTCCTTAATAACAATTATTAAGTAACAGATCATTACGATTGTTCGGGAAGAAATATGAAAGACATTACTAAAGCCAAAAGACTTTTTATACACAAAAATACACGATTTCCCAAAGATGCCCATCTGGGTCTTTAAAGTGACCTGAGTACCCCCATTCATACTCCTTTGCGCCTGAAGTCAGTGTCCCGCCAGCTGCTTTAGCGCTTTTTAAAATAGTGTCTACTTCTTCTTTACTATCAGCGTTATGACTTAAACTAATTTCCGAAAACCTTTGTGTTGTGTTCGATTGATTAGCTACCTTATCAAACTCAGTACGGAGAAGGAGCACTAATGATAAATCTCCTTGCAAATTAAAAAGAACATGGTCTCCACCGTCCGTAATATCACTTAAACCTAATCCATCCCTGTAAAAAACTAACGACCTTTGTAAATCATCAACTGCAAGGGTAATGATATTAACTTTTGGTTTCATTAGACAACCTCCCTCTATAAACCTTTGCCATTTGTAATATTTTAGCACATTAGATCGTACTTTTAGAGCTTCCGTTCATTTTTTCCTAATGTTGATCAAAAATCAAAAATACCACAACTCTAGAAGTTGTGGCATAACCCAAAATTATTTACCTTTTTAAAAATTCCCATTAAGTGGGAAATCTTATTTCAGCTTTATTTTCACTTCACGGTTCGGGACAGGGTTATTTTTCACCGGCGGAAGTGCATAGCCATACCCGGTTGCTGCCTGTTTAACCGAATTTGTCACACTATGTATGACCTCACCCATATCTTGAGCTGAATCAAGCAGCGGCTCGACTGTTTTGATCTTGCTTTTTACATCTACTGTTATTTGATTCGCAGAGTGAATAAGCTCTTCAGCTTCACCTGACAAATCATGCACAGCCTTTCTCACCTCTGCAAGCGTTTCATTCGTTTCTTCAAGTGTAACCATTCCTCTTCGAAGCGTCTGGATCAAATACCCGACAAGACAAATAAAGGCTAATGCAGCTCCGACAGCACTAAGTTCAATTAACATAAAGCACCTCCACGGCCGATTATGTACGAGACAGGCTGTACATTGCTAGATTATATGACCCGGCCTGATGGAGTAGAAGCTTAGAGGTGAAGTATTTCACCTTTATGAAGCAGCGGTGCTTCTGCACTGACGGTTTCGGGATATTTTATTCCCTGCCCTGTATTCAGACATACCACTTTTTCATCTTTTTTTATCCAATTTCTTTTTCTTAAAAGACGGGCCGCTGCAAAAGTCGCTGCACCCTCTGGGCAAATGAAGCTGCCTTCCAATCTGGCAGCGTTTGACTGCTCTTCACTGATCTCTTTTTCAGTAACGGCAATTGCACACCCATTCGTTTCATAGATTCCTTGCAGAACAAGAAAATCACCAATTGCTTTTGGCACATTTATTCCAAATGCATCTGTTTTTGAGTTTTCCCAGAATTCCGATTCGCTCTGACCTTCTTCAAAGGCTTTCACAATTGGAGCGCACCCTACTGCCTGCACAGCAACGAGTCTAGGAAGTTTGTCCTTTTTAATCCATCCGAGTTCCTGCATTTCCAGAAGAGCTTTATATATACCGATAATGCCTACTCCCCCGCCGGTCGGGTACAAAATGACATCAGGGACCTCCCAATTTAATTGCTCGGCGATTTCATACCCCATCGTCTTTTTCCCTTCAATGCGATAAGGCTCTTTCAGCGTAGATGCATCATAAAAACCATGTTCGCTTACCAGCTTTGCGACAACTTTTCCAGCATCGCTGATCAATCCGTCAATCAAATGCAAATTAGCACCTGATATTGCTGTTTCTTTTCTCGTAATGAGAGGCGCATCTATAGGCATAATGATGTAAGATTCCAATCCTGCTCTTGCGCCATATAAAGACCAGGCCGCACCCGCATTCCCATTCGTCGGCATCGCGAACGTTTTCACTCCCAGTTCCTTTGCTTTTGAAATTCCGACAGCGGCACCTCTTGCTTTAAACGATCCAGTTGGAATAAGTCCTTCATCCTTCATAAGAAGATTTGGAATGCCTATCTCTGCTCCCATTCTGGTCATCTCAAGCAGCGGCGTCATGCCTTCTCCCATCGATACGATGTTTTCCGGGTTCACTACAGGAAGCAATTCATGGTATTTCCACAAACTATTTTCTCTTTGTCCTATCTCTTCTTTCGTCAAAACAGACTTAATTTGATCCAAGTGATAATTCACCAACAAAGGCGATCCGCATGTACAAAGCTGCTGAATCTTATCGGCAGAATAGACAGCTTCGCATTTCGGACAGCTCAAATGTGATAGATAACTATAGTTCATGAACATTCCCTCCAAATAGGAAAGGCCCCTAACAAGTGAATGTTAAGGGCCTTCGGTTTTTCCGATCAGCTTATGTATAAAACGATAGCTTAAGAATGCCTTTAGGTCAAATCTAGCGGGCTGCATTCCTATTATTTCTATTTTTCCTTCTAAACACGAACCGGTTAATGAACTTATAATTCAGCACATTAAACCAGATCAACGCATCCAGCACAAAACTGCCGGTCGTATCCATTTCATCATTCTTCATCTTCTCCTCAATAAACCAGCCTACAATATAGCTGCTTACAAGCCAAATCAAATAAAGCGTTATAAACTTAGAAAATGTCCCGTCAAAAGGAAGAGTAACAAATTCAAAAACAGCCGCCGCTCCGGTAAAAATCACAAACATTGAAGCTCCTGTAAGAAAAAGGACCCTAAACAGAAAACCTATACACCCCACTAAAATCTCACACCTTTCACTAAAAACTATACCACTAATCTGGAAGCTGAAGAATGTATTTTCTGTTTTTTTGATTGCCGGTTTGGGTGGTTTGGGAGGTTAGGAGGCGGGTTACTGTTTGCCTTGATGAAATGCATAAGAACTCTCTCATTTCCTTATTTTTCATAGTATTACCAAAGAGGTAAACATAGTCAAAAAAGGCTTCTATGTGAGCTTTTTTACACATTTTTCTGCAATAAGGACAAAACCAGGAACGATTGATTCTGTTCATCGGATATCTGCTACACGAAGGACATTTCACGCCAAATATTAACTCTGATTTTTCAATATCGTACTGTGAGAGTATATTTATTTTAGGGGAAGTATGCTGCTTCTGTAAAAGGTGTGAAATCTTGTTAAGATCTTTAATAGTTAACAGATCTTCATGATATCTATTTTGAAATGACTCCAATTTTTCTGGAAGCGAACCTGCATGAATCACAGTATTTTTTACTGAGTCAAACTTTGCTTTTATTAGCGAGGATGGATTACTGATCACAACAAGACAGTGGATGGGTACAGGAGGGAATGGATACTGTTTAAGAAATAATTCCAACTTGGATTTTTGTCTTTTTACTTGCTGTATTGGATCCAGAAAAGCTTCTTCATTTTTTCCAGAAATACGAATAAGCTGATTAAAAGTCTGATCAAAATACAGTATTCCGCTAATATTTTTTACTTCTAAAATAAAAAAACAACGCTGAGTTAATAGTAAAGTGTCAATTTGAAAGAATTCTGTCTTACTATGAGCAAGCCTTAACCCATGAAGAATGATATATTGATCAACAGGCAAATCATTTAAATAGTAATCTATCGCTTGCTCACCCTTATATCCAGCCTTTAATTTAGCTAACTCTTCGCTAGCACTTGCTCTCATCCTGTGACTTTGTGGCAGCCTTTTTATCATAGCCTCAAGTTTCAGAAGTTTAATTGGGGCTTTTCTTTCCTTTTTAATCAATGAACCACATCCTTGCTGAATAGTTTTCTGATGATAGTTTAACCATCTGTGTACTTTTCTGCAAGAAGTGAAAATTGAATTTTCAATTGTCAGTTTAAAAGTAAATTTTCATTTTGAAATCAATTGTTTTGACCGCAAATACTTGGAATCTTACCGTTCGTTACTGATTTATGACCGTTCAATCCTGTTTCTGACCGCTCAACTTCGTTTGTGACCGTTCAGACAATTTCTGTCAGATTTCTATTTGTTATTCAGTGCTGATCGCCATCTTCCAATCACAAATACCTCTTTTTCTAGCAAAAGAGTGCTCCTTCTTTGT
>NZ_PKLB01000001.1:102309-147233 GCF_002858905.1 Bacillus sp. UMB0893 | reverse complement strand
TTGTTTCATTGGTTTGACCGCTCAGGCATCGTTTCTGACCGCTCGACTTTGTTTGTGACCGTTCAGACAATTACTGTCAGACTTCCATTCGTTATTCGTTGCAGAACACTATCTTCCAAACACAAATACCTCTTTTTCTAGCAAAAGAGCACTCCTTCTTTGACTGGGATAGACTTGTTTCATTGGTTTGACCGCTCAGGCATCGTTTCTGACCGCTCGGGCCTTATTTATGACCGTTCAATCCTGTTTCTGACCGCTCGACTTCGTTTGTGACCGTTCAGACAATTTCTGTCAGATTTCTATTTGTTATTCAGTGCTGATCGCCATCTTCCAATCACAAATACCTCTTTTTCTAGCAAAAGAGCACTCCTTCTTTGACTGGGATAAACTTGTTTCATTGGTTTGACCGCTCAGGCATCGTTTCTGACCGCTCGGACCTTATTTATGACCGTTCAAGCCTTTTTCTGACCGCTCAACCTGGTTTGTGACCGTTCAGACAATTTCTGTCAGATTTCTATTTGTTATTCAGTGCTGATCACCTTCTTCCAAACACAAATACCTCTTTTTCTAGCAAAAGAGCACTCCTTCTTTGACTGGGATAGACTTGTTTCATTGGTTTGACCGCTTAGGCATCGTTTCTGACCGCTCGGGCCTTATTTATGACCGCTCAATCCTGTTTCTGACCGCTCGACTTCGTTTGTGACCGTTCAGACAATTTCTGTCAGATTTCTATTTGTTATTCAGTGCTGATCGCCATCTTCCAAACACAAATACCTCTTTTTCTAGCAAAAGAGCACTCCTTCTTTGACTGGGATAGACTTGTTTCATTGGTTTGACCGCTCAGGCATCGTTTCTGACCGCTCGGGCCTTATTTATGACTGTTCAAGCCTGTTTCTGACCGCTTAGCTTCATTTGTGACCGTTCAGACAATTACTTCCAAAGCCACAAAAAAAACGACCCCCCACAAAGGAATCGCTCAATCTATCAAGCTCTCAACATATTATTAGCATGAGCCGGCAGCTTCGCCAATGCCTGCTCAAAATCTTTGATCAAGTCATCTGCATCCTCAAGGCCTACGCTGATGCGCAATAGTCCATCTGAGATTCCGCGGCGTTCCCGCTCTTCTTTTGGCATAGCGGCGTGGGACATTCTTGCGGGATACGATAGAATGGATTCTACTGCTCCCAGGCTTACTGCGAAGACGGGCAATTCTACGTTTTTTACAAGTGTGCGGACGGCGTCTTCGTCAGCTAATGTGAATGATAGCACAGCACCTGGTCCGTCTGCTTGATATCGCTGAATGGAATGGCCAGGATGAAATGTTAAACCTGGGTAATAAACGTTGCGTACGGCCTTATGTTTAGATAAGTAGTCTGCGAGTTTGCGTGCGGACGCTGAAGACTGCTGAAGTCTGACGTTCAATGTCTTGATTCCCCGCAGGACAAGCCAGCTGTCTTGTACGCCGAGTACCGCACCAAATGCATTTTGCAGCTTTTGAACTTGGGCCGCGAGCTCATCACCTTTCACAACAGCAAGACCGGCCAGGACATCGCTGTGTCCAGCCAAAAACTTCGTAGCGCTGTGAAGCACGATATCGACTCCAAGCTCAAGCGGTCGCTGCAAGACCGGAGTTAAGAACGTATTATCCAAAAACGTTAAACAGTTATTCGCTTTTGCCAGCTTCGTAATACCCTGTATGTCGGTAATTTTCAAAAGCGGATTTGATGGAGTCTCAACATAAATCACTTTCGTATTCTCTTTGATGTGAGATGCTACTTCATGCAAATCGGTCATGTCGACAAAGCTGTATTCTATGCCGAATCGGCTCAATACATCAGTAATGATACGGTACGTTCCACCGTATACGTCTTCCGTGATTAAGACGTGATCTCCCTTGGAGAGCAGCAGAAAACAGGTTGAGATTGCAGCCATTCCAGATGCAAAGGCAAAGCCTTTTGTGCCGCCTTCGAGCTCGGCGATCGTTTCTTCCAATGCCTCTCGTGTTGGGTTTCCGGATCTGCTGTAATCAAATTTTCCGTAATCATCGAAGTCAAATTGGTGAAAAGTAGAGGAATGATGGATTGGAACGCTCACCGCTCCCGTTTCTTTTTGCACCTTTTGACGATTGTGAAGCAGTTTCGTTTCGAACTTCCAATCATCGTTGCTCAACTTTGTCAGCCTCCTTCATTAGCTCAAATGCCTGTGTAAGGTCTTTCTCCAAATCGCCGGCATATTCAATTCCTACTGAAAAGCGCAATAATCGGTTGCAAACACCATTCTTCGTGCGTATCTCTTCAGGAATATCCATATGTGTCTGTGTTGCCGGATATGTGATAAAGCTTTCCACTCCGCCTAAGCTTTCAGCAAATGTAATCGTCTGCAGGGCTTTCAGAAACGGATTCACCCAGTCTTCCTTCTGCAATCGGAATGACAGCATTCCTCCTTTGCCCGGATAAAGAACATCTGACACCTCTGTCTGCTTTTCAAGAAATGATGCGAGCTTTCGAGCATTGGACTCATGCTGTTTCATCCGCAAAGCCAATGTTTTCATTCCGCGAATCAGCAGCCATGAATCAAAAGGAGCGAGCACTCCTCCAATCGCGTTGTGATGCTGAGCGAGTTCTTCACAAAGCTCTTTTCCCTTTGCCACTACCAAGCCTGCCAGTACATCATTGTGGCCGCCTAAATATTTGGTGGCACTATGGATCACGATATCCGCTCCATCCACTATCGGCGTTTGCAGGATTGGTGTGTAAAATGTGTTATCGACAATCAGCAATACATTATTTTCACGTGCTATTTTGGCAATATCGCTGACCTCTGTTTCCTGCATCAAAGGATTTGTCGGTGTTTCCAGAAAAATAGCCTTTGTGCGTTCATTGATCAGCTTCTGCGTACAGTCCTCGTCTTTAAAATCTGCATAATGAAAAACTAGCCCGTATTTCCGCCACTCTTTTTCAAATAACCGATAGGTTCCGCCATATAAATCAGAAGAGACAATCAGCTCATCTCCGCTTTTAAACAGCGCCATAATGGTTTGGATAGCTGCCATGCCTGAACTGAAGGCATAGCCCTGGTCTCCGTGTTCAAGTTCAGCTATCGCTTTTTCAAGGATGGCACGAGTTGGATTCCCTGTACGGATGTAATCAAATCCAGTTGATTCCCCAATTCCATTATGCCGGTATGCTGTAGAAAAATAGACGGGTGGATTTACTGTTCCCGTTGTATTCTCACTTCGATTGCCTATTTGCGCCAAGATTGTTTCAATGCGTTCTGTCATTTCCAACACCGTCCTATTGTTTTTTCAAAAAGCTGTTTTCATGAAGACTCTTTTAAAATGCCTTTAAAAAAATAAAAAACGTCTTCCTCATTAAGAAGAAGACGTTGATATCGTAAGCTGGCTTCTCCTTATCTCCCAAGCATCATAGTACGCTTGCTGGATTTAGCACCTTGGTTCGAATAGGATATGCCCCATTCTTTTCCGGTTGCTGAGATTTCACAGGGCCAGAACCCTCCATCTCTCTGGATAAGAATAAATAGTATGAACTTTTTGAATTGTTTTTATAACCTTATCTCATTCTCATATAATTTGCAAGGGGTTTTCTAAAAAAATGGCTTATTGCGATTCACGATCATCACACCAGCTATAATCAGCAATCCCCCTGCTGCACTTGCTATTAAAACCGGTTCATTCAATAAAAGAGCAGCTGCAGCCACTGTTGCCAGGGGTTCGAAATATAAAAAAGAGGATACTCTTGTCGCCTCCATCACTTCGAGGGCCTTGCCCCAAAACCAGTAGGCAATGGCAGAGACAAAAATACCGAGAAACAGCAAGTGTGCCCAGGTATCATTTGAAAGGGCTGCAATCTTTATCCATCCGTTATTTCTTAAAAAGAAAGGCACTGTCATCAAAAATCCGATAAAGCTTGTATAAAAAGTGACCGTTAAAGCAGGATAGGGAATTCTTAATTTTTTTATAAGAATGGAATAGACAGCCCAGTTCAATGTGCTTAAAATCATGAGAAGATATCCAATGTTTGCATGAAACGTCAAAGATCCCCCCTGCCCATAAGAAGTAATCAATAGAACGCCTGCAATAGCCATTGTCATTCCAATCGCCTTAAATAAGGTAAATGCTTCTTTCAAAAAAAGAGATGCCAAGATGGCTGTAAAAATAGGGGAAAAAGAAATAATCCAGCCGGCTTGTGATGCCTGAATGGATTGAAGCGCGGCTGCCTGTACGACCTGATGGACAAAAATCCCCAGTGTTGCCAAGATGAATACGTGTGGCAGGTGAAGAATTTTCATTTTTACATTTTGCCGGAGGATGAGCAGCAGGAAAAATAAAAAGACAGAAGCAATTCCAAATCTGATTGAGAGCAAGGTAAATGGATCAAGCTGAGCCAGCACGGCTTTAGTGGAAACAAAGGAAATCCCCCAGAAGGAAATGGAGATAGCTGCATAGATACTTGCGATCATTTTGATTGATACCCTCATTGACCCACACTTCCAATCGCTTAATTTTAGGCTTGTCTTCTAAAAAGGAATATGAGGTCTGGCATGGGAATATACCGCTTCAGGAGCAGTTAAAAAGCTAAACTGAATCATGCATAATATGTGATGCAAGAATTTTGTCACATTTCATGATAAAATGGATGGAAGCGTTTTTATTCATTTTAGTGGATGTGACAGCGTCCATCATCTTTGGGGGTAATTGTGATGACAGCGAAAGCAGGAATTGTAAAAGAGACGCTGCTTTATTCGAAGGAATTAGAAGAAGAAGTAACGCTCCTTATTTATTTGCCGAAGAACTACTCGCCACTTTATAAGTACAGCCTGATCATTGCACAGGATGGACAGGATTACTTCAGACTTGGGCGTATTTCAAGACAGACTGAAGAACTTTTAAGTGAAAGAGAAATTGAAAATGTGATTATTGTCGGCATTCCATATCGCGATGTACATGATCGCCGTGATAAGTATCATCCCGATGGACCGAAGCAAAAAGCATACATCCGATTTTTAGCTCATGAGGTCGTTCCCTATTTGGATAAGGAATTTCCAACCTACCAAATGGGAGCTGGACGTGCTTTAATTGGGGATTCACTTGCAGGTACGGTATCCTTCATGACAGCAATGACTTATCCGAATACGTTCGGCAAGGTTATTATGCAATCACCATATGCAGATGAAAAAGTCCTGAAAATGGTGGATGAATTTTCCTCGCCAGCCCTTTTAACGGTTTATCATCAAATCGGCACTGAAGAAACGGAAGTAAAGACGACGGATGGTGAAGTGAAAAATTTCATCAATCCGAACCGCGAACTGAAAGAAGCTATTTCCAAAAAAGGAATTCCATCAGTGTATGAAGAATTTGAAGGTGATCACAAATGGACATTTTGGCAGCCATCTTTAAAAAAGATCTTAAAAGCAATGTTCTGATTGGCTTATATGCTTCAATAATGAAATTTGATATACTATGAATACATTTTTATACATGGGAGGGAACACTTATGAAGTACGGAATTGCCATTTTTCCATCAAAAAAATTACAGGATTCAGCTAACTCTTATCGAAAGCGCTATGATCCCAATTATGCCTTGATTCCGCCTCATTTAACGCTGAAACAGCCTTTTGAAGCGACGGATGAACAAGTTAGGGACATTTCAAGAGAGCTTCGTCAAATCGCGCAGCGGATGCAGCCGGTAACCATCTCCATACAAAAGTTCAGTTCCTTTTCGCCAGTGAATAATGTCATTTATCTTAAAGTTGAGCCAACAGAGGAAATTATGAAGCTGTACGAAGCTCTCCATGACGAATATTTTTCAGATATCGAACCTGAATATGCATTTGTGCCGCATATTACAATTGGCCAAAAGCTATCGGATGATGAACATTCAGACGTTCTTGGCAGCTTAAAAATGACAGACTTTCAGCATGAAGAAACCATTGACCGCTTCCATTTGCTTTATCAGCTTGAAAATGGCTCATGGACCGTATATGAAACATTTCTGCTTGGAAAGGAAGGTTTTTAAGTGATCGCAAGAATTGTAAAGTCAGATGAAGAATTGCAGGACGCATATGATGTCCGCACGAAAGTTTTTGTAGAAGAGCAGCAAGTTCCTGAAGAAGAGGAAATTGATCAATTTGAAAGAGAAGCATCGCATGTTGTCTTGTATGACGGAGATAAGCCTGTAGGTGCCGGGCGTTTCCGAATCCTGAACGGCATCGGCAAAATAGAGCGCATTTGTGTCCTTCCTGATTACCGATCAAAAGGTGCAGGTAAAATTATTATGGAAAAGCTTGAAGAAATTGCAGCGTCAAAGGAGATGCAAACCTTAAAGCTGAACGCACAAACACATGCAGAACCATTTTATACAAAGCTCGGCTATTCGACCATTTCTAAAGAAACATTTTTAGATGCCGGTATTCCGCATGTGACTATGGTAAAAGAAATGAAATAAAAAGCAGCTAATAGCTGCTTTTTATTTTCGTCATCTTATACAGATAGAATAAGATGGTGCTGAATAAAGCGATGATCAACGGAACATACCACCACCCAGGTCCATCCTTCCCTAAGGCAGATCGTACGGTACCCCAGGATGCGATTCCTAAAAAGAAACTAACTTCAAAACTGATTACAGCAAGCAATTTCCTTGCTGACCTATACATTTCTTCTGCATTTTTTTCCGTTATTTCCATTGGATAATTATAGAGATGAGGAACCTTTGACAAAAAGAATAACATGACAAGAAGACATGTACTAAGCACAGGCAATAACCAAATGTTTCCTTTCCTTCCCCATCCATCTGGTTCTCCCTAGACATTAAAATGAATCGGTATTGTATTGGGAATTTTGCTCCAAACTGACCCAATAAAGATCACAACGATTAAATAACACAAACGAGAGGCTTTGAAATATTCTTTCCATTTTTGTTATTGGCAACGAAATTCTAGGGCGCATATTCATATATCATTCTCTCCCTTCTCTTTTCGCTATAATTCCTGCCAAACCTGCACATGCTAGAAGTATCTATTATGAGACGGGTGACGTTTATATGGAATTTGTACATACTGGCATCGATTTAGTCATTGGATTTTTCGGTTTATTTTTTTTAACACGGATTTTAGGGAAAACACAAATCACACAAATTACGACCTTTGATTTTATTTCTGCACTAGTACTTGGAGAGCTCGTGGGAAATGCTGTATTTGATGATGATACAGGCATCCTCAAAATTCTGTTTGCTATATCTGTGTGGGGAAGCTTAATTTTCATCATAGAAATCATTACGCAAAAATGGAAAGGAACACGAGGATTTTTAGAAGGCAGACCAACGATTATCATTCATCAGGGAAAGATAGTCCGTGAAAGTCTGAGAAAAAGCAAGCTGGATCTAAATCAGCTTCAGCATCTTGTCAGAGCAAAAGGCGCCTTTTCACTCAGGGAGGTAGCATTTGCCATATTAGAAACTGATGGTACAGTTAATATCCTAAAAAAACCAATGTTTGAAGCACCAACCCGAAGTGATTTTCAATTTAATCCGGAACACGCTATTCTGCCTTTTTCGATGATTCTTGACGGTGAGGTTTTATTAGATAACGTTCGTGAAGCAGGTTTATCAGAGGAATGGCTGCAGCAAGAACTTAGAAAACACAATATAAAGAGCTACAAAGATGTCTTATATGCTGAGTGGCTTGAAGGGTACGGGCTTTTTCTGCAAAAATTGAATTAACATTTAAAATATAGAGAAGCATCCTCAATTGTGATTTGAGCTTTCTTTTCCTTAATAAGCTTGGTTACATAAGCAGTAATGGCTGTTCTGAACAAAAGCCATGAGGACAATGTTTGGGGATTTACGTCAAAATGCCGGCAAATTTTTTGAACTAATTTTTCTTGACTTATAGGTCCTTCAGAAATGATTTGGGAAAGAACCGAGAGAACATGCTGATGATATTTTACATTTTGACTCACAGTTTCTTGGAATGTCTCTTCATAGATTCCATGTCCGGGCACTGCTCCCTTACAATCAATAGTCAATAGTTTCTCAAGTGAAATTATCGTATCATCAGCATCGATGATATAAGGAATTTTATGCTTTCTAAGCTGCTCCATTCCAAAGTACGAGTCAGCAGCAAATAAAATTCCATCTGCCTTTACGCCAAGCTGCATGAGACTGTGACCTGGAAATGCAATGCATTCAAACGAAACATCACCACATTGATAAATCCCTTCCTTCACCTCTTCATTGATGGAAATAGGTGTCCCTTCTAGAAATTTATTGCGCAGCTCAGGTAAGGGTTTGTTGCCTTGGAATAAGTATAGCGGTTCCAATATTGGGTTCCTAAGAATGGCTGCTTCTTCTTTTGCTGCAAATGTATGTACATCATGTTTTTCTTGAATAAATGCTGCCCCTCCATAATGATCGGCATGAGCATGGGTGATGAATAAATGGGTCAAAGGACAGTCGTGTTCGGTTAATTGCTTACTTACTTTTTTTGCTGCTTGCTGATCAAGGCCGGCATCAATGAGCATCCCATGTCTCCCGCTCTTGATATAGCCGATATTGACGGCAGCTTGAAAATAGAAGCATTGTTCCGTTAATTTTATAAATTTCATGAGATACCTCTTTTTTAGGCTGTTTTCGCATCGATTGTTGTTATTGGTTATTAATTGTACCCGTGGATTTTCACTGCAGGCACTTGCTTTCCGCTGTGAGGGATGGGAGCCTCTCATCGGGCTATGCCTGTGGGGTCTCCCATTCCTTTCTATTTCCCGCAGGAGTCAAGTGCTTTTCCGCTGCAATCCACTAAAGGTTTTAACCATTTTTTCCAAAAGCAACAACTTTACGAAAAGAGCCTATCATTAAATAGATTCATTAAAAAGCTGGCCATTTCCAGTCATTTTTTTCATATAAAGTTCCTGATTCAGCTTGCTGCGTTTTACCTTTTCCAGCATGTGAGAAAATTTCTTTTCTTCCTCTAACGATTTGGTGTTAAGTTCAATTCGCGCGACACTTGTTAATTCTGCATAATCCTGCTTGTGCCTGACCGTCCGATTGGCATACTGCACATACTGATCTAACTGAACTGGTGCTACGTAACTCATCTATATCACCCCTGTTAGTAGACTATTCCCATAAATACTTTCGCTAAAACGAATCTTACTTCCTCTTTTTTGTTTTGCTTCCTTTTGATAAGATAGAGTTTGTGTCTTTATTTAAAAGATACGAACCCTATTGAGAAATTATGGGAGGACTTCCGTTGATTTGTGGAAAATTAAAAGATGAATTTATACAGCTCCCTTATTTGGCCAGAGAGAGGTATCAGCACGTCTATGAAGCAAGTCTTCATGGAAAAGTGACATGCGCATGCTGCAATCAGCCATTAAAGCTATACTTAAGCATAAAACAAAAACCTTATTTTTATCACGCTGATCATGCCATTCATAATCAATGTGAACAATACAGCGAAACGATTCAGCAGGCTGCCGCTTCAAAAGAAGTTGAATATAAAGAAATGAATGGTTTTCGGATGCCATCATCGCGGGCAATAACAGATGATCAGACGCAAAAAGAAACGTCGTGGAAGTCATTCCAGCTCGCAAAGCTTGGTCACACTTCATGGAGTGCAAAAGAAAAAGCTGCAGCAAAGAGTATTTTGACAGTCAAGCTTGATGACACACAGCTTGAAGCGGTAACAACAATTGACGGACCCTTGCTCGTTCTTGCCGGGGCAGGCAGCGGAAAAACACGAGTTCTGACCACACGCGCTCTTTACATGATGGAGGAGCAAAATATAAATCCCGGATCCATCATGCTTGTCACGTTCACCTCAAAAGCAGCACAGGAAATGAAGAATCGGATAAGCGGGTATGCAGCGTCACAAGCAGCAGGCAGACTTGTATGCGGAACGTTTCACAGTATCTTTTATAAAATTCTGATGCACAGTGATTCTGAAAGATGGAATGGACATCATTTAATTAAATGGGACTGGCAGAAAGAGCAGTACATAAAATCTGCAGGACGTGAGCTCGGTCTGGATGAAAAAGAATTTCCATTTGATCAGGCCCTGCAGCAAATTAGTTTTTGGAAAAATACATTTCTCTCCAAGCGTAAAATAAAGCCTGAAACGGAATGGGAAGAAAAAGCACTTTTTCTTTATGAAAAATATGAAGAAATGAAGAATGCACAGAATCAGTTTGATTTCGACGATATGCTGATAAAATGCTATGAACTTCTTCTTGAAAATCCAAAGCTGCTTGCCCAATATCAAGAGCGGTTTCACTATTTTCTCGTAGATGAATTTCAGGATATCAATCCAGTTCAGTATGAGCTTCTAAAAATGCTTTCCTCTCATACGAAACAGCTATGTGTAGTTGGAGACGATGATCAATCTATCTATGCATTCAGGGGAAGCGATCCATCTTTTATTCTGAATTTTAAGCAGGATTTTCCTGATGCTAAAATTGTGACACTTGCCGAGAACTACAGGTCCAGCCATGAAATTGTTTCGAGTGCGAACTCGGTTATTTCAAAAAATAAACAGCGTCATCAAAAAGCGATGAACGCACAATATCAAAATGAAGCCCCTCCGCTTTTCTTTTTTCCGCATGATGAAGAAGAGGAAGCGACATTAGTTGTAACTGATATGAAAGAAAAGCTGAAAAACGGAGCAAAACCGGCTGATTTTGCTGTTTTGTATCGGACCCATACCGCAGGCCGCGCGATTTTCGAGCGTCTCGCTCAATCAAGTATTCCTTTTACGATTGAACAGGAGGGACTTTCTTTTTACGAAAGAAGAATGGTCAAAGGTGTTCTTGCCTACTTAAGGCTTGGAATGAATCCTGATGATTCAGCCGCTATTGGGCATGTGATGACCGCCCTATTCATTAAACAGAGTGCTCTTAATGACCTTAAGGCTTTTTCCATTACACATGATTGTACATTTGTAGAAGCTCTCACGAAACTAGAATCTCTGCAGCCCTTTCAAAAGGCAAAGATTAAACGAATTGTTCCAATGTTTGCAAAGCTGAAAACATTGAAGCCAACCGCCGCGATTGACCTAATTGAAAAAGATATGGGATTTTCGGACTTCCTGAAAAAGCGCGGGAACGAGGGCAACGCGATTGAAAAAGGCTCTGACGATTTAAAAGACTTACGCGTTCTTGCCAATAAATTTGATACAGTTGCCGAACTTCTCGAGCACGTCGATCATATGACGGCGAAATCGAAAGAATGGAAGCAGCAGCGGGATCCTCATTCCGTTCAGCTCATGACAGTCCATCGTGCGAAAGGACTGGAATATGAGCATGTCTACATTTTAGGAGCTGTTGACGGAGGACTTCCTCATGACTTTGCACTCGATTCGTTCCGAAAAGGAGACGAGAAGCCGATTGAGGAAGAGCGCCGCTTAATGTATGTAGCCATGACCAGGGCGAAATCTTCCCTATCTGTCTCTGTTCCTCAGTTCAGGAGAGGAAGAAAGGCGATTCCTTCACGATTCATTCGAGGTTTGATGGTTTAATAATAGCAATGGAAACGGCCTCCCCAAATCAGGAGAGGCCGCTTTGTTCTTTATTTCTTATTGATCATCTTGGAGATAGTGTTAAAGTCCAGCTTTTCTTTGCCATTTACGATACTATTAACGATTTTGTCTTCCATTTCTTTATTAACAGGTTTGTTGGCGATTTGGGAAACGCGGCGGATTACACCGCGTACGGTTTTTTCGTCTTTGAAATTGGCATTTTGAAGGGAGTTGGCGAGGTCTAATACTTCCTTCATATTCACGCCGGTTTTCTTTTCAATATTTTTAAATAAGTGATTATCCATGTTTGTTGCCTCCTTTACGATGATATATCCTATGAATCTCTTTACCTGTTGTGCCTATCTTTCTTAAAAAAGCAATGGTCGTATGGATTGTTGTATCTGCACAATCTCCATTAGGAGATCGTCTCATAATAATTACGATTTAATTTTTTAGAAAAAACCCTAAAACAAGGAAAGTACGGACAATAATGCCCGTACTTCCTTTCTCATCACATCAGTTATGCTTAGTGAAAGAAAGAAGCACCTACGATGATCAATAAGATGAACAATACTACGATTAAAACAAATGTTGAACCATAGTAGCCTCCGCCGTAACCTCCGCCATAGCCGCCGCAACCATATCCGTATCCCATATCTTAGCCACCTCCTTCTATCTTTCGTCTATACAGCATATGTCAAAGAAACAGAATTGTTTGTACAGTAAGGATGGGCTCTTGCGGATATTTTCACTTTAAATGTCTTTCATTTTGAGCCATCAAATTCTCCGCTTCTTCAGCCATTTGGTCCATACGTTTTTCAAATTTGGAAGCAGATGATTCCAAAATCCCAAGATCTTTATCTTTTTCGTTCAGCCACTTTGATTGTTTTCTCTGTATCTCATCGTGACGGTCATACAGGTTCTCCATGAATTTTTCAAATACACCAGAAAGTTTCCCCATCACACTCACCTCCCCATAGCTTATGCACATCACCAGTCATTTGTTTATACGAAAAGCGAAATCGCTGGTTCTGGCATGGCAAAGCCGTTTTGATCGAAAAGTTAGGCACTGGAGCCAGACTTCAATGCGCAAAACATTATACTTTCCATAAAAATAAAAATCCTCTTATCAAAAGAGGATTTTCATCTACTATATAATGGAGTACCTAGCCTTTAAAAATTTTTTTCTTTCCGCACCCGCAACCTGTTTTCTTCATGCCGCCCGAAGCCTGCTGCTGATAATGGGAAGAGCCAAACACAACCATTGAATTTGAACTGGCAGATTTCGTTGATTTTTTGAATTGCATGCTAATCCTCCCTTTCTTTTCCTCCTCATAATATATGTTTAAAAAGAAGGCTTTGCCTCAGCGAAAGAACTAAGTTTGATTACAAAAGCGCAGGCGTCTTGGTCAGCTCACGAAGAAAATAGGAATTTCACAGTGAGCTAGGCCGCCGGAGCTGGACGAAATTAACCTAGTTACGATATCAACAATCAATAAGTTTTATACGCCACAAACAGAAAAGCCGAATCGCCTGTTTAGCCCAGGCATGGCAGAAAAGGATCTGTGCTTTGCAGCCGCTATTCTTTTGGTTTATCCCTATCTTTGGCAGCCTGATTTTTCAAATTGCTGATAAACCATGAGTCAAACTTATCTGCGGTCTGGATAGGTTCTGCTTTTTCCTTCTCAGGGCTATTTTTTGTAAGCAATTCAAATAGAACGAGATTTTCCCCTTCCAGATGACTGAGCTTTTCTCTTAATTGTTTGTTTTCTTTTCTTAGCTCATGGTAAGAACCATTTTCTTCATAATCCAGCAGCTGTGCTTTCGTATGTGAAAGCTCTCTTTGCAAATAGGCAAGTCGTGCTTTAAGAGTCTTTACGCTCTCTGTCTGTTGATTTGTCACGCTTCATCGCTCCCATCCATATAAATAAATTATTCCCTTACTAATAAGAAATTCATGCTCCCAGGTTTTTATGCAGGAAACTGACATTCACCTAAAATTCCGCTCATATCACGGCACACAAATTGGGAAAAAACATACTATACATTAGTCCCGACACCTAATGTATCTGTTCATTAAAATGGACGGGAGAAATCAAGATAGGAGGAAAACAACAGTGAGTCAAAATTCTCGTAAAGAAAAAGTCTGTATTAAGACGCGTAAAGTATACGACTGGGTTACTCGTCCGGTAGATCTGCCATTAATCAGCGTTAATGACAAAGAATTAGATATGTTATTCGACTGCGGAGATAAATACGACGATCTTTGTAAATTCTTAAAAAACAAGGTGAAATCAGGCGACTTAACAGTCAACTGCTTCCTAAGTGATAGAGAAGGCCGCAGAATCGATCCTAACGCAAAAAGCAAATCTTTTCTTTGCCAAGAAATTTCACCAGTTGACCAACGCCATGATGTAACCGTTAATCTTCCAAATGGCGATGAAGTTACATTGCAAAAAGTGAAAGTTCTTGTTAAAGGCTTTGTCACAGTTGAAGTATTAGACGCGAACGACAATGTCATTTGTGAGTCGAAGCCAATTCCATTCGCTACAGCTCAAACATTTATCCTTTGTGCTCCAGAAGGAACTGAACTTGATTGCCACATTAACTTCTTTGAGTGCGATGCAACTTTAGTTTGCACAGACGTTTTCTCACAATTAGATGTATCCATTACATTCTGCTTAGATGTTCAAATGGAAGCAAACGTGAAGCTTGAAGTGGAAGCTAAAATTTGCAAACCTCGTGATGAATTAACAGAAGCAATCAATGTTGGTTGCGATAACAGCGACAATTTCCCGCCGCAATGCCCGGAAATCTTCCCAGTACACTAATCACTCTAAGATGGCTGTTGCCCACAACAGCCTCTTATTTTTTTGTTTTTTTATGGTAATCAGTTGAAATGATTTCATGCATTTTCTCATACATATGCTTTAGGGAGTTCAGAAAGGAGCGGCAAAAGATGAAAAAGCAAGAAAGTCCAAATTCCGGTGAACGATCCATTCAGCTTCAGCAGCAGATTCTGCATTACCGTTCTGAACTAAGCCGTATGCAGCAGCAGGTAAATGATGCAGAAAATCAGGTAAAAAAAGAAATCATCCGTAATCAGTATTTGCAGGAAAAACTGAATGAAGCTCTTCACACTCATACTGAACAATTTGAAAAAGAAGTGTTTCAGCTCGAAAAAAAAGTACTTAAACTTGAAGTGGCACTTGAAGAAGAAAAAAAACGGACTACAGAACTCCGAAAGAAAATGCTGATGCAGGAAGAGCAGGCAAAACCGGCAGTCATTGAACCGTTATTTCAACTAGGCGCACATTTCCAGGCCTCTATATTTCTTCCTCAAACCGAAGATGACAGCCTGTCTGTTTTTGGAGACTTTATTATAAAAAATACAGGAAATCAGCCTTTACATGAGCCAATGATCTGCATTCAAATTTCTCCGCTGCTCTTTGGATCATTAAGCGGAAAAATTATCATGCAGCGGAAAATGGATGACACGAAAATATACGAAGATGCGGCAAACAACCATTGGAAATACGTTTATGAGGATTGGCGCGAAAGAATCCGCAGTGAAAATCGATACTGGCTGCAGCCCTTAAATGAATCAGAGGTAAAACCAAACGAGCTTCTTGTTTTCTCCGGTTTCGAAATCTCGTTTCCTAAGCCCGACAAACGTCCAATACAGGTAAAGGGATTTGTCTATTCGAAAGAACTGCCGAAAGGTGTTCCCTCACTTAATCACATCTCGATACAATGAAAAAAGCGGAAAGACTTTATGAAGTCTTTCTGTTTTTTCTATTGAAACTGATAGAAATGTTTTTTCACTGATAGAATTCAGTTCGGCCTCCTTATAAATACTGTTTCCATTCTTTCAGAACACGAAAAACGCACCCGCTAAACCATAGCGGATGCAGCTATTTACCAGACTTCATTAAAATAGAAATCCGGATACTTTTCAAAAGATCAATTTCTCAATAATCGCCTCTATGATCGCTGCACATCCAGCAATTGCCAGAATAAGAATAAGCGGTTCTGAAAGCTCATTCATATACTCGTAAATAAGAAAAAGAAAGCCAGAGCACCAAATTCCAGTGCACCAATAGCAGCTCAGCAGTTCTCCTATCCATTTCTGCAATCCAGTGCCTTTTATTTCAATATATGAAAGAGTACTTCCGTCAGGCAAAACCTCCTCTGCCTCTCTATGGAAAGGTCTCCTAATAAAAGCAGTTATTTTATCATAAACAAGTAATCTTGTAAGTCTGAAACTCGCTATAAACAATAAGATAAAATCAATCCATCCAATCATATGTATCTCCTTCTCTCGTTAATCATGATATATCTTATGACGGGATGCAGTATTTAAGACCGAAGTTGATTTACTGGTCAAATATCACTTTATAGCGTTTTGTTACATATACTGTTTATTAAAACATTATGAAGGAGGATATTATGAGTAAGGTATATTTTGATGATGGGCAATCCCAGCCTATCCAAGAAAAACTGGCTCGTCTGACAAAGGAAACGGAAGTGAATGTTCATGTTGGTGAAAAGATTTATTATGAAGCATCTTTTAAAAAAGCAGATTTCGAAAAAGGAACAGCCGACTTCATCATTGATCGGTTTTACAATCATGGCGGAAAAAAAATTACCTTATCATTCGATGAAATAACAGATCTTGATCTGCCGGTTACTGAAAAAAACATTGAAGGAGAAGAGGAATAAAGAGCGGATTCAGCAAGCTTTTTGCGCATGACAGGGGGAATCGATGGTTGTTAAAAAAAGAGATAAAACCCATTCAATACTTAAAAACACTAGAAGGAAATTATGCTCATCTGTATTTATTCAATGATGGAAAAGAATATGTAGTAAAGTTTCAGCGTGTCCGAAAATACCGTAAGCGCGAGGTTGTAAACGAATGGCTTGCAGGCAATCTTGCCCGGCTGCTTGAACTGCCTGCGTTGACCACGAATATTGTCTATATGCCAGATGTTTCCCTCACGGATATACCCGTCTATCGCAATTCTTCTTATAAATCCGGGAAACATCTTGCCATACCTTTTCTTCCACATGTGAAATCCTATTTGGAGCTTCATGAACCTTTAGAAAAAAGCAGTCTGATCAATCATGAACAATTGGCAGGTATGCTTTTGTTCGATCAATGGATTAATAATAATGACAGAAGCCGCACAAATATCCTATTTGAAGAGAAAGAAGACGGGAAGTATTATTTTTGGATGATTGATCACGGCAGATGCTTCCCAGGAACCTACGAGTGGAACGCTGAAACTTTAGAACAGGAACCTGTTTACAGAGTCGACATGCCTGTCTATAAATGGGCATGTTCTCTCTTAGATGGTCCTGATCCTCTCTACACGTACTGTGAAAAAATCATGAATGTCAGTTCCGATCTGATTTGGTTACTCTTAAAGCAAATTCCTGAAGATTGGCAAGTTACACAAGCAGAGAAAGAAAAATTACTCGCATTTTTAAAAAGAGACCGATTGCATGAACTTCCTAAACTAGTGATCGATGCAAACAACCAGCACCTCAGCAGCTTTTGAGGTGCTTTTTGAATTGCTGGTTTTCGGATTGTTGAGTCGTTGATTAGGGCGCGTTGTGATTTGAAGCGGGGATAGAAGCTCTAAAATGGTCAACCGTGATAACTAAGTAGGCATAAACAGGTGCGAATAGGAAAGGAAATAGAAGATCGCACATAAAATTGGATGATTGCGCAGAACAGTACTGAGCGAACACAAATTTAGAGGAAAGCATATCTGACACCAAATCAGAGGAAAAAACACATTGCTAAATCGAACAAATATAGAATAGAGTGTTCTTTTGCTAGAAAAAGAGGTATTTGTGGTTGGAAAAAGGGAATGCAGCGCTGAAAACGTAAAAACCTGACAATAATTGTCTGAACGGTCAGAAACGGGGCTTGAGGGGTCAAACCAATGAATTCCTGCTATCACAGTGAAATGAGGAGTGCTATATTGCTAGAAAACGAGGTATTTGTGGTTGGAAGATTGTCTACATTACTGAATAATGTATGAAAATCTGACAGTAATTGTCTGACCGGTCACAAATGTAGTTGTGCGGTCAGTAACACGAATGAACGGTCATAAATTTGGGCCAAGCGGTCAGAAACGGGGCCTGAGCGGTCAAACCAATGAATCAAGTCTATCACCATCAAAGAAAGAGGAATCTTTTGAAAAAGAGGTAAATAAACCGAAGTTTCGCTTCCATGAACCGGAAAAAAACAGCTACAAAACCTAAGAAAACGCAGGCTCTGCTCTGCGTTTTATTCCGATTGCCCTATTTTCAGCTGATTTTTTACAAACCTGTCATACAGCTCATGCTGCTTTCTCAGCTGCTTTTCCAGATCAAATTTGTCTTCAATTACATATCTTGCAGCTTGTGAGAACTCCCTCCATGCTTCTGGAGAACGAAGAAAGGATTCTATGCAGTCTTCCAGCTGCTGAATATTTCCTTCTTCAATTAAATACCCTGTGCGTAAATGGGTAATCAGCTCTGGGATGCCCGCATGTCTGGTTGAGATGACAGGAAGCCCGATTGCCATCGCTTCTTTCAATGCATTTGGGATTCCTTCTACATCTCCATTTTGCGCTGTTTCGCTCGGCAAACAAAAGAGATGTGCTTTTTTCAGTTCTTCTGCAATGTCAAACAAGCTCATCTTCCCTAATAAAAAAACAGAATGCGTGAGTTCCAGCTCATCAATTAATCTTTGGAGATTGATCCTCTCTTTCCCGCCTCCAATGATTTTCAGCATAATTCCAGGATGCTTTTTTTGTACGGATTTAAAAGCATGAATCAGTGTTTCGTGTCCTTTTTTCTGAACGAGTCTGCCGACTGATATGATGACACACTCTCCATTTTGCGGTGCTTGCCGCTCTTGAAAAGGGAAAACGTTTAAGTCAATTCCTCCATGCAGGACGCTGATCTTTTCTTTAGGTACTCCCAGTTTTAACAGTTCGCTCCCTAAAAAGTGACAAACTGGAACAAAGAGGCTTTCATGATTCACAATAGACCGATAACGGGAAAAATTCTTATTATACAGGATTTCACTTTGAGCGGATCCATCTGAACCTCGAATGCTCACAATAAAGGGAATTTTATGCTGCATAGCAATTGGAAAGATATCAATCGCATGCTTTCCGTGATGTGCATGGATTGCTGCGACATTTTGCTCTTTAAAAAAGGCATCCAGGTCTGTAATTTCGTTCATATTATAAAACGATTCAAAAGGAAAATCAGTATCTGATTTTTTTTGAAATGGACCAATGACAATTGTACGATAAAGGCCTTGATAAATCATTTGATTATAAATAAACCGCTGATTTACTTTTACATCTTCCATTAAATAATGTGCGATTGTTTCCACTGAGAAGATTCACTCCTCTATATAAAATATGGTTCCAAAAACCCATCTGATATCAGTTCATTTTCTCTGCACTAGCCTATTCATCATATGTAATAAAAGCATTTTGTCCATGAAAAATGTTCTTTTTCCCAGTTTTTCTTCAAAAGCTGTAACCTTTCAGACTTGTTTCATAATAGGCTATGGGAGATGGTGTTAGAAAGGGGTTTCCACTATGAATGTTTGCGTGATTGGCGCTGGCTATGTTGGTTTAACAGCTGCAGCATTCCTCTCAGAAATCGGTCATCACGTTACATGCATCGATCAGGACACAAAAAAAATTGAATCGCTGCAGAACGGCTTTATTCCTATCTTCGAACCTGACTTGGAAGATTGTATTACTAAAAATAAAAGCAGGCTCCGCTTTACAAACGATCTTTCTTCAGGCTTAAATACAGCAGAAATCATTATTTTGGCAGTAGGCACGCCTTCCTTGCCAGATGGAAGCTCGAACTTGAGCTATCTTAATAAAGCGGTATCAGATGTAATGGATTTGCTTACATCGTATAAAATCATTGTGGTCAAAAGTACCGTTCCACCAGGTACAAATGGCGCTATCCTGGCATCGCTGAAGGAAAAGGGTTATCCGCCTGCTTTATTTGATCTCGTTTCAAATCCGGAATTTTTACGGGAGGGATCAGCCCTTTATGATATGAAGCACCCTGATCGCATCGTGTATGGTCTAGAAAATGAAAATAAAGCATTGCTTATTAAACTGAATGAATTATACAGAGGTATTGAAGCTCCTGTTATCGTGACAAATTATGCAGGTGCAGAGCTGATTAAATACGCTTCAAATGCTTTTTTAGCAGCTAAAATCAGCTTTATTAATGAAATGGCACGTATCTGTGAGTTTTTCGATGCGGATATTACTCATGTTGCAAAGGGAATCGGAACAGATTCGCGAATTGGGAAGGCATTTTTGCAGGCTGGGCTTGGATACGGAGGATCATGTTTTCCGAAAGACTTAAAATCACTAAGTTTTTCAGCCAAAGAAAAAGGATTGAAGCCTCACTTATTAGATGCTGTGCAATCTGTCAACACCTCACAAATCGACATCTATTTTGAAAAAATTAAAACGCTATTTCCTAATCTATCATCTATGAAAATTGCAGTGCTTGGCATTGCATTTAAACCGAATACAGACGATATCCGTGAATCTCCTGCAGTTGCTTTAATTAAGAAACTTAATGATTTCGGATGTTCGATGCGTGCTTTTGATCCAAAAGCATTTTTACCAGCTGAGCTGGAAATGATCGAACAGTCTGAAAATCCTTATGATGCATTGAATGAAGCAGATATAACAATCATTACAACAGATTGGAAAGAAATGATTGACCTGGACTGGAGTCAGGTGCACCGGCTCATGAGAGGGCGCACTGTGATTGACGCAAGAAATTGCCTTGATCAAAACAAAATTAGAACCGCAGGTTTGGATTACATTGGGGTTGGCCGCCTATGAGGATTATTGTAACAGGATGTGCTGGTTTTATTGGCTCTCATTTGTGTGAAAAATTATTGCAGCAGGAGGAAAACGAAATCATCGGCGTCGATTGTTTTATCGGGCCAACTTCTCCTTTATTAAAAAGGCAAAACCTGAAAAAATTGCTTCAGCATCCCCGCTTTCAGCTGCTGCAGGAAAGTTTAATGAATATGGACTGTGAAAAGCTTTTGCAAAAGGCAGATGTCGTATACCACCTCGCAGGCATACCCGGCGTCAGAGCAAGCTGGGGAAAGGATTTTCTCCCATATACAGAGAATAATATTCTTGCAACACAGCGTCTGCTGGAAGCAGCCAAATCTGCCAAATTAACAAAATTTATTTACGCTTCAACTTCTTCAATTTATGGGTATAAACACGGAATGGTCTCAGAAGGTGCTATGCCTGAACCCCTTTCGCCTTATGGGGTTACAAAGCTTGCAGGGGAGCATTTATGCGCTGTTTATCATAAAAATTTTGATGTCCCTGTCACAATTTTGCGCTATTTTACAGTGTATGGTCCAAGACAAAGGCCAGATATGGCTTTTCACCGTTTTATTAAACAAATTCTTCTTGATCAGCCGCTTACTTTGTTTGGAGATGGCACTCAATCCCGTGACTTTACGTATATAGACGATTGTGTGAAGGGAACGGCATCTGTTATTCATGCAAAAAATACGGCAGGGAAAGTATTCAATATTGGCGGAAAAGAAAGAGCAGCCATCAATGAGATTATTAGAAAACTTGAACAGCTTACAGGCAAGAAAGCCGTAATTCACTACTTGGATGCAGCGACTGGCGAACCGAAGCATACACATGCTGATATTTCGCTTGCACAGGAACTGTTAGGCTATTCACCAGACATCTCCCTTGACGATGGACTGAAAAAAGAGATTGAATATATGAAGGTCATTCTAAAAGGAGAATCAATATGAATCTCGCTTTTATCTGCACCGAAAAATTGCCGGCGCCTGCTGTAAAAGGCGGAGCCATTCAGCTTATGCTTGATGGAATCTCTCCTTACTTCAGCCGGAATCATCATGTAACCGTCTATTCGATTACCGATCCCATTCTGCCAGAGAGAAACATAGAAAATGGAATTACCTACATCCGCTTTCCGAGAATTGGATTTTCAGAGAACGTCGCTATGGATATAAAGGACAAATCTTTCACTCACATCCATATTTTCAATCGTCCAAATGAAGTATGCAGATACAAACAAGCTGCACCTGAAAGCAAAATTATTTTAAGTCTTCACAATGATATGTTTACAACGAGAAAGCTGAGCCGCGATGAAGCTTGTGAAATCATTAATTGCTGCGATAGCATCACAACAGTAAGTGAATACATTAAACGCACCGTTACCATACGATATCCTCAAGCTGAAGCAAAAACCCACGTCTTATACTCTGGGGTAGACTTCACTAAATTTCACCCAATCTGGTCACCAAAGGGACAGGAAATAAGAGCTCAGTGGAAAGAAAAGTACGGATTGAAGCATAATAAAGTCATTCTTTTTATTGGCAGGTTAAGCAAAACAAAAGGCCCTGACCTGCTGATAAAAGCCATGCACGATATCATCAAACACGAACCAAATGCCACTTTGGTTATCGTTGGGGGAAAATGGTTCAGTGAAGACGGTTTGAATGATTATGTCAGACACCTGTACGATACAGCAGAGCCCCTTAAAAACAGAGTCATATTCACAAAATATATCCCTGCACCTGAAATTCCAAAAATCCTGCTGATGGGGGACCTTCTCGTTTGCAGTTCACAATGGCATGAGCCGCTCGCCCGAATTCATTACGAAGCCATGGCAGCAGGTTTGCCCATCCTTACCACCGATCGAGGAGGAAACGCTGAAGTCATTTTTAATGACCTAAATGGCTATGTCATAAAAGAGTATGATCAGAGAGACGTGTTCATTGCCTACATTATCCGTCTTCTGCAAGATGAGAGCCTTGCTGCAAAGCTGGGAAGACAAGGAAGAAGATATGCAGAAAAAAACTTTTCATTCTTGAATACTGCTAAGACACTTGAACACATCCATTTAAACTCTTGAAAAGACCGGCTGGCTGATGCATAACGCCGGACTTTTCAATGATTTCGAATACATTGGTCACTCTCACTCGGGATACAGACATCGAAAAAACCACAGCCGCAATAGCTGTGGTCTCCGAAAATAGTATGATTAGCTAGTAAAAAATAACCCGGTTTGAGCGTTTTGAAGAATACGTTTCCGATTTCCTCTTTCTTCCCCCTATAAAAATATCTGTTTCATGTATATCAGCATCGCTATCAAGAAAATGATCCATCGATTTATCATAATTATCTTCAAAATGATCATCCTGGACAGCTTCTATTGGAGCAGGCTCAAGTTCAGCCCTCATAATTGGAGCGGCTTCTAAAAGAGGTTTCTTTTCTTCTGCAACAGGTTTCTTTTCTTCTGCAGCAATTTCCCTTTTAACAACATTCTTTACAGATTGATTCATTTCCAAATGACGGCGGTTTTTTACAGGCAATTCAATCAGCGTAACGTTTTCAAGCTGTGGTTCAGGATGCTTTATTTTGTATGATGACAGGAAAGCTTCAGGATCCTCAAGCATTGCCGTATATTCTGCAGAGCTCCACCCCATTGGTCCAGGGGGAGAAAAAGAATAATTTGTTAACTTTACAATAGGAATCTCATTAAATTCTTTTTTTGATTCACTCATCTTGTACTCCCTCCCTTATCCTTTTATTTTAGAATAAAACTCTTCAAAATCAGTTAAAAATTTCTGCTTCGATTGTTCTACCGCAATAATGTTTTGTAATGCCCAAATGTATTTTTCATCTGACCATGAGACTTTTTGGCCCAGAAAGTATTTATGGACGATCGAACAAAATAGATGAGGAAACTTCAAATCTGTCCATAAAACTCGGTATTGATCTTTTGTAAGAGGATTCGTTTTGTCATAAGTCTTTAAAAGTTCGATGACAAGATCATTATCCCAGACTGACATTTTTTTCATCACTTTATTTAAAATAACCCTCAAATCCCTGGAAGGCAGATCGGATGTAATGGAATGCAGCTCTTTCATAGCAAGCCCATCTTCAGTCTCAATAAAACGTGCCAGTGTAAAGTCCTGCTGACAAAACATTCTGGAGTCCAGGCATTGAAGTGTCCAATTCTCATAATGCCCTTCATCTAATTCTGCCAAAGCTTGCTTTCCGCGGAGAATCATTTCATCAATCGAATCAATGACCATTTTTGCAAATTGGTCCTTCATCCAGGTTGGTTCCATATCGGGATCAATAACAGCTGGAGCTGGCAGGTTATTTTCTTTATTCGATTTCAAAGCAAGCATTTTATTTCCTTCAAGCTCCTGCAGTTTCCAGCGGAATAATTTATGCCATTTGCCAAGACGGCTTCTTTTTTTGCTCATTTCGTCAGGCATATACCCAGCTGAGAGCTGATGAAATTTACCAATGTACTCCATAATCTGCAGCAGCTGCTTTTTATTATAGTAGAGAACTTCTTTTCCCTCTTGGAGATCATACAAGACATAGGCTGAGTGATCAGCTCCCACACAAATTGCACCTGATTTTGTGCGATGAATGTCTGCAATTGGCAGGCCGTTTACCTGCAAATGCTCATGTCCTTCTGCAATCAGCAGCATTCTCGAAGGCTTCATAACCACTCTTTTTAAAATTTTTACGCCTTGATCCGTTTCTACACGCCAAGTCGTTCTTCCGCTTTTATTTGTTAAAAGGGTTATTGACTGCACATCAAATGGGTACAAGCTTAAAATATTCATCTGAAGTTCATGCTGTCTTAGTTCTGTTTCCAAAATGCTTCACCCTCTCTATCTTCCATTTTCATACACTCTAAGCAGATTTCCGGCAACAGTATTCCAGCTGAATTCACGCTCTGCTTTGGATCTTCCGTATCTGCCCATTTCTTCTCGTTTTCCTGAGCTGTCAAGCATTGAGTTGATGGCTTCCGCATAAGCAAGCGGATCTTCAAAATTTTTGATGACTCTTCCATTTCTGCCCTCATCAATGACTTCCGGATTTCCGCCGCGGTTGCTTGTGATAATCGGAAGCCCGCAAGCCATCGCTTCGTAATGAACACGTGCCAGAGGTTCTTGCCATTGTGATGAACATACGAAAATGTCTGACATGGCATAAAGCGTAGGAATATTTTTCGGCTGAACGAATTGAATGAACTGAACGTTATCTGGATACATCGCACCAAGAGTATATAAATGTCTGACATAGTTGTTGACTTCATTGTCCCCAAACCATTTTGACCCAATAAAAACCATGACTGTATCAGGATGTCTTTCCAGAATTTCAGGCATCGCCTGCAGGAGAATATGAGGGCCTTTCACTTTACTTAAACGGCCAACAAATAAAATAACCTTTTGATTTTTTAAATTTAACTCTGAACGTACACGTTCTTTTAGCTGTTTTCCCTCTGAAGTCCAGTCAGGAAAATAAGTTTGCAGGTCTACACCTGAATAAACCGTCCTCACTTTATCGCGTGCCTCAGGGAATCTGTCAGTAATGGTTCGGCCGATAAAATCGCTGACCGTTACGATCTGAGCCACAGCTGCGATGCATGCTCTGCCCTCTTCATTCGTCATTTTATCGTTGGCGAACATCTCATTATGAACGCTCAAAATCCATCTTGAATTTGGAGAATGTGCATGCAGAGGAGGAATCCATGCAGGTCTGTTGCACAGGTGAATCACATCATACTGTGTATTTTTTATATGCTCAGCCAATAGTGAAAGATAGTCGCTAACTGCAAATCGAATATAATGAACGCCATTCCGAGTTTCTGTCTCAGGGAGATCCGGATGCTGAATAGAGAGGATGGTCACTTCGTGCTTTTGTGCAAGAAGGGGTGCAATTGAATCAAGATAAATTTGGATGGCTCCTCCTTTAATTGCGGGAACAGGCAGTTTTTCTGTTGCTATTAATGCAATCTTCATACGTTACCTCCATTCGTCTATAAAGCCTTTACTTAAAATACGGTAAAAAGCGGAATGGTGTGCTTTCACTATAGAAACTATTTAAAAAAAGGCGAATTCATTAATTGTCATCTTTTTTCCCTCGACTTGCATTATTCTAGGACAAAAAACAACCTATTTTCATAATCTATGAAGAAAAAGGATGGGATGGTGACGATATTGGCCGGAAAAATAATCTTCAGTTCCTTCGATTCTGCAGACGAGATGGAAACAGAATTTATTGAAACCCCAGCACTTAAGGAACAGAAAACACCAAATAAATATGATTTTCTGAGAGAAAAAAAGAAAGTTAAAAAAAAGGCTAAAGTTGAAAAAAAGGCTAAAGAAGAAAAAAAAGAAGATAATGAAGAAGAAATTGGATTTGTGCTTACACCTGAAGAAGAAGCAAAGCTCGTGAAGCTTGCTGAATACATTATCACTAGCTGGGATATTGCTGTAGAACGCATTGAAGTCATTCAAGGCGGACAAATGGCACTCGTCTGGAAAATACACACAAACAATGGGCCCGTTTGCTTAAAAAGGATTCACCGACCTGAGAAGAAAGCTCTGTTCTCCATCAATGCCCAAAATTACTTAGCAGAAAAAGGCGGAAGAGTACCAGGAATTCTTCGAAACAAAAACAATGATCTATTTACAAAACAAGGGCCTTTTTTATTCGTGCTCTACGATTGGATTGAAGGGGGCGTGTTTGATTTAGCCGTTGATCCAGATCTTGAATTTGTCATGAAAGGGCTCGCGGAATTCCACCTCTGGTCTGAAGGCTATCATCCGCCAGAAGGAATTCCTGTTTTCAAAAAATTGGGGCGCTGGCCTAACCACTATATAAAGCGCTGTCAGCAAATGGAATCTTGGAAGCTTATAGCACAAAGCACACCTGATAACCCGTTTTCCCAATTGTATTTACAGGAAATCGATTATTTTATTGAGCAGGGCCGGCAAACGCTTGATCGGCTGATGCAATCGCAATATGTACCATGGGTTGAAGCACAGTCTGCTAATCCTACGCTTTGTCATCAAGATTATGGGGCTGGAAATACAGTGCTCGGAAACGATGGAAAGATATGGGTCATTGACTTAGATACTGTCTCATATGACTTGCCGATCCGTGATTTGCGCAAAATGATCATTCCTTTATTGGATACAACCGGAGAATGGGATGAAGCCAGATTCCAATTAATGATGAATTCGTATGAAAGCATCAATCCATTAACTCCAGAACAAAAAGAAGTGATGTATATCGATATGCTCTTCCCTTATGAAATGTATGATATCGCCCGCGAAAAATTTGTCCGCAAAACAGATATGTTTGCCGAAGAACTGGCACAGGCGTTTGAATATGAAAGAATCAAAGAAGCTAAATTAAATTCCATGATTAAATCCAAATAATATTTAGAGAAAACTCATACAGTGTATGGGTTTTTTCGTTTCTTAGATACTCCGCGCGCTTATCAATTTAATTCGCGGCCTTATGGAAAAAATTGACGAGCTTTCTAATTTAATATGCGGTCATTCTAATTTAATTCGATGTAAATATGACCAGCGCAGCCTAACATCGTTTACTGTATTTATTTAAATAAAAAAGTGCCCTTCACGGACACTTTTCATAAGCCTTTTAATGAAATAGCCTGGATTTCTTTTAGCGGAACTTTTTCACCGTTGATTGTGATACAATCTTCCTTAAATTCAGCTATTTTTCCAATGTGCGTTTTAACATTGGTAGAAATACTGCAGTTTAAACTGGAGAGCCGCTCGGGTAAATTCAACAGGAGCTGAATTTTTTCAGGAATGGATAAATCATTGAATGAATGGAGCGGTTTGGTTAATTTCGGTTCTTTTTGCAGGGAATCCTGCTTTACCTCTTCGCTTAAAACTGGTTCTTCCGGTAATGCTGCTGCTTGAGCGGACTGATCTCTTCTCACAATATAGGTTTTCTGCATCGACGTTAAGACAGGTTCAAAATCCGGCTGAACGATATACAGCAGCGGAGGATTTTTGACAGATTGATGTTTTTTCACAGAAGTCCCTCCTCATATCAAATATCTACAAGGAAGTATATGCCCTTTAAAATAGATTTATGAGTTCAAAGAAGCGTGCTTTTCCAAAGCTTCCTTCATATGATGAAGATGATCGCCATCTTCCTTTTTCATGATTTTCACAAAAACAGGTTTTATGATTTTCATTGAGAATTTATGAGCGATAATTTCGCATTCGAAATGGATATTTGTCTGGCTCCCTGAGGATGTAAAGGAATAATGATAAATGGCTTCCATTCCTTTCATTTCACTTTTTACAGAGTATTTTGCATTTGGTACATAATCAATGAATTCAATAACAGCTGAAGCCTCTCTTCCCCTAATCTCACGTGTTTCCTTGTATTTCGTTCCAGCTCCTACAGGTCCTTCTGTCAATTTCTCAACCTTTTTCACATTTTTCATAAAAAGAGGTGCGTTTTCTACCGTTGATGCAAATTGAAACGCTTCTTGAATGGGTACATCTACAGTGACTTGATCTTGAAATTCACTCATCTTCCAATCCCCTTTCAATCTTTATGCTCTGCTGTTTGGCAGCAAAAAAAGAGCTTGTATTTATTTTATCAAAATCAAAACCTATTTATCATAATAGAAAAATTTTCTGGCCTCATAAAAAAACCGGCTCTGGTTAAGAGCCGGCAATCCATTTTTAACCTAAAATATGATATCCAGAGTCTACATGCAGATTCTCTCCAGTCATTCCTCTTGCAAGATCGCTGAATAAGAATAAGGCTGTATCTCCCACTTCTTCAGGAGTTGTCGTACGGCGCAGCGGTGCGCGTTCTTCGATATCCTTTAAGATAGAGTTGAAATCGCTGATTCCTTTAGCAGATAGTGTACGAATCGGACCTGCTGAAATAGAGTTGACCCGAATCCCGTCTTTTCCTAAATCGCTTGCCAAATATCTGACACTTGCATCAAGTGAAGCTTTTGCAACTCCCATTACATTGTAATTCGGAAGAACTCTTTCACCGCCAAGATACGTAAGAGTGACAATGCTTCCGCCCTCTGTCATTAATCCTCTTGCAGCTTTTGCGACAGCTGTCAGTGAATAAGAGCTGATATTGTGCGCTAGCAAGAATCCGTCACGTGTCGTATTTAAGTACTCTCCGCTCAATTCTTCTTTATGTGCAAAAGCGATGCAATGGGCAACGCCATGAATGATGCCAACTTCGTTTTTAATGGCTTCAAAACAAGTATCGATTTCAACATCATTTGTTACGTCACAAGGAAGAACGATTGAATCATTGCGATCAAGCGTTTCAACTAGGTCACGGACTGATTTTTCAAGACGTTCCCCTGCGTATGTAAATATAAGACGTGCTCCGGCATCATGAAGAGAACGGGCTATTCCCCAGGCAATGCTTCGTTTATTTGCGACGCCCATCACGACTACATTGCGCCCAGCTAATGATAAATTCATATGGAATCCTCCTAATTAATACATGTTATTAGTACCTGGTTATAATTATAGCACGCTCTTTTCTGTTTTTCTAGACTGCATCCCATTTTCAAGTATGCTGCATGCAAATTAAAAGAGCATTTTAACTCCAGTTAAGACGATACCAATGAAAAAGCCGCACACGGCTCCGTTCACCCGTATCCACTGTAAATCTTTCCCTACATTATTTTCAATCATATCAATTAATTTTTCATCATCAAGCTTGTTTAAATTCTCTTCTACAAGTTTTCCGATTTTCGAATGGTTTTTTTCAATAAAAAGAGCAATTTGTTCTTGTATTTTATTCTCGATTGCATCTGTTTTTTCCTGATCTCTCCTGATATTTTCAAGGAACCTGGCGGCAAAAGGCATTAGATGATCATCAATAACTGTACCTTCTTCAACGTAGGCTAAAGCTTTATCTTGTGTTTTCTTTAAGATTGTCATGAGTTTTTCAGAAGGGTCCCACTCTAAAATCAAGCGGTCTATTTCCTCTAATAAAGCATGATTTTCCTGGATCCCGAGCAATTCTTTTCGAATGCGGCCAAGGATTGCCTGACGATATTCACTATCAGGTCTTCGCAAACCGCGAATAACGTTAAGAATAATATCTTGAAGAATCTTTCCAAGTTTTTCTTCATTTATCATATTTCGAAAGGATTTTATCGCAAATTGTAAAAACCCATCTGCCTCGCCATTATCGATTGCCCGCATGGCGAATCTGCCAAATTCCTCTCTTTGATCATGTCTTGATGCCCATTCCTCAATCTTAACAAGCAGATAATCAAAGCTCTTTTCATCATACTTTCGCTCAAGCACTTGCTTAATGAGAGCTTGAAGCAGTTTCATTATTTCATCAGCCGTTAGATATCCTTTTAGCTGCTTCTGGATAAGAGGAGCCAGTTTTTCCAAATCCACACTTTCGATCATTTGGATGATGAGCGATTTCATTGTTTTTTTGAAAGAATCGGACTGCAGTTCTTTTTCTAGTATAGGCATCAGTTTTTCTGTCATATTTATTTGTGTTAATTTTGTTTGAATGCTCTCCTTTGACAGCCAATCATTTTCTATTGTATGAACGAGAGCTTTTATCATTCTGCTCCGATTTTTAGGAAGTAAAGCTGTATGGGGAATAGGAATGCCAAATGGGTGTCTGAATAACGCAGTCACGGCAAACCAATCTGCCAACCCCCCAACAAGCCCTGCTTCAAATCCTCCTTGCAGAAATTCTCCGGCAATTGTTCCTTGAAAAGGGATCGTTGCTGCAAACCCCGTTCCCATAACAGCAAGTGAAATCCCAGCTAAATGTTTTGATTTATTAGACATGACGAACCCTCAATCTTTCTAAATTTAAAAATATGTTTCTTTTTATTAATGCTAGTCTAAAAAGAGAAATAAATCCAATTATTTCACAGAAAAAAACCGGCCGATTTCACGGCCAGTTTTATTTACTGTATTTTATCCCAAATAACGCTGATAAATCCCCTTTGCTTCTGCCATATCTTTCGTCCCATGAATCAAAGCGCGCCCGTCCCGGAATACAACAATTCTGTGATGGCCAGTTTGAAAAGAGAGCAGATACGGATTTGCTGTAATCTCATCAACAGCTCTGCCCAGTGTTTTAGCAAGCTCCTTAAAATTCATTTCCTTCGATACAGCAGGCCTGATTTGAACAGTATCTCTGCCGCAAAGAACCGACGTTTTAACACTATTGTCCTGAGATAAAAAAGGATAGATTGGGTGATCGCCGCATGATGGACAGCCTGTATTTTTTAAGGCATTGACTTTTATTTGAGAAAATTGATTCCGCCAAATATCAAAAGAGAGCAGTTCTTTCCGTACTTGATCCTCTGCCCCGGTCAGCAGCTTGAGCACTTCACCTGTTTGGTAAGATGCTACCATTTGTACCGCAGGACTGATAATTCCAACTGTATCACACGTTTGGCCTTCCATTGGAATTTGCTTCAGCAGACAATTCAAACAAGGCGTCAGTCCAGGTATTACAGTATAAGTCAGGCCGTAGCTGCCGACACATGCCCCATATATCCAAGGAATCTTTTGTTTAAGTGCTGCATCATTTATAACAAGCCTTGTTTCAAAATTATCTGTAGCGTCAACAATGACGTCTGCAAGTTTTGAAAAATCGCAAATATTTTCAGCGGTCACATCTTCGATCATTGCGTTCACTTTAACCTCGTGATTAATTTCACCAAGTCTCTGTTTCGAAGCAACAGCTTTAGGCAGCCGCTGTTTTGCATCTTCTTCAGTGTATAGCTGCTGACGCTGCAAATTGCTCCATTCTACGTAATCACGGTCCACAATTGTCAGCGTGCCAACTCCAGCACGTACGAGCATCTCTGCATTTGCGGTCCCCAGAGCACCAGCACCGATAATTAATACATGACCATTCCGGATTTTCTTCTGTCCAGCTTCTCCAATAGGAGAAAATAAAATTTGTCTAGAGTAGCGTTCCATTTAGGATGTGATCATTCCTTCTTCCGGGCTGCTTGCAGAAGCATACGCTTTTACTGGAATTCTGCCTGCTTCATAGCTTAGTCTTCCTGCTTCTATTGCAAGCTTCATTGCCTCTGCCATTTTGACCGGATTGTCTGCTGATGAGACAGCTGTGTTTAACAGCACGCCGTCTGCACCTAGCTCCATCGCTTTTGCTGCATCTGCAGCTGATCCGATTCCAGCATCGATAATAACCGGTAAATTTGTTTGTTCAATAATAAATGAGAGATTCAGAGGGTTGATTATTCCTCGTCCTGATCCAATCGGTGAAGCACCAGGCATGATGGCATGAACCCCTGCTTCTTCAAGTCTTCTTGCCAGCACAACATCATCAGACGTGTAAGGAAGAACAATGAATCCTTCCTTAACAAGCTCCTCACTTGCTTTTAACGTTTCAATAGGATCTGGAAGCAGCGTTTTAGCGCATCCGATAACTTCTACTTTTATCATATCACATAACCCGGAAGCTTTAGCCAGCCTTGCAATTCTGACTGCTTCTTCAGCCGTTTTCGCTCCCGCTGTATTTGGCAGCAATGTGTAGCGTTCAAGATCAAGCTGCTCAAGAAAATTAGGCAAAGAGGGTTCAAAAATATTCATCCTTCTCACAGCAAATGTCAAAATGTCTGCTTCAGCAGCATGTACCGCTTCTTTTTGAATCTCAAAAGAAGGATACTTGCCAGTCCCAAGCAGCAGTCTCGATTGAAATGATATTCCGGCAATTGTTAACATGTTTCAGCCTCCTCCTACAAAATGGACAATCTCAAAAACATCACCATTTGAGATCGCTGTTTTCCCGTAATTTTCTTTAGCGATTATTTCAGAATTACGCTCGACGATGACGATTTTGGTGCTTACTTCATAAAAAGCCAGCATGTCTTCAACTGTTTTTACAGAAGACTGCATATCGATGCTGCTGCCATTCACTTTTACTCTCAAGGTCTCACCTCTCTGAACGGTTTATTTGAAACGCATGGATAAACTCGGAGTCTATCGTTCTATTTAAAAATAAATCTCGAATCATAACACCCGTTCTTGGAGCAAGCAGAATGCCATTCCGATAATGCCCGGCAGCCACAAAAAGATTCGGCATGGATGAAAGTCTGCCAATATACGGTTTTCCATCAATGGAACCAGGTCTCAATCCAGCCCATGCTTTATGAAAATGGGCATGTTCGATCACAGGCATGATTTTTTTCGCTTTTTCCATGAGAGCCGAAATGCCTTTTATTGTGGGCTCCTGATTCCAATTTCCATTTTCCATTGTTGCGCCAATAACGATTTTCCCATCAAGCTTTGGAACAAGATAACAGGACTCATGAAAAACAGTAGATGAAAGCTTGCTTCCCTGCAACGAAACAGAAAGACACTCTCCTTTTACAGGATGAACAGCAGCATTTCGCGCGAAATCATCTAAAATGCAGCTGCTCCAAGCCCCATTTGCAAGAACAAGAGATTCGCATAAATAATCACCTTGAGCCGTTTTAATTTCATAGTTAGATATATTAAAACGGTTTATTTTGTATACAGGTGTATTTTCATAGATTTTTCCATTCATTTGCAGAATTGCTTGTTTGAGAGCCTCACATAATAAAACAGGCGAAACCTGGCCATCTTTATCAATCCTAAGAGCTCCATGAATGGTTGCATTTAAATCAGGCTCATTTTTGAGCACGTATTCTTTGGAGTGCCATTCAACATCAGGTTCCAGCTCTGCTCTTTTTTTCAAAGACATCGCCTCCTCAGCTGTCATCGCCAGTTTGTACATCCCATTGTATTGAAGCTGAATATCTATGCCGCTTTCCAAAAGTAAATCTTGAGCTAACTCTGGGTAGAGGGCCTGACTTTCTTTTGCAAAATTAAAAAAAGCATCATTTTCTTCAGTTTCTGTATGAGCACCCAGCATGCCAGCCGCCGCTCTTGATGAACCGCTGCCAGTCTTTCCGCTTTCAAAGACGGCCACCCTCAGACCAGACTTCGATAAATAGTAGGCAGTGGAAAGCCCAATCACTCCTCCGCCGATAATTCCCGCGTCATATAATGGTTTCATAGCTTACACCCCTTTTAACTGTTTTGTTAATTCCAGTACAGCCTGGAGCGGGTCTTCTGCTGAAAATACATATGACATAACAGCGACTCCATCTATTTTCAAATGTCTTATTTCAGAGATAGAAGATGGAACAATTCCTCCAATAACAAAAACAGGAATTCTCACAGATCCTGCAATTTCCCAAGCTTCCTGAACTCCCCTTGCTTTTAAGCCTGGTTTTGAAGACGTTTGAAACACATGCCCGTACAGCAAGCGGTCTGCTCCATTTTCTTCACAAATTACCGCTTCAGCTGCTGAATGAATGGAACAGCCGACTTCAAGCTCCGGGAAATGCTGTTTAACAAGCTTCACATCAAAACTATGGGCTGGAAGCTGGACTTGATTCACACCCGTCATAATGGCTGCGTCAATACGATCATTGATGATCAGCTTTGATTTGGGCACTCCGTTTTGATGCAGCTCTTCAATTAATACGACAAGTTCCCCTGCCGTTTTCTTTTTTTCTCTAATATGGATCGCATCAGCTGCTGTATGTACATTCGTAATCACTCGAACGAGCTCTGCAATGCTCTTTTCTCCATCAGTTATGAGGTGCAATTTCATTTTTGGATCAGTATGGATTCGTTTTGTTCCCATGCCTCCATTGTCTCTGCCATTTCCCAAAAACGGTATTCGTACATCGAGCTAATGAGGAAGTTTTCTTTCATCATTTTTCTCTCGCGCTCACTTGAACGGGCAGCGATTTCATCCAGTCGATTGATTTGTTCCTCAACCAGTTCTTTAAACCAGTCACCATGATAAGTCGCAATCCATTTTTCATATACTTCATCCCCTGGCTTGCACTCTTTCAAATGCTCGCCAACTTCATAGTAAAGCCAATAACAAGGCAGTAATGCAGCAATGACTTCACCAATATTTCCAGTTGCGACAGAGCGGTACATGTGTGATGTATAGGCATAGGCAGTTGGAGCAGGCTTAAACATCTTGCGTTCCTCATCCGTGATGCCGAGCATAACCGAAAATTGCTGATGAAGTGAAAGTTCCGCTTCATATGTCCCTTGCGAATGAACGGCCATCCGGTATGTCGTGTGCAAATCAGGAGCCATTGCCCCTGCGAAAGACTGCACTTTTGCAAAGTGTGTTAAATAATATGAATCCTGCATTACATAATATTTAAATTTATCCTTTGAAAGACTGCCTTCGCCAATACCTTTTACGAAAGGGTGCTCAAAGCTTCCCTCCCACCATTTGTTTGCATATTCTCGGCATTCTTTTGAAAATGACATGTTTGTTTCCTCCCTTTTAGTAAAATCAAAACGCAAAAAACCACTTTTCGCATAGAAAAGTGGTGTATGAATAGACCTGTACACCACTTCCCTACGCTGGTTTTAGCCAGATCAGGTTCTGAGGGTCTTGAAGGCAAACTTCAATCTCAGCCCTTCTATAAGGGCTCCCCTAGCGGTTATTAATATGAATTTTTTAAATTTTACACTTTTATCATAACATGCTGTGAAAATCTTTCAAGCCGCAATTTTCAGCTTTTATGAAACTCCAGCTCTTGCCTAAGTTCATCGACATATTCTTCTGATCCAGTCAATATCAGCAAGTCTCCCCTTTTCAGCTCTGTATCTCCATGAGGAACGATCGACTCATTTTCTCTGAAAATACGCACAAAGATGACATCTCCTGTGAAAGGAAAGCTGCGGAGCATCATGCCGTCGTAGCGCCTATTGTTCATTTTTATCTGATAAAGCGCTGAATCGTTGTTCGTCAGTATTTTCATAATGCCTGGTGCTTCTATTAGTGCTCTGAGCATGGTTTTTGTAGAGAGCAGGACTGAAAATACATCGATATTCTTCGCCCTTAGCTGCTCATCTAACAGCGGCGAAGAGATTGCCGCAATGACACGGTCAACTTCCAGCTCTTGTGCAAATAATGCGATTTCGGCATTTGTATCCTCGTCTCCAGTAGCAACAATCAGGATGTCTGCCTCAAATACACCCTTAGACTGAAGCGTATCAAGTGAATAATCATCAAGTTCCTGTATTTGAAACAGAGATTCGGCAATCTGCTGCTCATTTTTATCAACATGCGTATGATACACGGTTGTATCATACAGCCTAGTATTTAATTCACGAGTGACAGGCAGCGTCATCTGATTGGCACCGATAAATGCCACTTTTAGCTTCTTCTGCGAAGATAGCTGCTCAGGAAATAATTTCTTAAACCCAATAGGTGTGAAAATACTGGTTAAGACAGCAGTCAAAATGAGAGCGCCAGACATCTGGGCGTCAATCACATTGACTCTTTCTCCAATGGTTGCTGCAGCAATGACAAGCGAGAGTGTTGAGGTTAAAAGAAAACCTGCAGCGAGAGTCGTTTTTGTGTCATACCATCTTTTCAGCAAGTAAATCGGCACTATTTTTGAAATAAGCAGAGCAATAAACAACAATGGAATCAGCATTAAGATTTTCGGATCTTTAAACAGCGACCATACATCGAGATCAACTCCTACCATAACGAAGAAGATCGGAATCAAGAAGCCGTAGCCAAACGAATCCATTTTTTGAACCATTTCCTTGTTGGGAGATAACAAAGATACGAGAACTCCCGCTAAAAATGCGCCTAATATATTTTCAGCGCCAATCGTTTCTGAGAGCGCCACTAAGACGATGATTAATGTAAATATAGCCCTTGTCCCAATTTGGATCGTCCCTTTGGACATCGTCTCAATAAACGACCTGCTTTGGAATGTTTTTCCTAGGAAATATAAGCATACACCAGCGCCGAATAATAGAAGCAACAGCCACGTATTTGTATTTTCTCCTCCATAAATTGAAGCAAACACAGCAAGCAGAATCATCGTCACCAAATCCGCAATAACTGCGACAAGTAAGATGATTTGCCCAATATTCGATTTCATAATGCCTGCATCTTTTAGAGTAGGAACGACAACTCCGAGCGAGATGGTGGAAATAATCAAGGTCATTAAAAACACATTCTCGATAAAACCTAACAGCACAAACAAATAGGAAAGAAGCAAAGATAAAATGAAAATCCCTATAAAGATCAGAAAAGAAACAACAAAAGTATTTGGAGCTTCTTTTCCGCTTGGGAGAATTTCTTTTTTCTTTCCCCCAATAAAAGCCGTGAAATCAATTTCAAGTCCGCTTAAAAACATGAGAAAGATAAAGCCTAACAGGGAAAGCGTTTCAAGCCACATATCTTCCTGAACAAGGTTGAACCCGCTTTTCCCAATAATAATTCCCATTATGATTTCTGCCACTACGACAGGCATCACTTTTATTTTCAGGCGATGAAGCAAGATCGGAGTGATAAATGCTGCTAATAAAACAATGACAAGTGATGAAAAGGAAGCTCCATGCACAATAGTTCCTCCATTTCTGATTCTAGATTAAATATTGCATGAATAAAGTGGCCATTCCAAAGTAAATAAGAATCGAAATAATGTCGTTAATTGTGGTGATAAATGGACCTGAAGCAACTGCAGGATCTACCTTCAGACGATGCATCACAAGCGGAACAAAAGCACCTGCTATCGTTGCAACGGTAAGCGTTGCAAGAACGGAAATACCCACTAGAAGCCCCAAAAACAAATCATGCTGCCAAAAATAGACAATACCGGTTACTAACACACCGCAGACCGCTCCATTTATAAGGCCTGTGCCCGCTTCTCTTACGATAATTTTCCAGTTTCCGCCTTCTTCCAGATCCCCCATTGCAATCCTTCTAACAGCAACAGCCAAAGCCTGTGTCCCTGTATTCCCGGCCATTCCGGCAATCAGCGGAATAAATACTGCAAGAATCGCCACTTTATCAAGCGTCTCTTCAAAACGACCTATTAAACTTGCGGTCATCATTCCAAGAAAGAGAAGAATGACTAACCAGGGCAATCTCTTTTTAGCTGCTGACAACGGTCCCCTGTCGATAGAATCTACATCTGATACCGCTGCAAGCTTTGAATAATCATCAGATGCTTCCTCATCGATAACATCTACAATATCATCAACTGTAATAATACCAAGCAGGTGATTTTGAAAATCAACGACAGGCAGGGCAAGGAAATTGTAATCTCTCATTTTCCTTGCAACCTCTTCCTGATCTTCACTAACGGAAACGGAAAAGACTCTTTCGCTCATGATTTCGCCAATCATCAGATCATCATCACTCACAATCAAATCGCGAAGCGAAATGACGCCAACCAGCTGCTTTTCTTCATCAATCACATAAAGATAATAAATCGTTTCAGCATCAGGTGCCTCATGTTTTAAAATATGCATGGCGGACTTCACAGTTTGATTGGCAATGATCGCAATGAACTCTGTCGTCATAATGCTTCCTGCCGTGAATTCCTCATAGTGAAGAAGCTCACGGATTTCCTGCGCTGCTTCATCGTTCATGATCGTTAAGTAGCTTGCCACCTGATCTTTATCTAATTCATTCAGAACGTCTACTGCATCGTCCGCATACATTTGCTCAAGCATTTGTGATGCAAAGCGAGGATCCATTTCTGATAAAAATGTTTCGTAATTGTCTTCATCGTCTTCAATATTTTCAAAAAGAGCCGCCATCTCTTCAGGAGACAAATAATGATAAAGTTTCGTTCGATCCTCTTGTTCTAATTTCACAAAGATTTTAGCCTGATCATACGGATGCTGCTCCAAAAACATAGAGCGAAACTCGTCGAAATCTTCTCTCTCTAAAGCATTTAACAGCTTTTCTGTTTCAATTTCTATTTTTTCTCTTTCATCTATCATTGAGTCTCCTCCTTCCCCCAAGAAAGTTACTGTAATTTCTTCCAGTCATCAAAATGTCATCAAATTGTGATACATTTTATATAAGATGCGAAAAACATGCATTAGAATAGCATTTGTTCACATTTTCCTTGTGATAAGGTAGCATGTTTTGCGTTGATTTACAAATGAATCCTTTGCAAATTCATCAAATTTCGCTAAGATTGATAAAGATGAATTTTGTTTACACATTTAGTTTTCTAATAGAAAGGGATACACAATGAATACAGATAAATCCCCACATCAGCAGTTAGACTACACACTTATCTTTATCATGTTTTTAATGGCGCTGACCAGTGCCATTGCGATAAGCAGCGCCCAACCTACTCTACCCGAAAAATTGCAGAATATAAACTTTGCCTTCCTCCAGCTAAGGTGGTACATCATTGGTATAATTGCGGTTATTGGAACAATGGTCATTGATTTTGACCGTTTTAAACAGCTCTCATGGTATTTATATGGATTTGGAATGGTTTTGTTATTGGGACTTGAGGTCATTCCGCCGCCAATTGTTGAACCCATTAAGGGTGCGACAAGCTGGTATAGTCTGCCTGGAATCGGAAATTTCCAGCCATCAGAACTTATGAAAATATTTATGATTATCGTGCTAAGCAAAATCATAACCGATCATCGTGAAAAGTATGTAAATAACACAGTTCGAGACGATCTTTTCCTGCTAGGTAAAGTATTTGCAGCCTCGGCGCCTCCCATACTCCTCTTGCTGAGACAGCCTGATACAGGGATGACAATGGTGTTTTGTGCCATTATCGGATCCCTTATCATTGTATCAGGAGTGAAATGGAAAATTATAGCGAGTTTCGTTCTAAGCGGACTGCTGGCTGCGTCGGTAATCGTATTTACCTTTTTCGCATTTCCGGATTTCTTCAGCAAATACATTATGGATTCTTCCTCTTATAAGCTAGATCGTTTTTACGGTTGGCTGAATCCATATGAGTATTCAAGTGAACAAGGGTTCCAGCTGATTAAATCACTCTTGGCAATCGGATCAGGCGAGCTTTATGGAAAAGGATATCAGCAGCTTGAGGTCTATTTGCCTGAGGGACATACCGACTTTATCTTCGCCATCATTTCTGAACAATTTGGTTTTATAGGCGGAAGTGTTGTTATTTCATTGTTTTTCCTGCTTATTTACCGAATGATTCACATTGCCCTTGAAAGCAATGATCCATTTGGAAGCTTCCTTTGTGCAGGAGTCATTGGCATGATTACTTTTCAGGTATTTCAAAATGTAGGCATGACTGTCGGATTACTGCCGATCACCGGCCTCCCTCTTCCTTTCATCAGTTATGGAGGTAGTTCACTTGCAACCTATATGATTGCGATCGGAATTGTCCTAAATGTCAGGTCTAGAACAAGAAAATATATGTTTGATTAAGAACAAAAGCGCAGGCGCCTTGGTCAGCTCGCGAAGAAAATAGGAATTGACCCGGGTTAAATGACGCACCTGAGAATCAAGTGTCATTAAACCGGAGAAGGCGCTTTTTGCCTTCTCCTGAGCAATTGTCTTTTTCACAGTGAGCTAGGCACCGGAGCTTGCCGTAGATAACTTTATTTCATAATCTTCAACCTATTACCTTTTATATTTTCCTAAACGATAAGAAAAGCGCAAACACTAGTTCAGGCATGACAGATTTGTTCTGGGTAATGGAGCTCCAGACACCAATACACAAGGTTTTATACTCGCTTATCTAAATTAGAAAGACCGTTCCTTTAAAAGTGAACGGTTTTTTTCGTGCATTTTTTGAGCACTCTCCCAATTTAAAAACCGGAAAACTATGAAAGAGCTGCTTTACTAAATAAGCGCTATTCGATCCTACATATAAACAAGGAAAATTGAACTTTTTGATTCTGAGGATATTTCTGCTATCATCTTATAAAAGGCTGTGATCGCATTGTTGTTTTTCGTATTAGAACTCATTCACGTTTGTTATCAGGGTTTCGTGCTCTTTTCTAATAAAAGCACCCTTGCATATCGATTAGAGGATCTAATTACAATTGCAGAAACAACAAAGTATTAGAAAATAGCCATATAAAAAGAGATAAATGAGGACGAGTATGATGAAAATTGATGTTATAGGAGATATCCACGGCTGTTTTCAGGAATTTTATGACTTAACTCAGAAGCTCGATTATGAATGGCATAACGGATATCCGATTCATCGCAGCAATCGGAAGCTTGCTTTTGTTGGAGACTTGGCTGACCGCGGGCCACAATCTATTAAAGTCATTGAAGCAGTTATTAAAACCATCGAAAATAAAGCTGGTTACTATGTCCCGGGCAATCACTGCAACAAACTTTATCGTTACATGCTTGGAAACAAGGTGCAGGTGGCACACGGATTAGAAACGACAGCTGCTGAACTTGAATCATTAGACGAAGATCAGCGCCGCCGCCTCTATGAACGCTTCATGGAGCTTTACGATCAATCTCCCCTTTACCATGTTCTCGATCAGGGCCGCCTTGTGATTGCACATGCTGGAATCCGTGAAGATTACATAGGAAAAACCCATAAAAAGGTGAAAGAATTTGTGTTGTATGGAGATATAACAGGCCAGACAAATCCTGATGGAACACCGGTAAGGCGCGATTGGGCCAAATTTTATAACGGAAAAGCATTCATTGTGTACGGACATACTCCTGTGCGTGAAGCCCGCTTTGTCGGCAATACAGTTAATATTGATACAGGAGCCGTTTTCGGAGGTCATTTAACAGCACTCAGATATCCTGAAAAAGAGATTGTATCTGTTAAATCTTCGATGCCTCTTGATGAATCAAGGTTTCGTGAAATTGAATAAAACTCATGCGTGACAGCATGAGTTTTACTCTTCTACGATTGATTTCATATCTGGCGGCAGTGCAATGGCAAAATGCATTTCTTTTTCGAGAAACGGATGCACGAAAGACAGCTCAGAACTGTGCAAGGCTTGTCTGCTTAACAGCTTGTGACTGCCTCCATAGAGACTGTCTCCGCAAAGGGGATGGCCGATATAAGCCATGTGCACACGAATTTGATGGGTTCTGCCTGTTTCAAGCTTTAAAGAAACAAGAGTATTATCTTTAAAAGATTTAACCACATGAAAATGAGTGACTGCCATCTGTCCATCTTCCCTGACAGTGCGTTCAATAATGCTGTCATCTTTCCTGCCTATTGGTGCATTTATGACTCCCTGCGGCTCATTTACAGCTCCTTCAACTAATGCATAGTAAGTGCGGTGAATTCCACTCTGTTTTTGCAGTGCTGAAAATAAAGAATGAGCAAAACGGTGCTTAGCAACAAGCATCAATCCTGATGTATCTTTGTCCAAACGATTGACAATGTGTATTGTTGCAGCAATCCCTTTTTCTAAATAATACTCAAGCAGCCCATTTGCCAGTGTCCCTTCAGGATGCTCGCGTGACGGAATAACTGGAATAAAAGGCGGTTTATTGATGACTAGACACCAGTCATCCTCATATACGATTTCTAAATCGATTTTTTGCGGAAGCATTCCTTCACTTGGCTTTTCTGAAGGAAAGATAACCACAACTGCGTCTCCAGTTTTTAATGTGCACCTGACCGTTGCATGTTCATCATTTACTAAAATACGCCCGCCGCCAAATTTAATATCTGTTAATGCCCGTTTTGAAATTTTCTTTTCTTTAAGAAAATCACGTAAAAGCATCCCATCTTCTGTTTCTAGAATTGCCCATTTCAGCTGAAATGTATTCAACACAATCTTCCTTTCAGTGTTCCCGTACCTACTCGGCAATAAAAGAGTCACGAACCCTCTTCCAAAAAGGAAATGGGCGGAATCTTGCAAATCTGATTTTTTCATTGGCAACCCTGCATTGAATCGATTTTACATCTTTATGCAGTAACGTTAAGTGATCGATTGTGATCTGAAAATCAACATCGTTCACAGGTTTTAACAAACACGTATGATGGTCTGGCAAAACAAGCGGTGAACCGACTGTACGAAATACCCGGTTATTGATGGAGGCCATTTCTGCAACCTGTATAGCTGGAATGGAGGGATGCAGAATCGCACCGCCCAAAGCCTTGTTATAAGCAGTACTGCCTGATGGTGTAGACATGCAGAGGCCATCACCTCGGAACGTTTCAAAAATTTGGCCTTTGATTTCAACATCCATTACAAGAGAACCTTCAATCGCTTTAACCGTACATTCATTCAAGGCAAGATAACGCGCTTCCCTTCCTCCGTGATTATGTCTGATGATCACTTCAAGCAAAGGATATTCAACAACTTGATAGGGTGTTTTTGCAATGGCAATCACTAACTTCTCGATTTCATCAGGCACCCAGTCTGCATAAAATCCAAGATGCCCTGTATGCACTCCTACAAACGCTGTTTTATCAAGTCTGCTGCGATAGCGATGGAATGCATATAACAGCGTTCCATCTCCTCCGACAGAAATTACGATATCCGGCTTATCCTCATCATACTCCAGCTGAAAGTCCATCAAATATGCCTTCATCTTGTGCATTAACGTATTTGAAACTGTATCTCCTTTAGATGTAACCGCAAATTTCATAACAGCATGCCCCTCTATTCATCATTTATCTTGTGCTTCTGTTTTCCTTGAAAAAATGACTTGTGCATCCCTGATTTCTCCGCGTATCTGTGACATTTCTTCATCTAAAAGAAAAGCCGCTTCTGCTGCTCTCTTCAGCCTGATTTTAATGTCTTCCGGGAAATTGCCGCTGTATTTATAATTAAGCGAGTGTTCAACTGTTGCCCAAAAGTTCATGGCCAAAGTTCGAATTTGGATCTCTACGAGAATGATTTTTTCACCAGATACCGTTTGCACCGGATATTTTGCAACAACATGATATGATCTGTATCCGCTCGCTTTTTTTTGCGTAATGTAATCGCGTTCTTCCAGTATTTCGAAATCATTGCGCTGTCTCAGCATTTCTACCACAAGCATAATATCATCAACAAATTGACACATCATACGAATTCCTGCGATGTCTTGCATTTCTGTTTCCAATGCATCGAGCGCAATTTTTTTTCGTCTTGCTTTATCAAGAATACTTGCAATTGGTTTTACTCTTCCAGTTACAAATTCAATTGGAGAATGTGTATTTTCTAATTCGTATTGTGCCCTTGTCCCTCTGAGCTTCACTTTCAGCTCATCAACTGCCTGCCGATAAGGGGCCAAAAACACTTCCCACTTCCTGCCGATCATAGCCTTACACCCCGTCCGTAAACAAACTTATGATTATGTATTAGTCATTTAAGTTAAAGGCCTCAACGACTTTCTTTTCCATTGCTTCGCCATAATTTGCGTTATCTTTAATATTCTCAAGCAAATATGAAAGCTCATCATGAATATCAATTAGTTCAACTATTATGCCATTTACACTTAAATCGATTGGCAATTGCTTATCGAGTCCAGTTTTTAGCTGAGGCCAAACTTCTGATGGCAAATTCGTGTATACGAAATCTTCGTTAAGATCCATTATGTAAATAAACGCCATCTGATCAGAATCTACCAGCATTTGGCCCTTTGCTTGTATGTCTTTTAAATTGTCATCTTCAAATGGCTGCGCTTTTAATATGAGGCGGCCCTTCTCAAGTACTGCTTCTTTTACTTCAATTCTTCGTTTCATAGTAAGCTCCTTCCAAATCAATTCCCCGTCTATTTTATCATATAAGATCGCTTCATGATAAACATTGAAATCTGCTTTTTAACAAGAGATAATAAGAAATGCGGAAGCGCCTCGGTCAGCTCGCGAAGAAAATAGGAATTTCACAGGGAAGGCGCTTTTTGCCTTCTCTGGGAAATTGTCTTTTTCACAGTGAGCTAGGCGCTGCAGCGGGACAATAAGAAATGCGGAAGCGCCTCGGTCAGCTGCGAAGAAAATAGGAATTTCACAGGGAAGGCGCTTTTTGCCTTTTCTGGGAAATTGTCTTTTTCACAGTGAGCCAGGTGCTTCAGCGGGACAACAAGAAACGTGGTGCCCAATAAATTATAAATAGCCATCTTGTAATTCTGAAAGGATTTTTTAAAAAATGACTCAAGAAATTGAAATAGAATTTAAAAATTTGCTGACGGAAGAAGAATTTCTGCGACTTGCCGGCTTCTTTCATATAACAAAAGATGATTTCAGCCTCCAAGAGAATCACTACTTTGATACACCGGACTTTCAATTAAAAGAAATGGGTTCAGCATTGAGGATTCGGAATAAAAACAATCAATATATTTTGACATTAAAAGAACCTGCACCTGTTGGACTATTAGAAACGCATCAGATATTAAACAGGAAACATGCAGATCAAATTCTGTCTTCTGCTGCCTGCATTCCAGCAGGACAAATTATGGACCGTTTACAATCACTTGGCATTGACGGTGAAAGCATCACCTTCTTTGGAACATTATCTACAAATCGCTCAGAAAAAAAATACAAAGAAGGGTTAATTGTTCTTGATCATAGCCGATATTTAAACAGGGAGGATTATGAGATCGAATATGAGGTTTCAAATGCTGAATCAGGCTTAGCGATCTTTCATGAGCTGCTCTCGGCCCTCCACATTCCTATACGTGAAACACCAAACAAAATCAAGCGTTTTTATAATCAAAAATATAAATGCA
>NZ_PKLB01000001.1:0-102059 GCF_002858905.1 Bacillus sp. UMB0893 | reverse complement strand
TAATGGAAATTAATCATCTGAAGGCATTGATGCAGCTACAGGCTTTGCGTAACCTTTCTCATGGTGAGTCAAGTGAATCAGCTGCAGAATCCCAATCTTCCATGTTCAAGGACATCTTTCAGGCTTTTATTGAAGGACAGTCTGCTGCGTCACCTAAAGAACAGCTGCCACAGTATAAATCAGCTGCTATCCCTCTTGCGCAGCCTATGGCACATGCACCAATTAAAATAAATTCATCATCATCCTCAGGTACTCAAAACATTGAAGAGATTATTTCAGAAATGGCTGCGAAATATGATGTGGATGAAAAGCTGATCAGGGCAGTTATTAAACAAGAATCAAACTTTAATCCTGATGCAAAAAGCCATGCAGGTGCGATGGGGCTGATGCAGCTTATGCCAAACACAGCAAAATATCTTAGTGTCATGAATCCGCTTGATCCAGCCCAAAACATTGAAGGCGGGACTAAATACTTAAAACAAATGCTAAGCAAATACAATGGAGATCTTCCGCTTGCATTGGCTGCTTACAACGCCGGTCCTGGAAATGTAGATAAATATGGGGGGATTCCTCCATTTAAAGAAACACAAAACTATGTTCAAAAGATAACCTCATCTTATTTTGCTTAAAACAATGCTCTTTTTTAATCCATTATTGCTACCCTAACAACAGACGTAAACACAATACGCTGCGAGCAAAGCCTTTAACAAACAAAGACCATTCAGGAGCTGATACAAAGGCGCAGATGCTTTGAATCGGCTCTTTTTGCATTTGGCTGTTTTTGCATTGATTGTTGTTTTTGGTTATAAATTTCACCCGTGGATTTCCGCAATCAGGCACTTGCTTTCCCCTGTGAGGATGGGAGCCTCCTCGGCTATGCCTGTGGGGTCTCCCATTCCCCTCTATTTCCCGCAGGAGTCAAGTGCCTTCCGCTACAATCCACTAAAGGTTTTAACCATTACTCTAATAGCAACAAACTTTACGAGAAGAGCTTTTCAATTTAATGAACATGATCAGGCGCAGTTAATAAATTTTAATGCCTTCCACAATACTAAGAAAAGCGGAATCATTTTCATCAGCTTAAAAAGAGCGTTAAACATTGGAAAAAAGCCATTTTTGATCTTGAGATCCGTTTTTTAGAGCAGTTTGTTTGAGCTATGCTAGGTCAATTGTTACAATAAACATATCATTATCACACAAAGGAGTTCTCAGGCATGGCTGATCAATTTGCAACACCTTATGAAGCGATTGGAGAAAACGGACTTTCGCAACTGGTTGATGCCTTCTATCAAAAAGTGCATAAGCACCCTCTGCTTTCTCCGATCTTTCCTGATGATTTGACGGAAACAGCTAGAAAGCAAAAGCAGTTTTTAACACAATACTTAGGCGGACCGTCTTTATATACAGAAGAACATGGGCATCCAATGCTCCGGGCTAGACATTTGCCCTTTAAAATTACACCTGCAAGAGCGCAGGCGTGGCTTTCGTGCATGGAGGAAGCTATGGACGAAGTGAAACTCGATGAACAATTTCGGGAGTGGTTTTTTGAACGGCTTCAGCTGACAGCCCAGCACATGGTTAACTCTCATGAGGAAGAAGATCTGTCTGAAGGTGCAGTGCGATGATGTTTCGGAACAGTGAGGATCAAAAATCGGCTCCTTTCTTCTCTCACTGTCAAGGCAATTCAAGAAAGCCGCTCGAAATCTACATGTTCATCGATCCATTATGCCCTGAATGCTGGGCACTTGAACCTGTCATAAAGAAACTGCAGATTCAATATGGAAGATTTTTTACATTAAAGCATATTATCAGCGGACAGATTAAAACGTTAAACCATACAAAACGCAAAAATCCCAGCAGCCTTGCTCAAGTCTGGGAAAAGACGGCTAATTTAACTGGCATGTCCTGTGATGGAACGCTATGGTCTAAAAATCCTATTTCGACTCCATTTACTGCTTCACTTGCTATCAAATCAGCTGAATTGCAGGGACGAAAGGCAGGAATTCGTTTTTTGCGAAAGCTTCAGGAAGTTTTATTTCTGCAAACCCAGAATGTAACAGAGGAAAAAGTACTTCTTGAGATTGCAAGGGAAGTGGGTCTCGATGAAGAAGAGTTTTTAAAAGATCTTCATTCAGCCAGTTCTGCAAAAGCCCTGCAATGCGATTTAAAGATTACCGCAGAAATGGACGTACAGGAAATACCGACTCTTACATTTTTTAATCAGAATGCAGATTTGGAAGGTCTTAAAATCAGCGGCTTTTATCCTTATGAAATGTACGTTGGCATATTGGCAGAAATGCTAGGCGATATGCCAAAGCCAACTGAAGTTCCACCTCTTGAAATCTTTTTAAGGTACTTCAAGTTTGTAGCTACTGCAGAAATTGCTGCTGTTTACAGTATTTCAATGGAAGAGGCAGAAAAAGAGATGAAGAAGTATTTGCTTGCTCAAAAAGTGGAACGTGTTCCAGTCAAGCATGGAACGTTTTGGAGATATATTAGTTAGATACGATTAACAAGGCTTTAAGAAAATCCTGCATGAATCATGCAGGATTTTTACTTACAGCAATTGAAAACGTTTGCATTCTCAATCTTAAAAAGACTCCGCACGGGTAATACGGAGCCTTCTGTATGTCTTAACGACAACAAAGGGGATGGGAGAAATTTTTCACGGTCAAACAAAGGGGTAAATGTTTGTATGTGATTAATTTCACATCTATAATATATCAAATATTGTCGACTTTTGACAACCCATATACCTTCATTTCACAAATTTGTCACAAACATATTTCTAAACGAAGACTCATAATTTTTATAAAGGACAAACAAGGAGGATTCCGGCGTGAATATCAGTATTCCTTTAATCATTAGTATTATCCTGCTGATTATAAGTTTTTTCTTAAATATACTCGGCTTAATGGAGATGTTTCCCCTATCGATTTCATCACCGCTTTTATTTATCTCGATATTTGTGATGCTTTATTTGGTCAATCACCGAAAAACGTTCAAGGGATTTTAACATATAAATGGGGACAACTGATAAATTACTGATTTTGACTGATAAGACTTGAGTTTTAACTGATAAAATCTGGATTTACACTGATAAAATGGTGTTTTTCACTGATAAGAACAGGATCTGCCTTGTTCCTACCCCAAAGGGACTGAGTAAACAGTACTAAAATTCACATCATAAAAAGGAATGCAGCACGGACTGCATTCCTTTATCCTGTTCATTTAGATAAAAGCTGTTCCATTTCATTCAGCTTTTCTTCGAAGACTTTCAGCGCTTCTTCAATCGGCTGCGGGGATGTCATATCGACTCCTGCTTTTTTCAGCACTTCAATCGGATAATCAGAGCTTCCTGATTTAAGGAACTCCAGATAGCGTTTTACAGCAGGCTCACCTTCTTCTAAAATCTGCTTGCTGAGAGCAGTTGCTGCACTATAGCCTGTTGCATACTGATACACATAATAATTGTAATAGAAATGTGGAATTCTTGCCCATTCAAGGCCGATTTCCTCGTCTATTGCAACATTCTCTCCGAAATATTTCTTGTTCAGATCATAATAAAGCTTTGTTAATAGTTCAGGTGTCAGTGGTTCTCCCTCTTGTGCTTTTTTATGAATTGTATGCTCATATTCGGCAAACATTGTTTGGCGGAACACAGTCCCGCGGAATCCTTCGAGATAGTGATTCAGCAAGAAAAGCTGTTTTTTCTCATCATCGATCGTTTTTAATAAATAATCGTTTAGTAATGCTTCATTGCAAGTAGATGCCACTTCAGCTACAAAGATTGAATAGTGTCCATATTGATATGGCTGCGATTGTCGTGTGTAATAGCTGTGAACTGAATGGCCAAATTCATGTGCCAGTGTGAAAAGATTATTTACATTATCCTGCCAGTTCATTAGAATATATGGATTTGTGCCATATGTGCCAGAAGAATAAGCACCGCTTCTTTTTCCTTTGTTTTCATGAACATCTACCCAGCGATTTTCAAATCCTTCGTCCAGAATCGCTAAGTAATCTTCGCCTAATGGAGCAAGGCCTTTTAATAAATAGTCCTTTGCTTCTGTATATGGAATCTTCATCTTTACATCTTTTACAAGCGGTGTGAAGAGATCATACATATGAAGTTCTTCAAGACCCAGAACTTTTTTGCGAAGATCAAGATACTTATGGAGCAAGTGCAGATTATCATTAACTGTTTTAATGAGGTTATCGTACACCTCTTCTGGAATATTGTTATTGCTTAATGCAGCTTGACGGGCTGAATCATAATTTCTGACCGCTGCGTAGAAGTTATCTTTTTTTACCGCACCGCTAAGCGTGCTTGCGAATGTATTCTTATACTTATCGTACGTGCTGTAAACAGCTTTAAATGCATCCTCCCTTACTTTGCGGTCTTCGCTCTCTAAAAAGCGAATGTAGCGGCCATGTGTAACTTCTACATCCTCCCCATCTTCATCCTTTATAGAAGGAAATTCAAGATCTGCATTATTCAGCATGCCAAACGTATTGCTTGATGAGCCAAGCACATCAGAGGCCTGGGCTAAGAGTGCTTCCTGCTCAGCAGATAAAACATGAGGACGCTGGCGATTAATTTCGTCTAGCGTATGTTCATATACTCTCAGTTCTTCTTTTTCTTCTAAAAAGCTTTTAATTGAAGCTTCATCCATTGATAAAATCTCTGGGATAATATAAGAAGAAACGCTGCTTGCTTGTGTATACAGATTAGACGCACGGTCATTCAAACCCTGATAATGCGAATTTGTTGTATCTTGATCGTATCTCATGTGTGCATATGTATAAAGCTTTCCTAATCTCTCCATCACTTCATCCTGATATGTAAGTGCTTCTAGAAATCCTTCTGCTGAATCTGCAAGTTTGCCCTTATATTCACTGATTTTAGGCAACGCAGCTTTCACTTCTTTAAACTCAGCTTCCCATGCCTCATCATTTTCAAAAATATCTTCAAGTCCCCAAGTATCTTCTACAGCGATTTCAGATCTCTTCGGCAATGTTTTAACGGCTGTTTGTTCTGTCATATGAACTAAATCCCCCTTTAAGTCTGATTATCCCAATAATATTCTATATTTTCTTGCAAATCAATCTAAGAGTCTTGCTATTTTCCTTGTAAATCAGACAAGTCCTGACGGCTGTCGACATGCCGGTCTTCATCATCTCTCATCGATTTAGTCATTAAATACGCGATTGCACCTGTACTAACAGCGGTTAAGGTCATATCAAAAAAGGTATATTTCTTTCTTTTCTTATAAAACATACTAATTCCTCCATTTCAAAATGTTCTCTCTTTAGGTTGTGACATCCACTCACTGTTCATACGAATCATTTCAGCTTTTATGGAGTCCTGCCAGTCGCCTATTAACGTCCGCATTTAGAAACGAATTTGTTCATAATCATCTCGTCATTTTTCAATAATTCTAAGAGAGAACACTGCCAGTTTATTTCTCTCTGTTTGATATAGGTGTTTTTTTGCACATTGCGGAGCACTCCTATTGAAGTTAATGCTTGCAGATACTCTAGAATAGCAGCGCCGATTGTTAGGTTATTTAATAAAGTTACATCTCTCCTCTCCAATGATGGATCATTTTTTATTTCATTTACTGTTTCTTCAAGTATTATTTTCTCAAAGAGATTCTTTTGATGAATAAAAAGGAGAATTTTCGTTTGCCAAAGGAAGATGTGTGAATAAAATAAATAGCTTGTTTTTAGGGGAAGAAAAGCTTCTGAAGGGATAAGGGGAATGCTTGTAAGGTTTTTTTCATATAGATCTTTCTGCAGTTTTTTTAACTCAGGAGGAAGATGAATAGCAGGTTTTAACCGATGGGATCGAATTAGCTTGATCCACTGTGAGATAAATGGATGAATAGAAACTGACTTACGAAAGTGAAGATCTGATAAAATGACCATTTTCAGAGGCTGATAGCCTGGAATGGCAAAGAATGTCTGCTTTGAAAATGGAATGAGGTGATCTAAAAAGAGAAACGAGTTGACTTGAGGACAAAATGTGAGAAGAGATGGCGGATCAAGCGGAACCGAACCCGGCCTCGTGAAAAGCCATTGGAATTGTGAAATACGAAAGGTGTGGCTGCTTGTTCTGGATACATTTTTTCCGCCTAAAATCCAAATGGGTTCAATGCGGAATTGCTTATATTGCTTGGTTCTTTTCGTTAAGAGGCTAGATGGAATTGTTGAACACTGAAATTCAATTGCAGTAAATTCTGAGCCTTGTTTAATGAAGATATCTGGACGTTGTGAGATGCTCGGTAAATAATGTTCCAGTTTAGCACTCTGGATATTTTGAGATTTAATCCATTCATAGAGCTTTAACTTGCCCTTTAAATGATATTCACTTTCCTGTTCCAGTTCAATCCTGCATGTCTTATTTTTTTGATGTGAAAAATGATAAATTTTAATTTTGCCCAATTTCAGATCAAGTTCATTTTCACATACAGGACAATAGAAGGACTCCTCTTTCCTTATACGATAAAGCGTTTCGTAGGTCCATTGCTTTTCCGTAAGATTTATTACCGTGTTTTTACTGGTCTTGGCTACTAACATACTTTGTATCATCTCCCATTCATGAACTTCTTCGCCTATATTATACAATGCTTTTCCTTATTTTAGGTAGTGAAAGCAATCAGCAGTGAACAAAGTGAGGATAAGCTAGGCACCATCTTTATTTCAGTATCCAAAACCTTTTATCTTTTATTATTTCCTTTCCAAAAAAGACATGCCGCAAACGGCACGTCTTCTTATGCTTATAATAATGGCGAGAGCAATCTTGACATCGATTCAATCATTTTTTGCTTGAATGGGCGCTCATTGAATTCATCCATGATGATTTCATGTGATTTTTTTATATCCCGCTCAAATTCATCGACTAGAGTTTGTGTACTTGTTGTCCGGTAAAGGAAGGCATTGACTTCAAAGTTAAGATGAAAGCTTCTCATATCCATATTTGCTGTACCAATCGATGCAAGTTCGTAGTCGACAATGACAATTTTACTGTGCATAAATCCATCTTTGTACTCATAAATTTTCACGCCTGCTTCAAGCAATTCAAGAAAATAAGACCTTGAAGCGTAGAATACGATTTTTTTATCAGGATTTTTGGGGACGAGCAGTCTCACATCGATTCCGCTTAAAGACGCTATTTTGAGCGCCGACAGAATATCTTCATCAGGCACAAAATAAGGCGATGCTATCCAAATAGAATCTTTTGCTGATGTGATCATCGAGAAAAACAGATTCTTAATGATTTCCCATTTATTATCGGGACCGCCTGCAATAATCTGAACGCCGCCTTCATGTTCTTCAAGCTCGATTGAAGGAGTCATATATTCTTGTTTCACCAAGTTTTCACCGGTCATGTAATACCAGTCCTGAAGAAAAATCATCTGCAGCGTACGGACAGCTTCGCCCCATACCATTAAATGAGTGTCTCTCCAAAAACCGAAAAATTCATTCTTTCCTAAATATTCATCCCCTACATTTAATCCTCCAACAAAGCCTACTGTTCCATCAATGACAATAATTTTTCTGTGATTGCGAAAATTAATTTTATTATTCAAAAAAGGCATTCGTACAGGTAAAAAGGAAACAACGTCAATACCTGCCTGCTGCATTTCTTTTATGTATGCCTTTGATAATTTCCAGCTGCCGACAGAGTCGTATAAAAAGCGAACCTTTACGCCTTCTTTTGCTTTCTTAATCAAAGCATCCTTTAGCTTATTGCCTACCTCATCATGTCTGACGATATAATATTCAAGATGAATGTGGTGTTCAGCCTTTTCAAGTTCTGCAAAAATATGATTGAACGTTTCCTCTCCATTTGTCAAAGCTTTCGTCCTTGTTGCAAACGAAATCGGTGTATGACCGAGGCGATGCGCAAGATTAAATAGCATTTGCTGATGGTCGCCCATTTTGTCGATTTTATCTTCATAATTTGATTGATTTCCTTCAATCTCAAGCATAATTTTTTCATCAACAAGTGCTTTTCGGTCAAATAATTTTTTCTTTCTCACATTGCGTCCAAATAAGAGGTAAAATAAAAAACCAATTAAAGGGAAACTTCCTAATACTACTAGCCATGTAATGGTTTGAGTAGGCTTGCGATTTTCCAAAAAGATTACAAAGCCAATAAAAATAATCGAAAACATGAAAAGAACCGTTGTAGCAGTCAGGAGCCATTCCCGTGATACAATCCCTGTAAAATTTTGAATGATGAAAATAAAAAAACCAATTATAAGAAGAAATAAAAGCACTCGAACCGTATTTTTCATAGTGTACCCCTGACTTTTTATGTAATCTTTGAAGAAAAGCTAAAAGCGCCATGATCTGCCTGTTAACCTGAGTGAGCCAGACATTGCTCCTTGCTATGTATTCGGGATAACATTTTACCTTATGAAAAAGGCCGACTTCAAACGAAATGAAATCGGCACTTTTTTCTATCTTACTTAACTAAAATGTTTCTTAACAACATCAAGAGCATCTTCCTTAATGATTTCTTTGCCGTATTCAGTAACCCGGTGAATGGTCATTCTTGATTCTTGTCCATACTCGAGTATAATGCTCAATATATTTTCAATGTCTTCGTCTAATTGTTCCTCATCAAACTCTACATATAAATAATATTGGTCATCAAGTGAATAGAGGGCATTTGTAAATCCAGCAACTGGAACGCCAGCTAAAGCAATTACATGTTCAAAATCACTGAATTTTATTAAAAATTGCAGCTGCTGCTCTTCTTCTATTAGCGCAGCATCAGCTTTATCATCAATATCGTCATTGAAGTGCTGATCAAGAATGGATTCAATATTCCCATCAACAGGCAGTTCTTTACCTTTATCTTCAGACAATGGAAGCTCAATCTTTTGGCCGTCTTTTGACAGCTGTGCTCTTGTGACGATGACTTCAAGTCCTTTATCAAGAGCCTGAACCTGAATCCACAGCGGTCCCTCCACCATGAAATCTTCTTCATCGTGGACTTCATCCATCATCTCCCAAAAAAGCTCTTCACTTCTTTCGCGGTTGTACCAGATTTCATCTCTGTCAAAACCGCGTTCTTCTATATCAAGATATGAAATATAAAACTTAACGGTATATTCATTAATACGTTCTATCTCCATCTTTACAACCTTCCCTTCTATTTATGATGTTGAAGGGACAACTAAACCCCTAAATTTAAGTTGCACTTTCTTACACTTTACCCTTTTCTGCAGCTCTTTAATCCTCAGCGCAATGCAATAAAAGCCTGTTAAAACTTGTCTTGAAAGAGGGACTTGGCTTTCAATATTCTTGTACTCCTATTTTATGATAAAACCTCTCCGAATGAAATAAAAAAACCTTGATTTTACAAAAACAGTTATTTACCCATACAGAATGGCTCATAAATCATAGTTCACTTCATATATATGGTACGAGCAGTCTATCACATGAAAAGCACAAACGCCTTGCAGCGCAGGCAGGCAGATCCGTTCTGCCCCAAGGAGTTAGGCGCTGGAGCTAGACATGGATGCTAGAAATTATTTAAGTTCTGATATTCCAGGGAAAGAGGTACTCATGATGGAACAGGAATTTTTACTCTCTTTGGTTATGATTATCGGCATTGATTTGCTCCTTGGGGGCGATAACGCAATCGTTATTGCAATGGCAAGCCGCAATCTTCCCCCAAAACAAAGGAAAAAAGCAGTGATTATTGGAACGGTTTTAGCAATTGTGGTTCGCATTATGCTGACATCAGTCGCTGTTTATTTATTTCAAATTCCATTTGTGCAGCTAATTGGCGGAATATTGCTTCTTTACATTGCGTATCACCTGATTGTTGGTACAGCAGAAAGTGAAGGAGAGATTCAAAGCCATCAATCCTTGAGAAAAGCTGTTCAAACAATTGTATTTGCTGACATGCTGATGGGGATGGACAATGTTATTGCAGTTGCGGGGGCTGCAAATGGACAAACAATGCTTGTCATCATTGGCCTTCTTATCTCCATTCCGATCATGATTTGGGGAAGCAACCTCATTTTAAAAATACTTGATCGATATCCGGCCCTTGTTTATATTGGAGGTGGAATGCTTGCTTATACAGCAGGAAAAATGATTATCCATGAACATAAGCTCGCACCGATTTTCCATACTCATCCAAGCATAAGTGTGATGCTTCCATATTTGCTGATTATCTTTTTGATTGCAGCAGGTGTCATCTATCAAAAAATCGAAAAAAACGAAAACCTTCCATGATATTCAAGGAAGGTTTTCGCATCTCTCATTAATTCACTAAACGCTGTGCTTCTCTAAGCTGATACGTGCGTACTTTACGAGGTAAGAATCGTCTGATTTCATCCTCATTGTACCCAACTTGCAAGCGTTTCTCATCAATTATGATCGGACGTCTTAAAAGACCAGGATGCTCTTGAATCAGATCATAAAGTTCTTGAAGCGGCATTGTTTCAACATTTACATTCAGCTTTTGAAATATCTTTGAACGGGTTGAAATAATTTCATCTGTGCCATCTTCTGTCATTCGCAGAATTTCTTTAATCTCATCAACTGACAATGGCTCAGAAAAAATATTACGCTCTGTATATGAAATTTCGTGTTCCTCTAACCATGCTTTCGCTTTACGACAAGAAGTACAGCTTGGTGAAGTATATAACGTTACCATAAACCTTTCACTCCTTTTTGTGTAAAATGAACAGACTGCTTATATTAGTAATAAGTATCACATTATGTTTTTAAATTGAAATTACTATAATTAAGTAATGTCTATAACAGATTATACTATAGAAAAGTAAGTAAGTATATACTTTTTCAAAACAAATGTTTGACAAAACAGTTACAATTCCGTAATGAATAGCATATTTCTTTTACTATTATTCATAAAAAGTGCTCCGAAAAACAGTCATTTTCGTTGAAACAAATGGCTGTAATGGGAAATAACATGATAAAATCCCATGATTCCATTCTCAATTAGTCCAGGGCATCGAAAATGTCTTTCTGATTATCCTGATCCTGCATTGACAGGACCTCCTGAACATCCTGGTATGCTTTGCCGTAAATTTCTTTATCTTTATAAGTGTGAATCATTAAGTATGTCTTCTTCATTGCTTCATAGATTAATTCTTCTGAAGCATCTTCTGGCGACCAATAGAGAATTTCCATTGCATTAATTTCGTTTGTAGCAAGCGACTTTCTTCTGTAACCGATTGCTTTTGCATGCTTGAAACCTTCTCTTTGATAAAACTTCAATCGCTTGCCCGTATCTAAAATATCTTCGTCCACGGGTTCCACCTCTAAAATAATTGGTTTTCCAAGCTCCTTTAGATTAGAAATCAGCTTATGTCCAAGGCCTTGTCCTCTTGCCTTCTTTGAAACAAACAAGTAATCGATAAAGATAAAATCTGCAAGCTCTGCATACATCAGAACATGAAATTCTCCTTCGTCTTTATGATAAATATCACCCCGCTCTTTTAAAAGAGTTTCGATATGCTCTTTAGACTTCATCTCTTCGATTGGAAAATATTGATTTAATTTTTCATACCAGTTCATCGATCCGCTCCTTGCTGTTTTAAACGTTCGTACCTCTATAAATTGATTTACCCTCTTTCCTTAGTGTTAAACATAAGATATATTAAATAATAAGTAAATAATGGGATGGTGAGGTTTTTTGCTTGAATATGCATTCGATTTTCTGCTTGTTGCTGCTTTAGTCATTGGTATCACAGCTTTAATGGGTGTAATCACAAATGGAATCGGCGAAACCATCTTTAGCGGAAAAAAGAAAAATCAAAACGTCGAGCATACATTAAAAACTCAGGCTGGCTGGAGAAAGGTCGGGGGAAGACAAAGATAATGGCCACCTGAGCGCCTGTTGCTAGCAGAACTTGGGTATTTATTTTTTTGCAATTTTAAAGCGTTTACATAAGTTTGTGTAAGCGCTCCGCACCCTTATTACCCCACTAATTTTCCGAAATGCTGTACTTATTATTCGCACAAGACATCTTATTAGCCGGGATCCAAGTTTTACTATCGGAACAGCTGTATTATGATCCCACAAGAACCCCTTTCTTACTAAAAACAGCCCCCGTATAAGATACGGGGGCTAATCATTCAAGGCGTATAATCAACGCCTTTTGTATAGTTATTGCCGGCATTCCATAAGAGATATTCATTAATTCCCTGTTCATTCAATGCTTTGATTTGTGCTTCTACATCTTCTTTTCCATATTTCTTGTAATTTCCGCTGCCTAGCCAAGATGCTGTAAAATCTTGAAGCCATGGACGGGATACTGGCCGTGTTTTTAATTCATCCAGCTTCTTATTCTCAAGCTTTGCATATTCCGTAATTAACTCGTATGGTTTTAAATCCGGCTTTGCAATTCCGAAATAAGCTGTCCAATGACTTGGATAAATCATTGATGAGATGACATCAACGTTGTCTGCGATTTTTGTGAAATTTTGACCGATTCCGGGTGCTTCCGGCAATGTTGCGGAATAGCCAAAAATATCAACCGATGTTTTCACCCCATATGGCTTTAGCTTTTCCCGGGCATATTGAACAAAATCCGTCACGGCAGTTACTCGCTTTTGAATATTATCTTGTTTTGTATCTGTATAATCTCCTGAGCTGTACTTTAGAGTGGCATCTTTATTTTCAAACCCCTCTGGAAAACGGACATAATCAAATTGAATTTCCTGGAAACCCATTTTCGCAGCTTCAATCGCAATTTGAACATTATAATCCCATACTTCCTTAACAAAAGGGTTCACAAACGACTCTCCGCGCCCATTCTTCCAAACGCTGTTTCCATCTTTAAACGACCATTCCGGCTTTTTATTTGCTAAAACAGAATCTTTAAAAACAACAACACGTGCAATTGGATAGATTTTCTTTTTCTCAAGTTCCTTAAGCATTGCGCGCGGATCTTTTATGTATTGATGACTTATATCATAGTAAGGAGAAGACTTATCTGGCCGATAGGTTAAATTTCCGAAATCATCTTTTACATCAATGACCATTGCATTTAAGTCTGTAGTATCCATTAAGTTAGTCAGCTGTTCAAATTTGCTGCCGCCTGCAGAATGTCCTGTTACATATATTCCTCTGATCGCATCTGGATATTCAAATTTCAGTCCTGAATCGAAAGCAAAGCGGGGCATTGATTCCGGCAATTCCTTCTTCTGAAATGCCAATGTTTTACTATTATGTGCCGCTGCAGCTAAGTCGGTATTTGCCTGCGTCTGTGTGCCCGATCCTGTGATGGCTAATGCCCCTGCTAATAGGAAAACAGGTATAGCCTTTTGAAAGAAAGCCACGTTTAACACCCTCCATTTGCTGATTTACCCTTATTATAAATGAAAAAATAGGATGTTCATACATGTATTGGGACTTATTTTGACATTTTTCAACAAAATAAACAACAGGTATAAAATCTTATATAAACTAGTATATTCCGTTTACTTATCGGTCATGATTAGACGTTAAAAAAGTGATCTCTATCAAGAGATCACTTTCTTTTACTTCGCATATAGAGTTTGATATTGCTTAAATTCAGCTTCTGAACACATAACAAAATGTCCAGGTTTTACTTCACGGAACTGAGGCTCGTCACCTTCTGTATACTGATGCTGAGCGGGATCATATTTTTTTCTAATACGAGTGCGCTCATAATCAGGATCCGGAAGCGGTATTGCAGATAACAATGCTTGAGTATATGGATGGATTGGGTTGTTATAAAGCTCTTCTGCATCAGCAAGCTCTACAAGCTTCCCAAAATACATAACTCCAATTCGGTCACTGATGTATTTTACCATTGACAGATCATGGGCGATAAAGAGGTATGTCAATCCTTTTTCTTTTTGAAGCTGCTTCATTAAATTGACTACCTGTGCCTGGATGGATACATCAAGTGCTGAGATTGGTTCATCTGCAATTATGAAATCCGGGTCTACTGCAAGTGCACGTGCAATACCAATACGCTGGCGCTGTCCACCGCTGAATTCATGTGGAAAACGGTTCGCATGCTCACGGTTTAATCCAACAGTTTCAAGCAGTTCATACACTCTTTCCATCCGCTCTTTATCTGATTTTGCCAATCCGTGAATATCGATTCCTTCGGCAATAACGTCAGAAACCTTCATACGAGGATTCAAGGATGCATACGGATCCTGGAAAATCATTTGCATTTTACGGTTAAATGTTTTTAACTCACTTTTAGATTTTTTGCCATGAACGTTCACACCATTAAATTTCACTTCACCGTCAGTCGCATCGTAAAGACGGATGATTGAGCGGCCTGTTGTTGATTTTCCGCACCCTGACTCACCAACAAGACCGAGTGTTTCACCTTTATAGATATCAAAAGATATATTATCAACAGCTTTCACTTCATTTGCTTTTCCTACATTAAAATGCTGTTTTAAGTTTTTAACCTCAAGTAATTTTTCTCTTTCCATCTTTTACTTTCCCTCCTTCATTTCAGGGAATTTGCGCTGGCGAAGCTTAACGGCTGCCGGCGGTTCAACTTTAGGTGCATCCGGATGAAGCAGCCATGTTGCAGCATAATGTGTATCAGACACCTTAAACATTGGAGGCTGCTCTTCTAAATCAATTTGCATTGCATATTCATTACGCGGTGCAAAAGCATCTCCTTTAGGCGGATGCAATAAGTTCGGAGGAGTTCCAGGTATCGCATAAAGTTCTTGATCAGTAGAGTCCAGACTTGGCATTGAACTGATCAGACCCCACGTATATGGATGCTGCGGATTGTAGAAAATTTCATCGACTGTCCCGATCTCGATAATTTTCCCTCCGTACATAACAGCTACCCGGTCGGCGACATTTGCTACTACACCAAGATCATGTGTAATAAAGATGATTGATGTATCAATTTTCTTTTGCAAGTCTTTCATTAGCTCAAGAATCTGTGCTTGTATAGTCACATCAAGAGCTGTCGTTGGCTCATCAGCAATTAATACCTTTGGGTTGCATGCAAGGGCAATGGCAATTACGACCCTCTGTCTCATCCCGCCTGAAAATTGATGTGGATATTGTTTAAATCGCAGTTCAGGTTTCGGAATTCCAACAAGTCGAAGGAGATCAATTGCTCTTTCTTTCGCTTGCGCTTTACTCATATTTTGATGTTTAATGATCGGTTCCATAATTTGTTTTCCAACAATCATTGTCGGATTCAAGGAAGTCATTGGATCCTGGAAAATCATCGAAATATCTTTTCCTCGGATTTTCTGCATTTGTTTATCAGATAGTGTCGCAAGGTTCTTGCCATTAAAGAGAATCTCACCTTTTTTGATTTCGGAGTTGCTCTCAGGCAATAATCTCATGATCGATTTGGTTGTTACAGATTTACCAGATCCTGATTCTCCTACAATTGCAAGAGTTTCCCCTTTTTTCAAATCAAAGTCCACACCTCTGATGGCTTGAACTTCACCTGCAAACGTGTGAAACGAAATGTGTAAGTCTTTAACTTCTAAAATTTTCTCCAACATCATTCACCTGCCTTATTTCTAGTCTCTCATCTTAGGATCAAGCGCATCGCGCAATCCATCAGCAATCATATTGAATGCAACCATAATGACACTGATTACGATTGCCGGATAAATCATTTGATAAGGGAATGCTCTCATTGATTTAAACCCTTCATCAATTAACGTTCCTAGAGAAGCCAGAGGATCCTGTAATCCAAGACCGATGAAGCTTAAGAACGCTTCGAAGAAAATAGCATTTGGAATGGTAAACATTGTATTTATAATAATAACTCCAACTAAATTTGGAATCAGATGTTTAAAAATAATTTTACTGTGACTTGCTCCAAGAGTTCTCGATGCCAACACGAATTCCTGATTCTTAAGCTTAAGCACTTGTGCCCGAACGACCCTGGCCATACCAACCCAGCCGGTGATCGTTAATGCAACTGTAATCGAGATAATACCAGGTTTCAAAATTAAGATCATCAAGATAACGACAACCAGATTTGGTATACCCATTAAAACCTCAATAATTCGCTGCATGACATTGTCGATGCGTCCGCCAAAATAACCGGATATTGCCCCGTATGCAACTCCAATGATCATATCAATGAAAGCCGCTAAAAACGCGATATACAGTGAAATTTGGGTGCCTTTCCAAATACGTGTAAATTGGTCACGGCCCAAATTATCCGTTCCTAACCAGTAATACTCTTTAATTTGTTTTTGTTCATAAACCTTTACTTCTTCTCCATTATTAAGGGTTCTTGTCCCATCAAAAGGCAGCCAGCTAATGTTTTCAAGACCTTGAATACGAGGAGGCAAATTAGCATGAGTTGCCTTTTGACGAGCTGAATCATAGCCACTTACAGCAGGTCCGATAAATGCTAATAGAGTTAGCAGAACAATCACAATTAAACTGAAAACGGCAGCCTTATTTTTTCTTACTCGAAGCCATGCATCCTGCCAATAATTGAGGCTCGGTTTATTTATTTCTTCACTCTTTGAAGAATCAATATTAGCGGGCTGGAATAATTCTTTGCTGATTTCTTTTTGTGACATTATTTTTTACCTCCCGCTAAACGAATTCGTGGGTCTATGATGCCGTAGAGAATATCGACAACAAGAATAATTAATACAAATAAGAAAGCAAATAAAAGTGTTGTCCCCATAATGACAGGGTAATCATTAACTGTAATCGATTTTACGAATTGTTCTCCAATTCCTGGAACCGAGAAAATCTTTTCGATTACGAGGGAACCAGTCATTAATCCGACTGCAAGCGGTCCTAAAACCGTTACAACTGGAATTAATGCATTTCGCAAAGCATGTTTAAATGCAATTTCAAAGTAGCTTGCACCTTTAGCTTTAGCAAGTGTAATATAGTCAGAATTTAAAACATCAATCATTTCTGTTCTCATAAAACGTGCTGCAATTGCAATTGGGAACATAGCTAAAGCAATTGTAGGCAATATGCTGTATTCAGGGCCGCGCCAAAATGCAACAGGAAGCCATCCAAGTTTTACACCGATGTAATATTGCATTAATCCAGCAAATACAAAAGAAGGGATCGATTTACCGATAACTGCAATAAATGTTGACCCATAATCAACCCATGTATTTTGACGAAGCGCTCCTAAAATACCAAGTAATATTCCGAATATAGTACCTACAAACATTGCCTGAAAACCGAGGATGGCCGATGGGGCGATACGAGCAGCAAGCAGCTCTGATACCGGAGTGTTGTCAAATTGGAAAGATACACCAAAATCACCTTTCACAAGATTTGTCATGTACGTGAAATACTGTACAGGTACAGGCTCATCTAACCCATATTTCTCTTTCATGATCTCTATCTGTGCATCAGATAGCTTAGCACTATTAAATGGAGAACCGGGGATCATTTTCATAAGGAAAAAAGTAAAAGAAGCAATCAATATAAGTGTAATAAGCATATAAATCATACGTTGCCCTAAATATTTGACCATGTGTGCACCTCCTAGAACTATATGAAAAATTCAGAATCATCTACATAATTCGACAATTCTTTAGCAGGTAAAAAGAGAGTATATCGCATATACTCTCTTTTTATTCTTTTTGATTCTAATCATTCGCATTGTAATTGTAAATAGTTATTACTCAGCGTCTGTGATTTTAATCCACTTGTAGCTGTATTCAGGACCAACAAGGTGGTAAGTGAATCCTTCAACCTTTTTGTTGATTAAAAGGTTTGATGCACGTTGGTAAATTGGAGCAATACCAGCATCTTCTTCTAATACAACTTTCTCAGCTTCTTGTAAAGCTTCGAAACGTTTAGCAGGATCGTTAGCTAAAGTTGTTTGAGCGTCTTTTAATAATTTGTCATACTTTTCGTTAGAATATGCCATTCTGTTATTTCCGCCATCAGTTATCCATAGATCTGAGAAAGAAATTGGATCAAGGTAGTCAGGACCCCATCCAGCAGCCTGGATGTCATAATCCATTGTTTTGTCGCGATCTAAACGAACACTGAAAGGAACACTTTGTACATCAATTGTTAAACCTTCAAGGTTGTTTTGAAGCTGATCTTTCATGTAAGAATCGATTGTTTTAGAAGTTTCTGTGTCTCCGCCAAGGTAAACTAATTTCACTTCTTTTTGGCCAATCTCTTCTAAGCCTTTTGCCCAAAGCTTTTTAGCTTCTTCTAGGTTGTACGTTAATAAATCTCCATTAGCCTTACGGAAATCTTCACCAGTCTCTGGGTTTGTTACGAATTCTTTTGGTACAGCATAGTTTGCAGGAATTGATCCATTGTTTAAAATTTCATTCGTTAAATCTTCTTTATTGAATGCCATTGCAATTGCTTTACGGATATTTACGTTAGCAAGAGCTTCGTTTTTCTGATTTAATTTAAGCCAGAAAATTGTAGGCTCTAACCATCTTAATAAGCGATCGTCACCATCATATTGAGCGATAACTGCCGGTGTTGAAAGTTTTGGAGTAACATCAGCTTCTCCAGCTTCAAATGCATTCGCTGCAGCCTGAGGATCTTTTGAAACATTGAACGTGATTTTTTCAAGGCTTACATTTTTTGCATCCCAGTATTCAGCATTTTTCTCTAAAGTCCACTCAGTATCAGCAGGTCCTTCCCAGCCATTGATTGCGAAAGGTCCATTGAACACTAAATTTTCTGATTTTTTACCGAAGTTTGCAGCTTGTTCTTCAACAAACTTTTGGTTTTGCGGATAGAAAGTTGGGAAAGCCATTAATGATTTAAAGAAAGGAATTGGTTTTTCTAATGTAATAACCAATGTTTTTTCATCTTCAGCTTTGACACCTAATTCTTCTGGTTTCGCTTTTCCATTATATAATGCTTCAGCATTTTTAATTTTGCCCATCATCATATATGGACCATATGCAGATCCAGTATCAGGATTAAGAGCACGCTGCCAAGCAAATACGAAGTCGTTAGCTGTAACAGGGTCACCGTTTGACCATTTAGCATCTTCTTTAATTTTAATTGTATATTCTGTGCCCTCTTCATTTGCTTCAGGCTCACCATCAGCCATTCCAGGAACTGGCTCTTGGTTTTCATCAATACGATATAATCCTTCATTTGTATTGTTCAATTGAGATAAGCTGATTGTATCTTCAGCTAACACTGAGTCCATTGATGGAATCTCAGATTGCTCAAGAACTTTAAGCTCCTGTGGTACATTTGTTTCTTCTTTGGAGTCTTTATCTTTGTCTCCTCCATCAGAAGAACCTTGGTTGCCTCCGCCGTAGCATGCTGATAAAAATACGCTGATTACAAGCGAAAGAACTAAAAGCAATGAAAATTTTGACTTTTTCATTAATAACCCTCCCTTTTATTTTTAAAAAATTCTTACAAACACTATTATACAAGCTTTCGAATTTTTGTACATTCATTTTTTTAATAAAATTTACACAAATGCAATAAAATTAAGACTTTTATTAATGAAAAATAGTTCTTTATACCTATATTTTCTGACAATATTAGTCCCGGTTTTTCGAATTTATTACATAGAAAATACCATTCCTATAGTCTTTGTAAAGATTTTAAATTGCGTGTAAAATAGAAAATGTATACAGTATGCACTAATAGTTAATAAACTATTTTGCGGGCATAATTAAAAGATTCTGATTAGTTAAAATTTTCTTAAAATAGTTTCCTTCGTATTTACGAAGACAAAATTACTATTTGACTTTCTCCATTTCTGATATGATTAATTTTAAAAAAGAGGTTAATTTATGAAGCTAAAATTGTTTACTACTGTTTTTACTGGTTCATTTGTTCTGGTCTTGCTGCTGTCTCTCCTATTCTATAGAGAGATCACGATCCTTCACTATATAAACATTTCTTTCTATATATCAGGTGTGCTTCTTGCTGTTTGTTTGTTTTTATTAGTATCTCAGGGCGGCTTTTTTGATGGAATTACCCAGGGATTCAGGAGAACCTTTCAGTCTAAGGGCAAGGACCTTGATAAAGAGGAAGTTGAAGAGATGAAGCTTTTTTCTGAGCTGCTGAGTATTGAATATATGCCGTTCCTTTTGGCAGGCCTTCTCCTCGCCGCAACTATGCTCGGAAGCTTATTTGTTTATTATTTATAAATCAAGTTGCTTATCTGCTTATAAGCTTTTATAATGTAAAAAAATACTTATTTGAGAAGCGATGATAAAGAGTAGTACATGATGGATTCATTTTAAGAGAGCCTGCTGCTGCTGGGATGCGGGTAATGAACATGATGGAATGGACTTTTGAGCAGCTGACTGAACACTAGTAGGATCAGCCGTTTTGTCTTGCGTTATAAGACTTTAAGAGATTTCTTTTAGAAATAATTAGGGTGGCACCGCGGTCCATTCGTCCCTGTACAGCAGGGGACGAATGGGCTTTTTTGTATTTTATAGGCTCTTTTCTAAAACATTCAATTAATAAAGCGATAAGTAATTTTATTAGAAAAGAGCACGATTTTCAAATGACAACCATTTTATTAGTAGGAGTGAAGAGAAATGAAAACCATTTTTTCTGGCATACAGCCCACAGGTTCAGTTACATTAGGAAACTATATTGGAGCATTGAAGCAGTTTATTGATTTGCAGCATGATTATGACTGCTATTTTTGCATTGTTGATCAGCATGCAATCACTGTACCTCAGGATCGTCTTCAGCTGCGCAAAAACATTCGGGGGCTAGCTGCTCTCTATCTTGCAATTGGCATTGACCCAGAGAAAGCAACGTTATTTGTACAATCAGAAGTTCCAGCTCACGCTCAGGCAGGATGGATGCTTCAATGTGTCGCATACATCGGTGAGCTCGAAAGAATGACACAATTCAAAGATAAATCCACTGGAAAAGAAGCAGTTTCTGCCGGATTATTAACCTATCCTCCACTTATGGCTGCCGACATTCTACTATATAAGACTGACATCGTTCCTGTTGGGGAAGATCAAAAACAGCATTTAGAGCTGACACGTGATTTAGCTGAGCGTTTCAACAAAAAGTACAATGACATTTTTACAATTCCAGAAGTACGTATTCCCAAGGTTGGGGCGAGAATCATGTCCCTTGCTGATCCGCTGAAAAAAATGAGCAAATCTGATCCAAACTTAAAATCGTTCATTACGCTATTAGATGATCCAAAAACGATTGAAAAGAAAATCAAGAGTGCTGTTACTGATTCTGAAGGAATCGTAAAATACGATAAAGAAAACAAACCTGGCGTTTCTAATTTATTATCGATTTATTCGATTCTTTCTGGTACATCAATTGCTGAATTAGAGGAAAAATATGATGGCAAGGGCTACGGAGATTTTAAGAGCGATACAGCTGCTGCTGTCATTGAAGTATTAAAACCAATACAAGAAAAGTATTATGCCCTGCTGGAATCAGAAGAATTAGATCTTATTTTGGACCGGGGAGCAGAGAGAGCCAATGCAGCGGCAAATAAAATGATAAAGAAAATGGAAAGTGCAATGGGGCTCGGGAGGAAAAAGAAATAACATCACGATCAGAGGCACGTATGTCAGCGCCATAACCTATAGCTGAAACACAAAAAAGAGCATCGGCATATCGACGCTCTTTTATATTTGTTCAAAACCTACCCCTTTTTGACTCATTAAATATTGAAGCAGGTTCCTTTATGATAGTGCTTGTCCTAATTCACTTTAGATTCATGCTCCATTTCCCAAAGTTTTTCGAAAAATGGCTGTCCTTTAATCAAGTTCTCGCATAAAGTCATATGTTTCTGACTCCAGCCGCTTAGTGTTTCTTCGTATAGCTTTCTCCATACATCCTCAAAGCCCAAATCTTGTATCGTTACATACATGGTCGGATTCCACTCAGTATACCAGTACTTGACCTCAGCCGCATTTTTTGTTGATTGAAGCTGATCAAGAGCCATAAACAGCAGCTGCTTTAACTGACGTTCTTTTCTTGTTAACCCGCTCATATGTAATGGATTTGGGGAAAGGATATGAAATTCCTTTTCCAACTCTTCCACTTCAAACAAATATTCTTCTGATTCAACATCTTTAATCATTTCATAAACGAGCTGTTCCTGACGGGGAATTAACCTGCTTTTACGAACTGGAATGCTGTAGCCGATCGTATCAACAGCCAAGATCCCTTCTCCATCTGTTACGACAAAACAATAATCAAGCTGGATGCGCTCATGATTTTTGCGAATATACGCTTTTTGAAAGGCATCTTTTAATAATCCCTGCGGCAATTCAGACAAATCATTTTCAATATAATGGAATAATACCGAGTTTACTTTAAATAGAGGAACCTGGTCTAAGAGTTCGACACTGTCATCTTTTCTCCATTCATGAAAATGACACACATTGTACCCGTTCTCTTCGCCTTCAAACCAGTTCACCCATACATCATGAAGAAACAACATTTACTACCCCTCACTTCCGATGCTTTTGTCTTTCAGTATAGGCAGTGAGAAGAAAATATATTCCATTCCGAACAGATTATGGATGATTTCTTTTAAAAAGTTTTTTCACATTAATCGTTTTTTGATTATCGTTAATATCGTACATCTTCAAAAAAAAGCCAAGAATATAATTCTCGACTAAGCATTTTCTTACTCATTCACCTTTGGATCAAGTGCATCCCGCAGACCGTCCCCTACAAAGTTAAAAGCAAGGACAGTGAAGAGAATCAATAATCCCGGTAATAAAGGATACCATGGGGAAGTTAAGAGAATTGTAAAGTTCTGTGCATCCTGAAGCATATTTCCCCAGCTTGGAACTGGCGGCTGTATTCCTAATCCTAAATAACTTAACGTTGATTCAGCCAGGATAACAGTTCCTACCGATAACGTCGCCGAAACGATAATAGGACCAAATGCATTTGGCAAAATATGCGAAAAAATAATGGTAAAGCTTTTCGTGCCAATGGTTTTTGATGCTAAAACAAACTCGCGTGTACGAAGAGATAAAAACTCTCCACGCACTAAACGGGCTGTTGTTGTCCATCCCAAAACCGCAAAGATAATAATTAGCTTATCGACACCAGGCTTAAAAATTGTGATAAGTGTGATGAGTAAGAACAACTGAGGAATTGAGAGAATAATATCAACAAAACGCATTAAGATTGCATCAATAATTCCCCCAAAGTATCCTGCAATGGCTCCAACAACCGTTCCAATAGTAATCGAACCAATAACAGACGCAAACCCTACAAGCAAGGATACTTGAGCACCATATAACAAGCGTGTCAGCATATCACGTCCAAAACGGTCTGTACCGAGAATGTTCTCACCGCCAGGAGGCACTAATTTTTTTAATAAATCCTGACTTTCTGGAGAATATGGAGCAATGACTGGTGCAAATATTGCAGCGGAAATAATGATAAAAAGGAAAATCGCTCCAATCACTGCCAGTTTGTTCTTTACAAATTTCCTGAAAAAGATTTTCGTTAATGTATCAGGGTTTGCTTTAATATTTCCATGGACCGCCAGCTGACCAGAAGTTTCAGGTGTTAGATTTGTTTGTGACATACCGCTCCCCCTTCCTAATACTCAATTCTCGGATCAAAAATGGCATATAGAATGTCAGAAATTAAATTGCCGACAACTACAAAGACAGCTGATATGACGGTTAAAGCCATAATGACCGGATAATCACGCTGGAAGGCTGAATCAAAAAACAGCAAACCGATTCCAGGCCATGAAAAAATTTTCTCAACAACGACCGCTCCTCCAATAAATGAAGGGATCATTAAACCGAAGATTGTAATGATTGGAATTAATCCATTGCGTACACCATGCTTGATGATGACTTTGGATTCCTTGAACCCTTTCGCCCGTGCCGTTCTCATATAATCCTGTTTCAGCACGTCAAACATACTGGATCTGGAATATCTCGTTAAACCTGCCATATCAGCTGAAGCCAATACAAACGCAGGCAGGATAAGATGATGGATTCTGTCCCATAAACTGAATTCCGCATTCAAGGTAGAGGTCCCTCCTGTCGGGAACCAGTTAAGATGTACAGCAAATACCATAATTAATATCAGACCGAGAAAAAAGTTCGGAGTAGCCAGTCCTAAAAAGGAAGTAACCGAAACTGTGTAATCAACTTTTGTGTAAGGTCTTGCTGCAGAAATGATTCCAAACGGGATGGCAATCAATAGAGCTAACACAGTAGAAACAACCATTAACAGCAATGTGTTTGGCAAACGGTTCATTATCATTTCACTTACAGGTACGCCTTTTCGGATTAGGGATGTTCCGAAATCCCCCTGTGCCATATTGCCAAGCCATTTAAAATACTGAATATGTACAGGATCATTCAGTCCATATCTCTCCATAAATTTCGCTTTATCACTTGGGCTTATCGATGGGTCCATCAGCAGGCTTGTCGGATCACCAGGCGCCAAACGAATGATTGCAAAGGATATAATGGTGATGCCTAATAATAAGGGAATAGCCATTAATGTACGGCGGACGATATAAGTTAACACAGCTAGTTCTCCCCTTCCCTTCTCAATTTTCTATAAATAAAAACATGTCCACTTTTTCCATAGACTCGTTCAATATTCAATGTCATAAAAACGAGGGAAGGGAATATTCCCTTCCCTCTGAAAACTCTTTGATGACCGTTTTATCACTCAGTGCTTATTTTTTTAACCACCATTTGTGAATGTTGTAGTATTCGCTCTTCGCATTAAATTCATAGCCTTGAAGATTCTCAGGCATTACGCGGTGAACGTTTGGATAGTACAAGAATGTGTAAGGCTGATCTTCTGCAAGAAGTTTATAAATCTCACCATATGCAGCTGCATACTCATCTTGATCAAGAATTTGTTTCGCTTCATCAATCAATTTATCAACTTTAGGGTTGTTGTAGTGAATCATGTTCAAGCCTTCAGCAGCCTGGCTTGAGTGGAAAATGTCATATTGATCTGGGAATGTAGACAAGCTCCATCCTAAGATCATCGCTTCATAATCCCAGTTTGGTGCAGAAACTTGCTCAATGAATGCAGACCATTCAACGATTTCAGGTTTTACTTCAATTCCAACTTCTTTTAATTGCTGTTGCACGACAACTGCGATATCTTCACGGATTTTATTACCTTGGTTCGTCTTTAATGTGAATGAGAATTTTTTGCCGTCTTTGTCTAAAATGCCGTCTCCGTCAGTATCTTCCCAGCCTGCTTCTTTAAAAGTAGCCTTTGCAGCTTCTGGATCGAATTCGAATTTTGTTACATCATCACTGTAAGCGAAAGATAATGGACTTTCAGGTACGTCAGCAACTTCTCCATCACCATTCATTACTTGTGCTACGATAGTTTTTCTGTCAATTGCTTGCGTTAAAGCTTGACGTACTTTTACATCTTTGAATAATTCATTCTTTTCATTCCATCCAACATACGTGTAAGAAAGTCCGAGACCAGACTCCACTTTCACACCGCTGAATGTGCTTTTAACTGTTTCAATATCTGTTCCAGGAACTTCGGTGAAGTGAACATCACCAGCTTGAAGCTGTGCCAATAAAGCATCTTGGTCAGGAACAATTTTGTACGTGATCGAATCTAAGTATGGCTCGCCTTGGAAATAATCAGGGTTTTTCTCAACTTTTACATACTCTCCATCTTTCCACTCAACAAATTTAAATGGACCAGAACCGATTGGAGATTTTGTATTGAATTCATGTTCGCCAAGCTCTCCGACTGGAACATCTTTAAGGATATGCTCAGGAAGAATTCCATAGCTTAGAGTTACAGGGTAGAATGATGCATCTTTCTTTGAAAGCTTGAATTCAACTTCATAATCGCCTTTTTTCGTTACTGATTCCATTGATTCAAACGCTGATCCGCGCTCGCCAACGTAATCAGGGCTTTTCGGAATACTATATGTGAATACAACGTCATCTGCTGTTAAGTCTTCGCCATCATGGAATTTAATGCCTTCTTTGATTTTGACTGTGTACGTTAATCCATCTTCTGATGTCTGAATATCTTCAGCTATATTCAAAACAGGGTTGAACTCAGTGTCAGAATCTACTAAGCCGTCATAGATAAAATCTTCAATATCTGAACTTGAAACATCTGTTGAATAAAGCGGGTTGAATAAAGTCGGTGCTCCAATCGATCCAACGACGATATCTCCGCCCATTTGCGGTTCTCCAGCATCTTCAGCAGGCTTTTCATCTTCTTTACCGCCTGAACCTGAAGCAGGTGTTTTTTCGCCCGCGCCGCTATTACAAGCAGCTAAGAACAAAGAGAAAACTAACAATAAACTAAGTAATGTTAATAAACTTTTACGTTGTTTCACTTCGTATTTCCCCCTTTAGATTATGAATATTCAGTTTGCTTAACATAAAGAAGTATTGTTCGTCCATCTCCTCCCTTCAAGCAGTTGATATGTATGCTGATCCTGCCAGCCTTTAATTGTAAAGATGGCAAGCAACAAAATGATTTTTTTGTACTTCTTTAAACTGGGGAACAGCTTCACGGCATGCGCTTGTCGCAGCTGGACATCTTGTATGGAACACACAGCCTTGAGGAGGATTTGCAGGGCTTGGCAATTCCCCCTTAAGCACAATTCGCTCTCTTCTTGCTGCTCCAGCTTTTCTTGGAACCGGCACCGCTGACAGCAGCGCTTGCGTATAAGGATGCAAAGGTTCTGAATATAAGGTGTTTTTATCAGCAAGTTCCATCATTTTCCCTAAGTACATGACTCCGACTCGGTCGCTTATATGTCTAACTACACTTAAGTCATGGGAAATGAAAATATACGTTAAATGAAACTCATCCTGAATCTCTTCAAGCAAGTTAATGATTTGTGCCTGAATCGATACATCAAGTGCAGAAACAGCTTCATCAGCAATAATCATCTGCGGATTTAGTGCAATAGCTCTCGCAATCCCAATCCTTTGCCGCTGTCCGCCTGAGAATTCATGAGGATAGCGATTAATGAAAGAAGCATTCAGACCTACTTTTTCAAGGAGCTCTTCCACTCTTTCCGTTCTTTCTTTCCCTTTATAAATTCCATGTGTATTCATTGGTTCTTTAATAATGGAACCGAGTGTTTTTCTTGGATTCAGCGATGCAAAAGGATCCTGAAAAATCATTTGAATATTTTTTCTTACCGTTTTTCGCAATTCACTTTCAGGTAAATGGGAAATATCTTGTCCGTCAAATAATATTTTTCCGCCTGTCGGCTCATAAAGTCGAATAATTGTCCGCCCTGCTGTAGATTTTCCGCACCCTGACTCTCCAACAATCCCAATTGTTTCACCTTTTTTTACAGATAAATTGATGCCGTCTACTGCCTTTACATATCCGGCTGTTCGCTGGAGAATTCCTGCTTTAATGGGGAAATGCTTTTGGACATCTATGAGCTGCAGAATGGTCTCCTCTTGTTTCAGCCCGGTTGTTTTTCTTTCTGCGTCTATTACATTCATTGAACCTCGGCCTCCTCATCATCATATAAAAAGCATCGAACAGAGCGATGAGCTGACTTTAACGTTAAATCTGGCTGCTCGCTGAAGCATCTGTCAAATGCTTTTGGACATCTTGGAGCAAATCGGCAGCCGACCGGCAAATTATCCGGTGCAGGAACATTTCCTGGTATTGAATTTAGTTTTTCAATATCCCCTTCTATAGACGGAATCGAAGCAATAAGTCCTTGTGTATAGGGATGAAGCGGCTCAATAAACAGGTCATCCACGGAAGCCTCTTCCACAACTTGCCCGCAGTACATAACAACAACACGTTCAGCAATTTCAGATACGACACCTAAGTCATGAGTGATTAATAGAATGCTAGTATCAAATTTTCGGCTGACATCTTTCATTAAATCAAGAATCTGTGCCTGTATTGTTACATCAAGAGCTGTCGTGGGCTCATCAGCAATAAGCAGCTTAGGATTGCAGCTCATCGCAATCGCGATCATAACACGCTGGCGCATCCCGCCTGATAATCTGTGCGGATAATCATTTATAATTTCATCAGCCCGTGAGAAACCTACTAATCTAAGTAATTCAATTGCTTTTTTTACAGCTTGATTTTTTGGGAGTTTCTGGTGATATATAAGAACCTCAGTTACCTGATCTCCAATTGTCAGTACAGGATTAAGGGATGTCATAGGCTCTTGGAATATCATCGAAATATCATTTCCGCGCACTTTGCACAAATCTTTTTCAGGTAACTTCACCAGATCTTTTCCATTTAATAAAATCTCACCTTCTACAATTTTTCCTCCTGGACTGGGAACAAGTCCCATTATCGATAAAGATGTGATACTTTTACCTGAACCAGATTCACCTACTAAAGCTACAGTCTCGCCTTTATGTATTTTTAAATCAACGCCGTCCACTGCTGGAACTGCCTGTTTCTTCTTGTAGAAATATGTTTTTAGATTCTTAACTTCTAACAATACTGACAATACCCTTCACCGCCCTATGATGTAAAAAATAAACCACTTTAATAAACTTAATTTTGTAAATCATCTGTATACATAGAATAATCAGAAAATATATATTTGTATATTATTACAATATTTTTACAAAATCAAGCTAATTTTAAAATTAATGTAATCTAAAATTAAAAATACGTTCATTAATAGGAAAAAATACCAATAAAAAAACCCTTAATTGGGTTTTATTGATGACTTTTTCACTATTTCTTCACTTGGGACTGAAAATAAATCTGTTATATTCGAATTTGTAATCTCCATGTAATATTTCACCAACTGATATCCTACAGCATAACCCAGCATTTTCGGATAAAATCCAGTACCGAACATTAATTGGGAAAATTTCTTTGAGTCACTTTTCAGATCTTGATTAGGTTCAATTATATTATTATATAATTGATGAATCTGTTCTTTTGAATATCGCTTCGTCCAGGAACCGACAAGCTCTTCTCCCATCCTCTCCCTTACAGCGTTCTCTGCCAGACCTTCAAGAATTATTGCATCTATTAGTGTGTAGTCTTCTTCTTTCTTTGGATCCTTGGCGAGCCTGCAGACGTGATGATATTCATGAGTTAATATCGTTTGTATTTCTTTATTGCTGTTTTCAGATAAAAATAGAAATAACTTATCATGAAAGGCAAGTCCGGATTTGCCTCCAAACTCATACTTCATTTTTCGATTTTCAGCATCTGCAGGCAATATAAAAATCGGCACATTCGGACCGTTCCATTTCTTTTTCAATACTGCTTCATCTTTTTTTACAAATTCCCATACGTTTTTCTTTTTAAGCTTTTCAAAGATTTCTTTTCCTGTGCTTTCCCTTTTGTACATGCCGAATGCATGGAGATATTTGCTGATTTCTTCCGGTTTATTTTTATTAAAAAATGGTACTAGACGTTCACATACTTTCAGATAATCTGCCGTTTGATCGAGCCATTCATTTGTATTCATGACAGTCATGGAATTCGCCACACTCCCTCCTGCCGTATCTTATGTTGGGGTGTTTGTGTAAGTGATTTGGAGTCTGGATTTGTTTTTGTATGACGATTAATCAATAAAATAGTTGTTAGACATCGATTTAACTAGCGCTCAGAAATGGGATATCTGCAAAAATATACATGCAAAAAAGCCAGCACTAGGCTGACTTTTTTCAAATTGTTATTCATATTTCTTAAATATAATTGTCGCGTTATGTCCGCCAAAGCCTAATGAGTTGCTTAAAGCTACATTGACGGAAGCTTTTCTCGCATTGTTTGGCACATAATCCAGGTCACACTCAGGATCTGGAGTTGTGTAGTTAATTGTCGGCGGGATCACACCCTCTTTAATGGCAAGAATGGAAAGAATCGCCTCAACACCTCCGGCTGCGCCAAGCAAGTGGCCAGTCATCGATTTGGTAGATGAAACTGCAAGTTTGTATGCATGTTCGCCAAATACTTCTTTTATGGCAAGTGTTTCAAATTTATCATTATACGATGTGCTTGTTCCATGTGCATTGACGTAATCAATGTCTTCAGGAACCAATCCGCCGTTTTCCAATGCCATCCTCATCGCACGGACTCCGCCTTCTCCGCCTGGAGCCGGTGCAGTAATGTGATGTGCATCACCTGTTGCGCCATATCCTACGATTTCAGCATAGATTGTGGCTCCCCGTGCAACCGCATGATCGAGCTCCTCTAATACAAGAATTCCCGCTCCCTCACCCATAACAAAGCCATCCCGATTTGCATCGAATGGTCTGCTTGCAGTTGCTGGATCTGGATTTGTCGAAAGAGCTTTGCTTGCACAGAAACCAGCAAACGCCATTCTTGTAATCGGTGCTTCTGTTCCTCCAGAAATCATCACATCCGCATCGCCGCGTTCAATGACTTTATAAGCATCTCCAATTGAATTTGTACCTGTTGCACAAGCTGTTACAGTACATGAGTTGAATCCTTTCGCTCCTAATGCGATTGAAACTTGGCCTGCCGCCATATCAGGAATCATCATTGGAACAAAGAATGGGCTGACACGTCTTGCGCCTTTAGTCAGAAGTGTTTCAAATTGGTTTTCAAATGTTTCCATTCCGCCAATTCCAGAGCCGATCCATACACCTACACGAGGTGCGATTTCATCTGTAATCTCAAGGTTTGCATCACGTACAGCCATGAAAGAAGCGGCAACCGCATATTGTGTAAAGCGGTCCATTTTTCGGGCTTCTTTTTTGTCCATGAATTTTTCTGCGTCAAAATCTTTTATTTCTGCAGCCACTTTCGCTGGATAATCTTCTGAATCAATGCGGGTTAGCGGACCTACGCCAGTTCTTCCATTAATTGCACTTTCCCATGTAGCGTTAACATCATTGCCAATTGGCGTAATTGCCCCCATACCCGTTACAACAACACGTCTTTTACTCATATAAAACACCATACCTTTCACATACTTGTGTATTCATTATCTGCCCCATCGCATTGCAATGGCTCCCCATGTTAAACCGCCGCCAAAGCCAACCATTACAATAATATCGCCATCTTTAATCGTTCCTGCTTCCAACTCTTCTACAAGAGATATCGGGATCGATGCTGCTGAAGTGTTTCCATACTTATGCACCGTTTTTGACATTTTTTCTGCCGGAAGCTCTAAACGCTCTCTGGCAGCTTCCATAATGCGGATGTTAGCCTGATGCGGAATCAAGTAGTCGACATCTTCTTTTTTCAGACCTGCTTTTTCAATCACATTAATACTTGATTCACCCATTTGTCTGACAGCAAATTTAAAGACTTCTCTGCCATTCATCACAAGTTTATCTGCCTGATACAAATGTTTTCCGCCAGAGCCATCTGAACCTAATTCAAAAGCAAGGATGCCCTTTCCTTCGCTGACAGCACTGACTACAGCTGCTCCAGCACCATCTCCAAAGAGAACTGCTGTATTCCGATCATTCCAATCCGTTATTTTTGATAGCTTTTCAACACCGACAACAAGAACATTTTGATAGGCTCCAGTTTCTATGAATTGATTTGCTGATACTAAACCGTACATAAATCCTGCACATGCTGCACTCAAATCCATCGCAGCGACTTTTTTAGCCCCTAATTTCTCCTGCAGCATACAAGCTACTGAAGGAAACGGCTGATCAGGTGTAACAGTAGCCACTAAAATCATATCAAGATCCTCAGCTGTTATGCCTGCGTTCTCAATTGCTTTTTTGGCTGCGTAATAAGCCATATCAGATGTATCTGTATCATCATTTGCAAGTCTTCTTTCTTCAATACCAGTTCTTGTGCGTATCCATTCATCTGACGTATCCATGATTTTCTCCAAATCCGCGTTTGTTACAATACGTTCTGGATTATACCGTCCGATTCCAATAATTCCTGCACTCATATACGCAACTCCTTTTAGAATCAATTATTATTACCTGGTACTAATTTTATCTTATCCTTTTTAAAATTTCAATCTAAATCCTGTGCTTTTGTCTCGTTCTTCTGTTAAAAAGAAACATACAGTATTAATAAGGAATAAAAAGCGAGGTGTTTATGTTGAGCGAAGATAAAAGGTCTGAAGAATCTGGAGATTTCTTCTCATCCATGATGTTTGGGAATAAAAAAGAGCGAAGCAAAGTGGATGAAGAAACTGAAAGCAGCCCCGCTGCAGATGGGCAAGAACCTCAATCAGACAACGATTTTTTTCAGCTTTTCATGCAAATAGATGAGATTATGGGGTCATTGAATGAGTTAAAGCCAGTATTGAAGGAATTCACGCCAATTGTTGATTTTATCAAGAAAAAATTAAAATAAACCGTTTACAAAAGAGTGTAAATAACATATGATCATTTTATTAACTGCGAGAGAGCGAGGGATGTTATATGGAAAATTTAATTGTATTAATGCCGCTTATTTCATATACACAGCCCTTGGTTCATCTGCCGGAAAGATGACCCTTCTTACCTGAATTGTTCTTTAGAGAACCATGGGCTGTGTCTGCACATGGTTTTTCTTATGCCTAAAAACAATTTCAGGAGGAAAAAATGAATAATAAATATACACTCAATCAATTAGGATGGAACGAACATTTTCAAGAATTGAGCAATTCTTATCACACCCTTTTATTCGGACGGGTTTCATTAGAACACAAACATCTATACCGTGTTCTAACTGAGAATGGAGAAGTATTGGCATCTTTATCCGGAAAATTTCGATTCGATGCGGAAAAGACTGAGGATTATCCAGCAGTTGGGGATTGGGTAGCTCTTTCAGCGAGAGAAGACAAGAAGGCAACTATTCATCATGTGCTGCCAAGGTTCAGTAAACTTTCAAGAAAAGCGGCTGGCACTGGCAATGAAGAGCAATTAATTGCAGCAAATATTAACACACTTTTTCTTGTAATGGCCCTGAATCATGACTTTAACATTAGGAGAATGGAAAGGTATCTGATCATGGCATGGGAAAGCGGCGCGAATCCCGTCATTCTTTTGACAAAAGCAGACCTATGCAGCGATTTGGAAAAGAAGATGATGGCTGCAGAAAGTGTGGCATTCGGCGTTCCAGTTCTTCCTGTATGTGCACTTGAAGGCAGCGGAATGGACCAGCTTGCACCTTATTTAGCTGAAGGAAAAACCTCTGCTTTCGTTGGATCATCAGGTGTTGGAAAATCTACGCTGATTAACAGCTTAATAGGAGAAGAAAAGCAGCTGACCCAAGATGTGCGTGAAGGCGATGACCGCGGACGTCATACAACAACTTACAGAGAATTAATGGCTGTTCCGCAAAAAGGACTTTTAATTGATACACCCGGAATGAGGGAATTACAGCTCTGGGATTCAGACTCCCTGGAACAGAGTTTTGAAGATATTGAGTCTCTTTCTGCGGCATGTTATTTTAGGGACTGCGGCCATCATAACGAACCAAAATGCGCGATTAATCAGGCTATTTCAGACGGAACCCTATCATCCTCCAGACTGCAAAGTTACCGAAAGCTGCAGAGGGAACTTGACTATTTAGAGAAAAAAGAGCAGAAAAAGGACAGCAAGAGATAGTCTTTCAAAGCCGGATGCTTAATCCGGTTTTTTTGATTCAAAAAAGCCCTGCGTGGATGGTTTTCTCTGTGCAGAAGGCCTTTGTTACTGACCAGACGCCGAAGGACAACTGAACGGTTTCCCAATTGTACTAATGACAAGACCTTAATGCCTTCTGCTTTGATATATGCTTCCTTTCGGATGGTATGGGTACCTTGATTTCGCTTTTCCCTGTTTCCAGGGCACCATTCAAATCGTATGGGTACCTGGTTTTCACTTTTTCCGGTTTCCAGGGCACCATTCAGATCGTATGGGTACCTTGATTTCACTATTTCTAATTTCTAGGGCACCATTCGGCTGGGATTTCCAAGATATTGGTTAGCGTATCAAATATGTTTAATACCTCAAGAGTTTTTTTAGCACCTCGATGATGAAAGCTTTTTGGAACCCAAGGTCTGGCCTTGGGTTTTCATTTTCATAAAAAAAAGCAGCTCATCGGCTGCGTTCGTTCAATCTTTATTTATTGCTTCATTTTTCCCTAATTCATATGCATCATTCATGACTTTTGTCAGAAGTTCCATCATTGGCTGAAGGTGTTCTGCTGAAATTTCAATTCCTGCTTCATCAAGTTTTGCTTTTGCTTCTGGAAGATGCTTCATGGCAATTTGCATAAATTCTAGTGTTTTAGGTTCCTGGTTCATCTGAATTCTCCCTTATAGTTGATTTGGCAGCTTATCTGTCTGCCTGTATGTTTCAATATGTTCTTTCATTTCGTCTTGAAATGCCTTGTCCACTTTTGGACTGTATTTGCCGAGATCAATGACCTCGTCTTTAAAATCAAAATACAAGTTACCGCTATCTAGATCACCATTTATATACTTTTGGGCAACAAGCTCATATAATTTATCAACATGCTGGATCGTGCTCGTAAGGACCGTTGTTTCACCGAGATCTGATTGATCGGAAACATATCCGATTGCATAAAGACCCTCTTCTTTTATCCGCTCAATGACAGGTACATTATACCCGTCACCGGCAGGATATACAACATCAACGCCTTCAGCTATCATTTGATCTGTATAGTTGAGCGCTGTTGTTACATCATCCCAGCTCTGTACATATTTTATTTCCACTTCAACTTCAGGGTTTTGATAGTATGCTCCTTCATAAAAGCCATCGATTTCAGGCTGCCATTCATAAGCAGCCAAAACACCGACTTTGTTTGTTTTTGTCATTTCCCCTGCAATCATTCCGCCAAAAAAACCCATTGCATTTGAGTCAAAATTAAGGCTAGTAACATTATCTCCTTTTGCATCACCATTAAAAAACACAAAATGGATATTTTCATATTCCTCATTTAATGTATTAAAATATGGTTCATATTCACTGCCATGGCCAAAGATCAAATTGACGCCTTTTCCAGATAATTCTTCCACTGCTTCACGAACAACCTCTTCATTATTCATGCCTTCTTTATAAAAAACATCGACACCGTAGCTAGATTGTATTTTTAATAAACCTTTGTATCCTTTCGTACCCCATACTTGATCACTGATGGTATCAGGAACAAGCAAGCCTACTTTTTTCATTTCTTCTTGCTGGGGCTGTCCACATGCCGCCAGAAAAAAAAGACATATGGCGAAAAGAAAACGTTTCTTTATCATTACAAGCAACTCCTTTTGGCTTGTGCAATTACATGATTTACACCTATATTTTAGACTGTAACCAATTCACAGCACAAGGAAATATCTCCCAATAACAAATAAAACTTGAATTTTATCTAAAATTATTGGTAAATATACAGGTTTTGCTTGATCCATTCTTTTTGCATCTGTATTCCTTCTTTTAGAGAAACACTATTTTTCACAACGTGAATGATATCCTTCGATAATGAAAAATCAGAATCTCCAGGAAGCTTTTCAGAAAATAATTCTGCTACCTGATTCCATTGATTTTTCATAGAAGATAGATGAATAACCGTTCCCCCATATAAATTCAGCTTCACAATATCAAGCAGACTGCTGACTGCATCATCAATAAAAATCAGGTCTCTTGTTTCTTCGCTTTTGGTCTCGTTCGATTTAACACCTGTCAAAGATGACATGATACATTGATGAACATACATGTTTACAGGCTGCCATGGACCATAAAGTCCTGGGATCCGTACAATCCTGTATAACTTTGTTTCCCCAAAAAGTGTCTGTACCTCAGCTTCTTGACGGAAATGAGACTTTCCATTTTCAGTCGTTGGAACAGGGACGGTTTCTTTCTCAATTACAGTTTGTTTCTCCCCAAATACTTCTGTTGATGATACAAGAATAAATGGAATGTTTTGTTGAATGGAAAGGTTCGTACACTGCTTCAAAAAATTCGAGTTATTTTCATTTACCCGATCCGCAGGGTCTGTCATACAGTAAAAAACAGCATCATATGCATTGTCTTCTTTCAATGATTCCAATCTTTCAAATAAGGCATTCCTGCCGATCAGCATCATTTTTTCTTCAGCTATATTTTGTTTTTGTTTGTCTTCTTGCTTTTTCATGTATCCAGCAACTTGGACGCCCTCTTCCAGCAGATGATTGCAAAGGGCGAATCCAACAAATTGTCCGATTCCTGCAATCAATACTTTTTTCATGTGCTCCGTTCCTCCTTTAGGAAGCGTTATAGTATCGTATGCAACCTGCTATCACAAAAGAATCGTTCCCGCTTCACAAGGAACGATTCGATCATAAATTTTTTTCATTTTCTTTGAAAAATTTCACAACAGAATGATTCAGCCTATAAAGGTTATCTGAGAGGTGAAAGGTTAATTCGATATCTGTCCCTTGCTTGCTTCTAAATTCTTCATAAATTTTACTGTGATCCTGATACGGATATGTGATGCTGTTCATTCTCTGCCAAATATGGACAGGAATTGCTCCGCAGGCAAAACTGGATTCAAAGCTGTAATCCTTTATTCGTTTTGAATCAATTTCATACGCATTGGCGATTTCTTTTGTCAGTCTTTTATAAAAAAACATGTTTTCTCTTTCTTTTTCAAGGTGGGCTTGGAGGTTCAGGCATGGATTGAACATTGCTACAGAGCGGATTTTATCTTGCGAAAGCTTCATAAATTCTTTCGCAACCAACGCACCCATTCCTTCGCAGAGAATGTGAACACGTTCATTTAATATTTCTTTCTTCATTACAATATGATAGATCTTCATTGCCAGCTGCAGTGCTTTCGGACTTCCCCAATTGGCCCCGTACAAATTAGAAGTAAAGACCGTGTAGCCTTCATTAAGCAGGATTGAAAGCAGCTGATTTCTGCCGTAGTGCTGCAGCCAGAAACTTGTTTGCCCATCAACAAAATGTGTTTTGTCGCCGAAAATAAAGACACCAAAACCATTTGGTTTATAAGGATAATGAATGATGTTCCATTCGGATTCAAGCTGAAAAAAGCGTTCTGTAATTCCCATCGTTTGCCCACCACCTTTCATTCGTACTTTGAGCACTCTATATAAGATATGTTCGAGGTGAAAAAGCGAATGGATGTATACCTAATTATTCAGCAAATGAACGTTCATGAAATAGTCAACTTTACGTCTAAATAATGCTTTTATTCCACAATCTATGTATGATAATATGGACATAGAATTGTTTGGAGATTGAGGTGAACAGATTGCGCTATTTTTGGACATTTTTTTGGACGTTTTTATTAATGCAAATGATGGCTTATGTTGTATCTTCAATGACAGGTGTTGCATATAACTTTGGCACTGCTTCTATCCTAGCTGTCGTTGTAACCGTTCTCATCCTGATCATCGGGGAAGTTGTTCCTGACCGATCTGCAGAAGGACATCATTAATACCTAATTTTCGACTCTTCATGCAAAAAACCCTACTATTGATAGTAGGGTTTTTTGCTTCTATTTCACTTTTTATGGTTTTCTTTGATATGTCCAATGACGGTCATCATTTGAAGTCTCAGGGAATTGATCTCCTGCCTGCAGCTTTATTTTCTGCGGATTTTTGACCATAGATCCTGTTTCTCCAACTTCTACATAAATCCCATTGTTAGGTGCTTTCTGACCTGATTTAAAGTGATGCTGCTGCCCCAAAATTAGATCCCTCCTTAGGTATGATTCTTTAAATAGTATGGCATTTTCCGAAGATTACATGCTATCAGAAGAGAAATTCACTCATTATCATAGGAATTATTTGTATATTATCGTATTATTGCTTGACCAACTGCGTTATCTTTACCAAGGCAAAAAGCATGGATTCAGTGATCCATGCTTTTTATTTTCAAACTAATGCAACTAACCAATCAGCAATTCCTTTAACAACGCTTTTTGAACATGCAGCCGATTTTCCGCCTGCTGAAACACTGCGGAATGGCTTCCATCAATGATTTCAGCTGTAACTTCTTCACCTCGATGTGCAGGCAGACAATGAAGAAAATGACAATCCTTTTTCGCGCCGCTCATCAACTCTGCGTTTATTTGATAAGCATGAAAAGCAGTCAGCCGGATTTCATTTTCTTTTTCCTGTCCCATGCTCGTCCATACGTCAGAATATACAATATCTGCTTCATGAACAGCCTTTTCCGGATTCGATGTGGATGTAATAACAGCACCTGTAAGTTCACATATTTCTGCTATTTTTTCCATTACGGACGGATCCGGACCGTACCCTTCTGGATGAGCAATTACAGCATCCATGCCTACTTTTGCGCACGCAATTAATAAAGAGTGGGCAACATTATTACCATCACCAACATACGCAACCTTTGTTCCTTTAAATGTTTGTTTCAGCTGCAGAATCGTCATTAAATCAGCGAGTGCCTGACAAGGATGAAACGTATCCGTAAGCCCGTTAATGACAGGAACTGATGCATGAAGCGCAAGCTCTTCCACTTTTTCGTGTTCAAACGTACGGATCATGATGGCATCTACATAGCCTGACAGTACTTTTGCTGTATCTGCAATGCTTTCACCGCGTCCGATTTGAAGGTCTTGACTGCTGAGAAAGAGTGCATTGCCGCCAAGCTGCTGCATCCCGGCTTCGAACGATACTCGTGTCCGTGTAGAAGATTTTTCAAAAATCAGCGCTAATATTTTTCCAGACAAGATTGATTGGATCGGGAATTTTTTCATTTGCAAGCCTTCTTCAACTAGATGCAGGATTTCCTCAGATGTATAATCCAGCAGCGTTAAGCAGTCTTTTCCAAATAATGAGGATGTTTTAGCCTGTGCTAATTTAATGGAACTCATATCATTTTCACTCCTGTTCTTGTTAATTCACCGATTGAGTACACGTCATATTCAGATGCAGCTTTTAAATAGGCAAGGAAGGTTGAAGCATTTGAAAATACCTTTATTCCTTTCTCAATTGCAAGCAGCCGTTTTTCCTTAGATTCATCGGCTTTCAGACTGACAAAAATACCGTTTACTGCTGTTTCTGCCCATTCCTCAAAGTTCTCTGTTTCCGATGTCAGTCCTGCTGTTTCAGCTTTTTGAAGCAATGTATAATCTTTTTCATCGATAAAAACACTGCTGTTTTTCATATCGCCATCTTCATCAAAAACTTTTCCAAGCGCTTCTTTTAATGTAGGCGCAAGACACATTCCTTCTCCTGTCGATCTCATTTCAGGACTTAGTTTAAGGTCAACATTATGAAGAGCGTGACTTGAAAATACAGGATATTTAACAGCAACATACGGCTTCTTTTCATCTATATACTGATACGTTAATTTTTCACCATTTAACATGCCTGCTGCCAATTCAATCATTGGCACATCCATAACCTTGCTTACGATTGGGGCAGTCCGGCTTGCTCTTGGATTGACCTCAAGCACATATAGAGTTTCTTCCTGAATGAGAAATTGAATATTCATAATCCCAGTAAACCCCAGCTCCTTAACGATTTTCTCTGCTGCATGGTGCATAGCGGATTTGATGTCTTCGCTAATATTTATGGCAGGAATAATCGCCATGCTGTCACCTGAATGAACACCAGCAGGTTCAATATGTTCCATTACCGCAGGGATTAGTATGTTCTCCCCGTCTGCGACAAGATCGATTTCCGCTTCTTGGCCAGTAACATATTGATCAATTAAAATTGGAAATGGATGTGTTTCAGATTTCTCTAATTGCTGCTGAAGCTGCTCTTTCGTTTCAAGAACAATCATTCCTTTTCCTCCGATTACATAGGAAGGTCTGATCAAGACGGGATACCCGATTTTTTCAGCTTGAATGATGGCTTCCTCAGTGGAATTAGCTGTTGACCCAGGAAGATGATTGATATTCAGCTGATCCAATAGAAGATAAAATTTTTCGCGTTCTTCAAGCAAATCGAGTGTTTCTGAATCTGTTCCAAGAAGCTTTGCCCCGTTTGCTTCTAAACCTGCCGCCAGATTAATGGCTGTCTGCCCGCCAAACTGAACAATCGCAACGTCTATTTGTTCAGCTTCGATGACATTTAATACATGTTCTATTGTCAGCGGTTCAAAGTAGAGACGATCAGCCGTTTCAAAATCTGTGCTCACCGTTTCTGGATTATTGTTGATCATAATTGCGTCGTATCCTAATCTTTGAAGCGCTTTTATTCCTTGTACAGCACTATAATCGAATTCAATCCCCTGACCGATCCGTATCGGACCTGAGCCAATGACTAATGCCTTTTTTCTCTTGGCTGCTGTTTTTTCCAGCAGCTCACATTCCCCGAAATATGTTGAATAGTAATAATTCGTTCTCGCTTCAAATTCTGCAGCACATGTATCAACAAGCTTAAATTTAGCTGTTATTCCAAGCGAGTTTCTTGCATTTCGAATGTCCGATTCATTCTCATTCATACAATAGGCCAAGTATTGATCTGAACACCCCTTTTCCTTTGCAAAAGAAAAGAGTTCCTTTGGAATTTCAGACAAGGCTGTTGATTTAAGCTGGTTTTCTAACGTTACCAGCGAGTAAAAACTATTTAAAAAATAGTAATCTATCCCGGTAGTCTCATGAATGACGGTTACATCTTCTCCTCTTCTCAACAGCTCAATGATGGCAAAAAAACGTTGATCAGTTGCTTTTTTTACCATTTTCACAAGGTCGATTGAAGAAAGATTTGAGATTTCATCAAAATAAATTCCAATATTCCCAAGTTCAAGTGAGGATACAGCCTTTTGAATAGCGGCTTCAAGATTTCGTTCAATAGCCATCACTTCGCCAGTAGCCTTCATCTTTGTACCAAGAGTCCGATCCGCATTTTTAAATTTGTCAAATGGCCATCTCGGAAATTTCACAACTACATAGTCGAGCGCTGGTTCAAAGCTTGCAGATGTTGATTGTGTTAGCGGATTTTTCAGCTCGCTTAATGTATAGCCGACTGCAAGTTTTGCTGCAATTTTAGCAATTGGGTAGCCTGTCGCTTTAGAAGCAAGAGCCGAAGACCGGCTTACACGAGGATTAACCTCTATGACATAATATTGTTTACTGGCAGGATCTAAGGCAAATTGAATATTGCAGCCGCCGACTACGTTTAATGCAGAAATAATCGTTAACGAAGCACTTCTAAGCATTTGATATTCATAATCTGTCAGCGTCTGTGATGGTGCCACTACAATCGAATCACCCGTATGAATGCCGACAGGATCAATGTTTTCCATGTTGCAAACAGTAATGCAAGTACCCGCCGAATCTCTCATTACTTCATATTCAACTTCTTTAAACCCCGCAATGCTTTTCTCAACGAGACATTGATGAATCGGACTTGCACTTAAACCGCTTTTCATCAACTCTTTCAAAGCTTTTTCATTTTCTGCAATTCCGCCTCCCTTTCCTCCGAGAGTAAAGGCAGGACGCACTATAATGGGATAGCCAATTTTTTTTGCGAATGATAATGCTTCATCTGCCTCTGTCACAATTTCACTTGCAGGCACAGGCTGGTTCAAATCATACATCAGCTTTCTGAACTTTTCTCTATCTTCACCCTTTTGGATAGATTCAACAGATGTGCCGAGCATTTGAACGCCAAATTTTTGAAGGACACCTGCATCATGGAGCTTCACGGCCAAATTCAGGCCTGTTTGACCTCCAAGCGTTGCAAGCAAGCCATGAGGCCTTTCTTTTTCAATAATCTTAGTCAAGCTTTTCACAGTTAAAGGTTCAAAATAAACTTCATCTGCATATTTATGATCCGTCATAATCGTTGCCGGATTGTTATTAACAAGGATGACCTTATAACCTTCTTCTTTCAGTGCGATGCAGCCTTGTGTCCCAGCATAATCGAACTCTGCTGCCTGACCGATAATAATTGGTCCTGAACCAATAACTAAGATGCTTTTAATGTCCTGACGTTTAGGCATAAACCATTTCTCTCCTTGTCTTTAGAACCATTTCCAGAAATTCGTCAAATATATATTCACTCTCCGCCGGACCAGGATGTGCTTCTGGATGGAACTGAACCGATAAAAGCGGAAGTATGTGATGAAGCATGCCCTCAACCGATTGATCATTCACATTTTCAAATCGAACTGAAAATTCCTTCTCATCACTGGATGTCACTACATAGCTGTGATTTTGAGAAGTCATAAAAACAGTCCCCCTATTGCGGTCAATCACTGGATGATTGGCACCTCTATGACCAAAAGGCAACTTCTTCGTGTCTCCTCCAAAAGCTAATGCGATGAGCTGGTGACCGAGACAAATTCCAAGTGTCGGATAGCTTTCCGCAATTTTCTTGATTTGAGGCAGATATTGTTTCAGATATTTTGGATCTCCCGGTCCATTTGAGATCACTACGGCATCAGGTTGAAAAAGGTCCAGTTTATCCATTTCTGTATATGGAATAACTGTTACTTTACAGTTTCGTTTAAGAAAAGATTGCAATATTGATTTCTTAAATCCAAAATCCAGTAATGCAACATGAATAGTTCCTTCTCCTAATGTGGTAATCCCATGTTCAATCTTTGGAAGTTCGTTTACAGCGGGCTTCCCTTGTTCCACCTGTCCGCATCCTGCTGACAATCTTGCTTTCATCGTCCCATTTTTGCGGATTTGTTTGACAATGGACCTTGTATCAACATGGCTTATATATGGAATGTTCCATTTACTTAAGTATTCTTTGACACTATAAGCGGCCTCATAGTGAGAGAAATGTTCACAGCATTCATAAAAAACGGCACCTTTTATTTGTGGTCTTTCACTTTCAAAGTCAACTGCGTTTATGCCGTAATTTCCAATCAAAGGATACGTAAACACGATGATCTGATTCTGATAAGAAGGGTCTGTCAGCACCTCTTGATAGCCTGTCATGCCTGTGTAAAAGACGATTTCACCCTCACTGTCATCCCCATGAAGTTCCCCATGATAGCTGGTGCCATCCTCGAGAAGTAAGTAACCGCTCATTTTATTCACCTCATAATGAATTTTTATTTATTTAAAAGTATATTTATACATTATTCTGCAAAAAAATTTAAGTTAGTGACTTGCTGCAGCTGCAGCTTGTTTAATCGTACTTTCAAGTATCTCAGCGGCTTTATTTATTTCATCATCTGTTACGGTAAGCGGCGGAAGCAGCCGAATCACATTCGGACCAGCTGAAAGTGCCAATAATCCATTGGTTCGCAGCTCTGTTATGATTGGGGCTGCTTCTCGGTCTAATTGCATTCCAATCATTAATCCCATACCTCTAAGTTCATGAACAACCGGAGAATCAGACAATGCAGCTTGAAGTTTTTCAGTCAATTGCTCCGATTTCTCTTTAACTGCCTCTAAAAATTCAGATTGAAAAATTTTAGCGAGTGTTGCCTTTGCTGCTGCCATAGCCAATGGGTTCCCCCCAAAGGTCGTTCCGTGTGACCCAGGCTGAAAAGATGGAATGAGCTCTTTTTTTCCAATCATCGCACCGACAGGAAAACCGCTTCCCAGCCCTTTTGCTGCTGTGATGATATCAGGTTCTAAATGATGGTGCTGATATGCAAACGGCATTCCTGTACGTCCTATGCCTGTTTGAACTTCGTCAATAATCAGAAGTGCCCCAAGACGTTTACATGTTTCTTTTATTTTTTCTAAAAATAGAGCTTCAGCAGGTACGACACCGCCTTCACCTTGAATGATTTCAAGCATGATGGCTGCATACCCGTCTCCAGTTAACTGCTGCAATGTTTCTATATCATTGAAAGGCAAATATTCGAATTCAGGCAATAACGGCCCAAAGCCTTCATGTATTTTCGCTTGCCCTGTAGCTGACATTGCCGCAAACGTTCGTCCATGAAACGATTGCTTAAATGTAACAATTTTCGATTTTCCAGTATGCTTTCTAGCTAGCTTAATTGCTGCTTCATTCGCTTCAGCCCCGCTATTGCAAAAGAAAACAGCATCTCCGCAGCTATTTGCGGTGAGGATCTCAGCAACTTCTTCCTGCAGCGAACTTTGAAACAAATTCGACACGTGCCAGACTTTGTCAAGCTGGTCTTGAACAGCTTGCTTTACGTCCGTGTCTGCATGGCCAAGATTACATACAGCAATTCCTGATATGAAATCAAGATATGATTTTCCATTTTGATCAATGGCGATTGATCCTTTTGCTTCCTTTATCTCTAGATTCCAGCGTGCATATGTTGGAAATACGTGACTCATTTTACAGTCGCCTCCTTGCTCATTGTAATTTTCGTCCCTAATAATGATTGTTCTGCGACAAACATGGATTGGCCGCTGACAATCATAACTTCTTTTAAAGATTGGGATAACGACTTGATCGCAGCCTGTACCTTTGGTATCATCCCGCCATTAATGACCCCGCTCACAATCAATTCTTCAATTTCTTCAGGGGTCGTATGATCAATTAATTTTTTTTCTTTTAATATTCCTGGTACGTCTGTGACAAACAGCAGTTTTTTTGCACCAAGCGCACTTGCAATCGCTGCAGCTGCCGTATCAGCATTTACATTAAGCGTTTGATGATCTTCTGTTCTGGCAAGAGGGGCTATGACTGGAATATAATCACTGTCAAGCAGCGTTTTTATGAGATGAACGTGCACATTTGCAATTTGCCCGACATATCCAAGCTCTTTTTCATTTATATATTCAGCAGTCAGCATTCCTCCATCGCAACCTGCAATACCGGCAGACATCAGGTTATTTTGCTGAAGAGCTCTTACAATTTGCTTATTGATTTGGCCAGCCAGCACCATTTCAGCAACATCCAATACTTTCTTTGTCGTCTTCCGCTGTCCATTTATAAATTTGGTTTTAATGTTCATGCTGCCAAGAACACTGTTGATTGCAGGGCCTCCTCCGTGCACGATTACTACACGATAGCCTTGTTTTTTCAGCTCGTGCAGGCTTCCGAAAAATGCTTCTGATAGCTCATTAACAATACTTCCTCCGCATTTTAACACGACTACTTGGTTCATGATTCTCTCCTTACGTTCTGTAGCTGGCGTTAATTTTGACATAATCATACGTCAAGTCGCAGCCCCATGCTTTTCCCTCTCCGTTTCCGATTCGGAGGTCGATGTGAATGCTGACTGTACTTTTCTCCAAGACTTCTTTCGCCCTTTCCTCTGAAAAATCTTGAGGCTGGCCGTTATGATATAAACATTGATCGCCGAGGAAAATGCCGATTTTATCAGGATGGACCAGAGCGCTGCTGTGGCCGATTGCACCAATAATTCTTCCCCAGTTTGCATCTGCTCCATAAACGGCTGTTTTCACGAGATTTGAGCCAACTACTTTTTTGGCAACAATTCTTGCTTCAGAATTAGAGGCTGCGCCTTCAACAGTAACTTCAATCAGCTTAGTTGCGCCTTCTCCATCTTTTGCAATGCTTTTAGCAAGATCTTCACAAATAAGGGTAAGACCTTGTTTAAACGTTTCCCACTCTTCATGTTCAGGTGTCAGGGATTCATTTTCGGCTAACCCATTTGCCATAATCAACACCATATCGTTTGTTGAGGTTTCTCCATCAACTGTAATTTGATTAAATGAAACATCTGTTATTTCACTCAGCGCCTGCTGAAGAATTTCACTCTCAATTGCAGCATCAGTCGTAATAAATGCAAGCATTGTGGCCATATTCGGATGAATCATTCCAGAGCCTTTTGCTGTCCCTCCAATTGTTACTTTCCTGCCGTCGATCACCATTTCATAGCATGATTTCTTAGTAACTGTATCTGTTGTTAAAATGGCTTCTTGAAAAGCAGGAGCCCCATTCTTTGAAGGCGAAACATCTTTTATCCCAGTCCGAATGCAATCCATTTTCAAGTATTCTCCAATGACACCTGTCGAAGCGACAGCTATATGTTCTTCTTTCAATGCAAAGGATTTTGCACACAAGTCTCTCATTTCATATGCATCTTTTAATCCTTGCTCTCCAGTGCATGCATTCGCAATTGCACTATTCACGATAAGAGCCTGCAGCTTTTGGCCTTTTGCAATGCTCTCCTGTGTGACCTTAAGCGGAGCTGCCTGAAAATGACTTTGAGTGTAAACGGCCGCACAGCTTGCAGGAATCTCACTGATCAAAACGGCCAAATCCTTTTTGGCATAACGCAGTCCAATATGTACCCCGTCTGATGTAAATCCTGCCGGAGATGTAATCGAACCTTCCTCTACTTTGTGCAATTGTACAGCCTCTTTTACTTTCAGCATAAAACAACCTCCTATGGAAAGATCGGTGCAAGTTCAAGTCCAAGCGTTTCTTCATATCCATTCATGATATTAAAGTTTTGAACAGCCTGACCTGCAGCACCCTTCATTAGATTATCGATCACCGAAACAATGGTGGCCCTTCCTGTTCGCTCATCATAAGAAAGACCAATGTCACAATAATTTGAACCGTATACCTCTTTTGTGGATGGAAACTCTCCAAGAGGTCTCACTCTTACAAAATAGGAATCTCTGTAAAACGTTTGATAGCAATCAAGCAATTGCTCTGAACTCATTTCTTCCTTTAAATCAACGTAGATGGTCGCCATAATTCCTCTTGTCATAGGAACTAAATGCGTTTGAAAAGTGATGGTTGAAATATTTTCATTCAAGAGATGCAGCGCTTGTTCTATTTCTGGAATATGCTGATGTCCGTTCACTTTATATATTTTCAGATTCTCATTTATTTCAGCGTAATGTACAGCAGCGCCTGGCTTTCGTCCTGCACCTGATACACCGGTTTTTGCATCGATTATAATGGAGGATTCTTTGATAAGCGATTGCGCTGCAGCGGGAGCCAAACCTAAAATGGACGCTGTTGGAAAGCAGCCTGGGTTTGATAGAATGGCAGCGTTTTTAATCTCCTGTTTATTAAGTTCTGCAAGGCCGTATACCGCCTGATCTACAATTTTCTGATCAGCAGGCTGACGCTTATACCACTGCTCGTATAGCGATGAATCTTTCAATCTCAAATCTCCTGATAAATCAATAATCTTGACTTGATTACTATTAATCTTTTGCAAAAGCTCAGCGGCAGCTCCCGGCGGAGAAGCAAGAAAAAGCGTTTCAACCTCTTCCTCGATCCTTTTTCCATCTATAATAGAAAGTGATTCCTGACTGATTTCTGTTAAATGAGGATACGAGTCTCTATAAGCTTTACCATCTTCTGAAGATGTATATAAAATACATTTCTCAATTTTCGGATGCTTCGTCAGCAAGCGATATAACTCGTTGCCTCCATAACCAGTTGCACCAACAATACCAACATTCAATAGTATCACCCTTTAATTTATATCGTTCTGACATTCGAATTATTACTCATTATAATACTGCATAAAAATAAAATCAATTGTATATTTAATATTTTTTATTAATAATTGTAAATAATTTTTTCCGGTTAAATAGTGTTTCAAAATTAAAAAGAATATGTGAGAATTTTCAAAAAATAACGGTTTTTTTAGTCTGAATTTCATTCAGTTAATTTCTTGAACTGATGGTATATTGCGAAGTGTTCTTTTACTGGAAAAGAAATATTCCTGGTGAAAAATACGTAGGCAGTAAATTTGGGATAAATATAGCCTTAAAATGAACTGATTTCATAATAAAAAACCCCAGCTCTCTATAAAGAACTGGGGCTCCTTTTTTACTGAACGCCTAATGCAATTTTGGCGATACGGCTCATTCTATCTTTTGTCCATGGCGGATTCCAGACAATGTTTACTTCTGTTTCTTTTATTTCAGGAATATCACGCAAGGCTGTTTTCACTTGATCGATAATAGTGCCGGCTAATGGGCATCCCATAGAAGTTAATGTCATTGTTACAAGAGCTGTGCCATCCTCTTCAAGGGCTACATCATATACAAGTCCTAGGTTTACGATATCTACGCCAAGCTCAGGGTCAACGACCAATTCCAAGGCGCCATATATATTTTCTTTAAGTGCTTCATCCATCTTATCACTCCTCTACCTAAAGTATAGCGAAACGCGCAGATATTCTAAACTTATTTGCTTTTACGTTTTTTATTGATTAACGAGAAAATCTGCAAACCAATCAACTGTTGCAATAAGTCCTTCTCTTGAAACCTTATGATCAGCATTCGTATCTGCAATAAATTTGAGATACTCCGGCTTCTCTTCATAAGATGATTTAATTTCTTCAAAAAAAGTATACGTTGGATCGAATGGTACGACTTGATCCTTTTTCCCGTGCCAGAATAATAACGGTCTTGAAGCAAGCTTTTCCGTATGTATGCTTAAATCATACGCTTGCAGACTTAAAAAATGATTTTCAAGCTCTGCATCTGTCAGCGGTACTTTTATGCCCATTTTTTGTATATATTTTATTTGCTTACGGGAAAACTGTTCATAATAAGGACTTCCCATTAAGCTTGCAGCTGCTTTGATCCACTCGTATTGTGTCAAGGCTCCAAGTGTGACGATACCGCCCATGGACGTTCCCGCAACACCTATTTGTTCGGGATCGATTAATTCTTCTTTTTCAAAATAGTCTTTAATCATTTGCAATTCATTGATTTCATTTATTACGATGCTCCAAAATTGCAAATTTAACTCAAGTCCAGCAAGATTTTCACTTCTTTCCCCGTGATGCAGTGCATCTGGAAGAACGACACGTATCCCTTTTTCAGCAAGCAGGTAGGCATAGTGCAAATTGTGCTCCTTCGCGCTTGTAAAGCCATGAACAAATATAACGAATGGTGTTTTTTTAGTTTGGAGAGAGCTCTTTACGACATGTAGAAGAGGAATTCCGGCAGCATTCAATTTTTCAACAGTGATCATGTAGTATGCCTCCTTCTTTTTTATTTATCTTAAGTTTAACATGTAGACAATAATCTTGGAAAAAAGATACACTATATATAGAATTTTGTTTGCTTGTCTAAAAATTGATGCTTAAATGTTTCGAGTATTTTATTAAAAAAGAGCAGGAATTCACAAGGATTGACGTGAATAAGTCTACACAACATTTTTATTTCAGATAATAAAGGAGCTTCTATGACGACAAACCCTTATTTAATTGCACTGGATTTAGATGGTACTTTATTAAAAGATGATAAAACGATTTCTTCCTATTCAAAAGAAATCATAAAAAAAGCAAAAGATGCAGGTCATATTGTCTGTATATCAACTGGCCGGCCATTCAGATCGAGCTCCGTTTATTATGATGAGCTTGAGCTTGATACACCAATTGTAAACTTCAATGGAGCATTCGTTCACCATCCTAAAGACGATCAGTGGGGTGCTTTTCATACCACTCTTTCTGTAGATATCGTGAAAGAAATCGTTGAAGTCTGCGAAAAGCATAATGTGAATAACATTCTTGCTGAAGTTATGGATCGCGTTTATTTCCATTATCATGATGAAAAACTTTTAGATGTGTTCACTATGGGAAATCCCGAGGTGAAAATAGGTGACCTTCGCGAAAACCTTGGCGATGATGTCACAAGTATTCTTATTCATGCTTCTGAGGATGAAGTAGATAACATTCGCAAATACTTATCAGATGTTCATGCAGAGTTCGTTGACCATAGACGCTGGGCTGCTCCCTGGCATGTCATTGAGCTTATCAAACATGGAATGAACAAAGCAATCGGATTAAAGAAAATTGCTGATTCTTACTCCATAACTGCTGATCGAATTATTGCGTTCGGAGATGAGGATAATGATCTTGAAATGCTGAAATATGCAGGTCAGGGTGTGGCAATGGGAAATGCGATTCCAGAGCTTAAAAAGGTCGCAAACAGAGAAACAAAAACAAATGAAGAGGATGGCATTGCCATTTATTTAAAAGACGCCTTATCACTGTAAGGCGTTTTTTTAGTGAAGATTTCCATCGATAACTGTCCGCTTGTTGTGACAGAATATAAAAGACGCATCAGCAGCGTCACCAATATCCTTTTAGGGGGAATTTCGCATGAGCAGTAATAAATCTAAACGCTTTGTACAGCAAGGTAAAGATTCCGTTTCCAAACATGATGAAAGAATCCCTTATCATACAACATTAGCTGAGTCAGAAGATCGCAAAGCTCAAATGGCAGAAAATACCTCTTTAGGAGGCTTTTAAATGGGCAACCAACTTTTTCAGGCAGCACGTAAAGCCGTTAATAGAGCTGGAGAGGTTTTAAGCGGCAAGATGCATGATGTTCAACATGATCAGCAGCATCAGAATCAATATAATCAGCAGCATTCTCAGCAAAATCAGTATTCACAGCAGCATGAACATTCCGATGAGGCTGCGAAAGAAAAAGCTGAGGCTGCTTTAATGTCTGCTTTTGCTAACGCCTCACCTGCAGAACAGGCACAGCTTAGTGAATTGCAGGAAGAACTAAAGAAATAAACAAAAGCTGCGGATTTTCTCCGCAGCCTTGTTTATTCGGAAACCGTTAATTTTTCTTTTGCCTGCAAGGTTTTTACTCCTTCTGCTTTTCCAGTTAAGACAACAGTTACATCATATTCCCCTGGGTCAACTTTTTTGCCATTGCTTTTCAAGTCCCATGTTTCTTGCCATGTTTGACTTTTTCCGGGAAGCAAATTGACATACTGTATTGCTTGAGTAAACATTCTGCCTTTGGAATATTTGTACACTTCCGCACCATTTTTATCAAGAACAATGATGTCATATTTTTGACCTGAGCGAAATTCAAAATTCTTTTCTTCTTCCGTGTTGTTCCTGAGGGTCATTTCAAATTGAACATTTTCCTGGCTTTCTTTTACATCAACAGTAAATTGAACCTCTTTAGTCTCCACGTTTCCAGACACCTCTTCCGATTCATCCTTCACCGAACTTTGGCCGCAGCCAACAAGAAATAACAAGCCGAACATGATTGCTGCAATCTTTTTCATAATCTGCACGTCTCCTATTCTTTGCGAAAGAACCCAAAGATTCCTGTTGTTTGAATAATATTGGTAAATGCCTTGGGATCAACTTCCTTAATGATTCTTTCTAAATCATAAAGCTCATAGCGTGTGATCACAATCATCAGCATGTCCTTTTGTTCGTTAGTAAAAGCTCCCTTTGCAGGAACCATCGTAATACCTCTTACCATTTTAGCATGAATTGCCTTTTTTAAGTCATCTGCTTTTTTTGTAATGATCATTGCTGTTAGCTTTTCATGTCTTGTATGAATCGCATCAATGACACGTGTCGAAGCATATAGAGTGACTAACGTGTAAAGCGCCTTTTCCCAGCCGTACAGCAATCCGGCCGTAAAAATAATGATCCCGTTTAAAATAAAGAAATACGTGCCAACAGGTTTATCTTTCATTCTTGAAAGAATCATCGCAACGATATCAAGTCCTCCGGTTGATGCACCATACTTAAGCGTTATTCCCACACCGATTGCAACGATCACACCGCCGAAAACGGCATTGAGCAAAATATCCTCTGATAGTGGATATAAAGGAACTATAGACAAAAATACCGTTGTAGCCGCTACACTCAATACACTATAAAGAGTGAATGATTTCCCTACTTTTTTCCACCCTAGAATCGCTACGGGAATATTAAGCAGGAGCAGCAAAACTCCAGTTGAAATGTAAATAGGTGTATATTCCTCAATGACGCTTGATAGCAGCTGTGCGATGCCAGTAAATCCGCTCGCATAAACATCAGCAGGTATCATGAATAAATTCAGGCCAACAGCGTTCAGCAAGGCTCCAATAATAACAACCAAACCTTTTTTTACTTCTTCATAAACCATTTGCAGAAAATCCTCCCGGGCTATAAGATAATGATAGTATTCCTGATTTACCCTTTTTTCTTGCAGATCAATACAATTATTGTCTCTAGGGCTTAAATAGTGTTTCTTTACTTCTTTTCAGCTAAGTGCTAATTTAAAACTATACATGAGTCTAACTGCCCGCACATCGGGTCTAAATGTCATATAACAAGATGAAATGAGGTGTCAGAATGACTGTAAAAATCATTGCAGACAGTGCAAGCGATCTGCCGCTGGATTTCTTTGAAAAAAATGGAGTTGCGCTTCTTCCTCTCGGTGTACATATTGGAAAATCTGATTATCGCGATTTGGTTACCATTTCTCCTAAAGAAGTGTATGATGCCATGCGTGAAGGAAAAGTAGCCAAAACGACGCAGATTTCTCCTTTGGATGTAAAAGAAACATTTACTGAACTCGCGAAAAAGCAAATGCCAGCTTTATATGTAGCTTTTTCTTCAGAACTCTCAGGCACCTATCAAACGGCTGTCATGATTGGAAATGAGGTCAAGGATGAATTCCCTGACTTTGAACTGGCCATTATTGATTCAAAATCCGCTTCCCTCGGGCTGGGTCTAGCAGTAAAGCATGCGGTACAGCTAGCCAATAACGGGAAAACTTTACATGAAATTGAAGCTTCTGTAAAGGATTTTTGTGAACATACGGAACACATTTTTACTGTTGATAATCTTGAGTATTTAGCAAGGGGAGGACGAATCAGTAAAGCATCTGCATTTGTTGGCGGACTTCTCAACATCAAGCCGCTCCTTCATGTTGAAGACGGCAAGCTCATCCCCCTTGAGAAAATCAGAGGCAAGAAAAAAGTCTTGCGCCGGGTCATCGAACTAATGAAAGAACGCGGCATTGCTCTTGAAAATCAGACGATCGCCATCAGTCATGGGGACGATGAGGAAACGGCCCTTGAAATAAAATCAATGATTGAGGCTGAATTCCATCCAAAAGAAATTTATATCAACACAGTAGGCTGTTCAGTCGGTGCTCATTCCGGTCCAGGCACAATCGCTATTTTCTTTTTAAATAAAACGATCTCATAATATTCTTTATACAGGGCAACATAAATTTATCTTTCTTAAAAGGGAGTTTTATGATGCCGCATACTAGCGATAATGACAAAAAAGCCAAAGACAATAATGCAAAAGAGCACGAAAGAAACATGATGCGTGAAAAAAATCGTCAAAAAGGCGAGAGACAATATTCTAAAAAAACGGATCATAAATAAGAAAAGCGTAAACGCCAGGTAAGCTCCGACTCAAATTTTTATACCTTCTTATCAATAAAAAAACAGCAGCGATACGCTGCTGTTTTTCATTTTATTTAAGTGTGAATTTAGAAAGTGTTTGATTTAAATCATCTGTCAGCTGTCTCAATTCAACTACTTTTTCAACCATCTTTTCAAACGCGAGAAGCTGTTCTGTAGTCGAGGCAGATATTTGTTCGCTTCCTGCTGCTGTTTCTTCAACAACAGCACTGATGCTTTCTACATTTTGCAGCACTTGCTCTCCAAGTTTTTTAGAATTCATAATCCCTGATTTCAAGTCATTCAGTTCAGATGTAATTCCATTTACTTTCCTGTCTATGTCTTCAAATGCATTTGTTGTGTGATCCATTGAATCCTGCTGTTTTTGTGCAATGGAAACACCTTTCACTACAGATTCTGAAATACTTGAAATTCCTGATTGGATGAGACTTACCATTTCGAAAATTTGAGCTGTGGCACCAGTTGATTCTTCTGCAAGCTTTCTGACTTCAGCCGCGACAACAGCAAAGCCTTTACCTGCATCTCCAGCGCGTGCAGCTTCAATTGCAGCATTTAATGCCAGCAAATTTGTCTGATCAGCAATATTTGAAACGACCTTAGCCATATCTTCAATCTTCGTCATGTACCCGACAAACGTTTTTGTGGAATCCTCAATTTGCTGGGTTGTATTCATATTTTCATTTATAAGAGCTCTTTGTGCTTTAATAGCGGTTTGACCTGAAGCGATCGAATGCATGGTTTCTTTTCCATATAGAACGGATTGTTCAGAACGATTTACATTTTCGCTGAAATCAAGATCCATTCTTTCTATCAGTGTAACGGCATCTTGAAGATCGGAAGAAATGGATTGAGATCCCGCTGACAATTCATCTGTAGAAACGGCTACCTGGTTGCTTATTTCAGTCAGCGCCCGGTTTTCCCCTTCCAGATCTTTTGCGAATCCTTCTACTTCCTTGCTTACGCTGTCAATTGAAAAAAGAAGCCCTTTAAGCTGGCGGGTCATTGCAGTAAATGAATCATTTAAAGCAGCTATTTCATCGTTTCCTTTATAAACAATAGAGGACACAGCCAAATTGCCATTTGCAATATCCCTTGCCTGTCTTGAAAGTCCTATTAGCGGCTTTGTAATACTGTTTGTCATTCGAATGACAATATATGATGAGACAAGAATTAATATCGCCGTCCCAATTAAGGCTGAGAAAATGACGAATTCAATTTGTTTCTTCAAATTCACCTGCAGCATATCATAGCGCTCATTAGCATAAAGGTTCATCAAATAGACATCGTTTGATATTCCATCCACTCGAACAGATTGGCGTTTCGCTTCAGCCTGATTTTTTTCATTCAAAGCTTTAACAGTCTCTTCTTGAAAACTGCTGAATTTATCCAACGCCTTTTGCAGTGCTAATTCTGTATTTTTATCCTTTACCGTTTTGTTAATTTCCGAAAAACGCTTCTTATTTCTCTCAAGAGATTGAAGAGCCTCTTCTTTTTGAGCATCAGTGAGTGAAAAGGCAAAGTTATTTAAGCTTTGCTTTGTAACGGTCAGCTCTCCTTGAAGTTTTTCAATATTTAATAAAACCGGAACCTCATTTTGATTAGATGACTGTATGGACAGCATATTAACGATAATAAAACCGATCATTATTGTTGCCATCAGCACGATGCTGATTGAATTCAGCAATAGCTTTTTTTTAAGTGACACTTATAATCCTCCCTAGTTGCCTTCTGCTAATTTCTTTTGCCATTCATCCAGCGTTTTTTGCTGTTCATCTGTAAGTGAGATGACACGAATCGGTGCAAGCTGAACACCGTTGTCTTTTAAACCTAACTCTACGTGACCTTTTGGAACTTCTTTTTCTTTTACAAAGTCCTCAAGCAGCTGATAGATTCCGACATCGACATTTTTCAGCATAGAGGTAATGACAGATTTTTCAGCGTAAAAATACTGATCGCTGTCAACACCAATTGCGTAAACACCGCTGTCCTGTGCTGCCTTCAGAGCGCCTACTCCGGTAAACCCTGCAGCTGCATACAAAACATCCGCCTTATTGGCAATCATCTTTTTTGCCATTTCACTGCCAAGCTTATCGTTGCCAAAATCATTGGCATATTCGGTAATAATCGTGATATCCGGTTTAATCGCCTTTGCACCTTCTGCAAATCCATCTGCAAATTTATTAATAAGCGGAACATCTGCACCGCCAATAAATCCTACTGTATTTGTCTTCGATGTCATTGCGGCCACAACTCCCGCTAAAAAGCTTCCTTCATCCTCTTTAAACGTAATAGACGTTATATTCTCAAGCTCTGAAACAGCATCTATTAAAATAAATTTCTGTTTCGGATATTTTTTCGCAACCTTCTCAAGATCTTCCTGAACCATAAATCCTAGTCCTACAACGAAATCGTTGCCTTGCTCTGCTAATTCAGTCAGTCCTTTTTCATATGTTTCTGTATCTTTTATTTCTCTGTAATCAAACAAAATCCCAAGTTCTTCGCGGGATTTGATTAATCCGTTAAATGCTGAATCACTAAAAGACTGATCGCCCAGTCCGACGTCTGACAGCATGATGCCTACCTTTATCTTTTCATCTGATTTACTTGCAGTTTGAGCTTGTCCACATCCAGCAAGCATGATGATGAGGCAAAATGAAAGCAAAACTGTTATTTGGGTTCTTTTCATTGATGTTCTCTCTCCTTCAAAAGTATCTCCACATGTGATATCGACAGAAAATGAAAAATCTTTATTGTTTGGAGCATGAATTTGAGTTACTAGGGATTTTTTATTATTCCGCCACCAAATTTCCTGCTCATTTTATTGCTCAGCTAAACCCTAGAATTCAAAAAAGTCAGGCTTACTCGCCGGTATGTCACTTCTACTCGCCGAAATGGGAGTCCAACTATCCTCGTCTCTAAATTCGCACAAATCCGCAAGCTGCAAAACAAAAAAACAGCAAGCGATTTTATCGCTTACTGTTCCTTTTTAAAATATGTCCAGCCGTCTTCCTGATAGACTTTTCCGGCCTTCATCAATGCTCCAATCGCCCGTTTGAATGCACCTTTGCTCATGTTAAAGCGTTCTTTAATATCTTCCGGATCGCTTTTATCAAAATATGGCATTGCTCCGCCTCTTGATTCCATGTAATCATAGAGCTGCTGAGCATCTGTGTCCAATGCTTCGTGCTTTCTCGGCAGCAGGGATACATTAATTGTGCCATCTTCCTTTACATCAATCACACGGCCAGTTACCAGCTCTCCTAAACGGGGCTCCCTTTTACGCTGAGAAGAGTGAATAAATCCTTTATAACCCTCTTCTGTAATGATATAAGAACCTGCAATAATCATTCTGTAGACCCTGCCAGATACGCTTTGATTGTTGGCTGCTCGATCTGCAGATACGATATTTTCCTGCATTACATCTTCTGTCGCAAGCTTCGTGAAGAACCTGCCATTTTTCGTGACTTTCAGAGAACAATAGAGCATGTCCCCTTCTTCTGGCCACACTTCTAAAAAGGCAGGCAGAATATCGTTTGCCACAAGCGCATCTTTTGATAAACCAATATCAACAAACGCTCCCATGTCCTCTCTGACACTAACAACCTCTACCCAATCGTAATGATCTTCAGTGATTTTTGGTTTTTTCATCGTTGCGGCAAGACGATCTTCATGGTCAACGACTAAGTATACCTCAACCTCATCCTTGCCTTCAATTGGTTCGGTGATTTCAGTTTTGTGCAGCAGCACACGGCTTTCCCCATCTGTTAAATAATAGCCATAATCTAGTTTTTCATCTATCGAAAGCGTCATAAACGTTCCTGGATTCATCAAATGGTATTCGTTCCTTTCTTTTATAGGGTGCTTCTAATTATATTTTGAAATTGCAGCGGCATTTTATGCGCCGACAAATTTGAGCGGTCCTACACCGCCAGACTGCTTTGTAACAACGGGTCCATTAATGAAGTTAAAATCGACTTTTTAGTCGAATCGTTGGCTAAACAGGCATTCCGCACTTCATTATTGGCCGGCTCCATCGCCCAACTCCTCGGTCACAACTGTGCTGCCGGTAAAGGCAAAACCGGACTTCTCAGGCAAATCCTTCTTTGCCTGTCTGGCTAAACAGGCGATTCTGTACTTCGTTTTGTCCGGCTCCATCGCCTAACCCCTCGGTCACAACGGTGCTGACGGTGAAGTCAAAACCGGACTTCTCCGTCAGCCCCTTTTGTGCCTTTCGGGGCTAAACAGGCGATTCCGCACTTCATTAGTTGTTATGCTCTGTTTATTCTACTATAATCTATAGATAATATAAACTTTTGGGAGGATTCTTATGGCGAAAGATAGTTCGTTTGATATTGTATCAAAGGTAGACATGCCTGAAGTGACAAATGCGATTACGATGACAATGAAGGAAATCGGCACGCGCTATGACTTCAAAGGCAGCAAAAGCAGCATTTCTTTGGAAAAAGAAGAGCTTGTATTAATTTCTGATGATGAGTTTAAAATGGATCAGTTAAAGGATGTCTTTATTTCTAAATTAATTAAGCGCAATGTAGCAACAAGAAATATTGATTACGGGAAAATTGAAGGTGCATCCGGCGGAACGATCAGGCAGCGTGCTAAGCTTGTTCAAGGAATTGATAAAGATAATGCAAAAAAGATTAATGCCATTATTAAAAACTCCGGATTGAAAGTAAAAACTCAAGTCCAGGACGATCAAGTACGTGTTACCGGAAAAAATAAGGATGATCTTCAGCAAGTGATTGCAGCTGTTCGGGGAGCGGATTTGCCGATTGATGTTCAATTCATAAATTTCCGTTAAAATTCCCCTTCTATTCAGAAAACTTTTACTTTTGTATTGAATCTCATCGAAAAAACATGTAAATTAGATATAATATCTTTTCACATGCAAAATTTCATATTTCAACATTCTTATCTAGAGAAGCTGAGGGACTGGCCCTTTGAAGCTTCAGCAACCTGGCATAATGAGAGGATCTGTAATCAGCAGAGAGCTCATTCCAAGGTGCTAATTCCAGCGATGCAACCATCGAACGATAAGAAGAAGTCCTGAACGTTCAAAAGTCTTCTTCTTGGAAGGCTTTTTTTGTTTTTCTTTCACTGTTTAGAGGAGGCTTGGAAGCATGACACTTTTAGAAGATTTAAAGAACAGGATCCTTATAGGCGACGGAGCCATGGGAACACTCCTATACTCACACGGAGTAGATCGATGTTTTGAGGAATTAAACCTGTCAAAGCCAGATGAAATATTAAATGTTCATAAGGCTTACATTGAAGCTGGCGCAGATGTGATTCAAACGAACACTTACGGAGCCAATTATATTAAATTATCAAGATATGGACTCGAAGATGACGTGAGATCCATCAATCGGCAGGCCGTTCAGATCGCAAAAAAAGCAGCCGCGAACAAGAAAGCTTATATTCTCGGAACCATTGGAGGGGTTCGTGCCTTCAAAAAAAGCGCTCATTCACTTGAGGAGATTAAACGGAACTTCCGAGAGCAGCTCTACCTTTTATTGAACGAAGAAGTAGAAGGACTATTGCTTGAAACTTATTATGATCTAGAAGAAATAAAAACAGTTTTAGAGATTGCCAGAAAAGAAACGAATATCCCAATAATCACGAATATTTCACTTCATGAAATTGGTGTTTTACAGGATGGAACCCCGCTTCATGAAGGCCTTCTTCAGCTAGAAGCACTTGGTGCAGATGTTGTTGGACTGAATTGCAGACTCGGCCCTTATCATATGCTTTCATCATTAGAAGAAATTCCGCTTCCTGATAAAGCTTATTTGTCCGTCTATCCGAACAGCAGCTTGCCGACTCTAGAAGAAGGCAGACTTGTCTACGGCTCAGGGGAAAAATATTTCGCCGAAAGTGCACTCGCTTTTCGAAATCAAGGAGCAAGACTGATTGGGGGATGCTGCGGCACGACACCAAAACATATTGGAGCAATGGCAAAAGCATTAAAAGGGCTTCCTCCTGTCACAGAAAAAAAGGTAAAAATACGGAAAGAAGAAATTTCTGTTACTTCTGCCGCTGAACGGAAATATCCTCCGCTGCAGGAAATGGTTAAAGAGAAACGTTCTTTGATTGTAGAACTTGATCCCCCAAAAAAACTTGGAATCGATAAGTTTTTAAAAGGGGCAAAAGCCTTGCAAACTGCCGGTATTGATGCTTTAACGCTTGCAGATAATTCACTTGCCTCACCGCGTATAAGCAACGTTGCTGTCGGCTCCATTGTCCAGCAGTCGCTAGGGCTTCGCTCACTGATTCATATCACCTGCCGTGACCGTAACCTAATCGGCCTGCAGTCACATTTAATGGGTCTTCATACGTTAGGTCTTACAGACGTGCTTGCCATTACAGGGGATCCATCGAAAATCGGTGATTTTCCAGGAGCTACATCAGTTTATGATCTTTCATCGTTTGATTTGATCAGCTTAATTAAACAATTTAATGACGGACTTTCCTATTCAGGAAAACCGCTTGGAGAAAAAACAAATTTCTCTGTTGCGGCAGCCTTTAATCCAAATGTGAAATATCTTGATAAAGCCGTGAAAAGACTAGAGAAGAAAATCGCGTGCGGAGCAGACTATTTTATTTCCCAGCCAATTTATTCAGAATCACAGCTGGTCGATGTTTACGAAGAAACGAAGCATCTTAAAGTGCCAATATATATAGGCATCATGCCGCTTACGAGCAGCCGGAATGCAGAGTTTATTCATAATGAAATTCCCGGCATCACATTATCAGACAGCATCAGAGAAACAATGGCTCAGGCAGGTGATGACCGCGCAAAAGCTTATCAGGAAGGATTAGCCATTGCTAAAAGGCTAATTGATGCTGCATTTGACTTATTTAATGGTATCTACTTAATCACACCATTTCTAAACTATGAATTAACAGTTGAACTGACAAACTACATCCATATGAAACAATCTGAGGTCAATGAAAGGAAGATTACGCATGTTTGATATAAAAAAGCAGCTAGAGAAAAAAATCCTCGTTCTTGATGGAGCGATGGGCACCATGATACAAGATGCAAATCTTTCTGCAGCTGATTTCGGCGGTGAAGAATATGATGGCTGCAATGAATACTTAACAATAACGGCACCAAATGTAATCGAATCGATTCATGAAGCTTACCTGGAAGCAAAAGCAGATATTATTGAAACCAATACATTTGGAGCAACCAAAATAGTCCTTGATGAGTATGATCTTGGTCATCTCTCGTTCGAATTAAATAAGAAAGCAGCAGAAATCGCAAAAAAAGCAGCAGAAAAATATTCAACAGAAGAATGGCCGCGTTATGTTGCAGGCTCAATGGGACCAACGACCAAAACGCTCTCTGTAACCGGCGGTGCTACGTTTGAAGAACTGATTCAGAATTACGAGGAACAGACGCTTGGTCTGCTTGCCGGCGGTGTTGATTTGCTTTTGCTCGAAACAAGTCAGGATTTATTGAATGTAAAAGCAGGTTTTCTCGGAATCAAACGAGCCTTTGATAATGCAGGAAAAGAAGTTCCGCTGATGATTTCTGGAACAATCGAGCCAATGGGAACAACACTCGCAGGTCAGGATATTGAGGCCTTTTTCATCTCCCTAGAGCATATGAAGCCATTATCTGTAGGACTTAACTGTGCAACAGGGCCTGAGTTTATGACTGATCACATCAGAACGTTATCAGGTATGGCACATACAGCTGTCAGCTGTTATCCGAATGCCGGTCTGCCTGATGAAGAAGGCAATTATCACGAATCACCGCGATCTCTTGCTCAAAAAGTGAAGGGATTTGCGGAACAGGGCTGGCTGAACATTGTCGGCGGCTGCTGCGGCACAACCCCTGCACACATCACTGCAATAGCGGATGCCGTTAGTGAGCTTCAGCCAAGGTCAGTGCCGGATCGTGACCCTGCCCATACTGTATCTGGAATAGACCCGCTTATCTATGATGATTCCATGCGTCCTCTCTTCGTAGGAGAACGGACAAATGTCATTGGCTCTAGAAAATTCAAGAGATTAATAGCCGAGCAGAAATTTGAAGAAGCTGCCGAAATAGCCCGTGCCCAAGTAAAAAATGGCGCCCATGTCATTGATATCTGTCTTGCAGACCCAGATCGCGAAGAATTAGAAGATATGGAAGCATTTATGAAAGAAGTCACGAAAAAAGTAAAAGCACCGCTTGTCATCGATTCAACGGATGAAAAAGTCATTGAAAAGGCGCTTGCTTATTCACAAGGGAAAGTGATCATCAATTCCATCAATCTAGAAGACGGTGAAGAGAGATTTGATGCAGTAGTCCCTCTCATTCACAAATACGGAGCAGCTGTTGTTGTCGGCACGATAGATGAAAAAGGAATGGCGCTGACGGCTGAACAAAAGGTTGATATTGCCGTCCGTTCCTTTGAATTATTGACAGAGAAGCATGGCTTACACCCATCTGATATCATATTTGATCCGCTCGTTTTCCCAGTTGGAACTGGAGATGCACAATATATTGGCTCAGCTGAAGAAACAATAAAAGGAATTCGGCTAATAAAAGAACGATTGCCGCATTGCTTAACCATTCTTGGTGTCAGCAATGTTTCATTCGGCCTCCCCCCCGTTGGCCGGGAAGTCCTGAATGCCGTGTATTTATACCATTGCACACAAGCAGGACTAGATTATGCCATCGTGAATACTGAAAAACTTGAGCGTTTTGCTTCAATTCCTAAAGAGGAAATTGAAATGGCAGAAACACTGCTTTTCAGCACAAATGACGAAACATTGGCAACGTTCACGAACCACTATAGAGGAAAAAAGAAAACCGCCAAAAAACCGGTTCAATCCTTGCCGTTAGAAGAACGTCTTGCTCAATACGTCGTTGAAGGAACAAAAGAAGGCCTGCTTGCAGATCTTGAGATTGCCTTAAAAGAGTACAACACACCTCTTGATATCATAAACGGTCCACTCATGAAAGGCATGGCAGAGGTTGGGGAGTTATTTAATACAAACCAGCTGATTGTAGCCGAAGTACTCCAAAGCGCAGAAGTTATGAAAGCTTCTGTCTCCTTTTTAGAGAAGTATATGGAGAAAAAGGATGACAGCGGCAAAGGCAAGATTCTGCTTGCAACCGTTAAAGGAGACGTTCATGATATTGGGAAAAATCTTGTCGACATTATTTTGAGCAACAATGGCTATAAGGTCGTGGACTTAGGCATTAAAGTGACACCTCAGGATCTGATTCTGGCAGTTAAAAAAGAAAATCCGGATATCGTTGGACTTTCGGGCCTTCTCGTTAAATCCGCACAGCAAATGGTACTGACCGCGCAGGATTTAAAGGAAGCTGAAATATCTGTGCCAATCATGGTTGGCGGAGCGGCTCTTTCGAGAAAATTTGCTGATGGCAAAATTGCTCCACAGTATAACGGTCCCGTTATTTATGCAAAAGACGCGATGGATGGATTATCACTGGCAAACAGAATCAGAGTGGATCCATCACAATTCAAGAAAAAAGAAGTTGTGCCTGACAGAGCTTCAATCAAGAAGACAACTCTGGCGGTAACAGAATTGCTCGAAAAAAGAGCCGAGCTCACACCTTCTCCTTATTTTCAGCCAGAGGATTGCAAGAGGCACATCCTTAAAGACATCGAGCTTACCCATTTGATTCCTTATATCAACATGCAAATGCTGATTGGCCATCATCTCGGATTAAAGGGAAAAGTGAAAGAGTTAATACGTAACAAAGATCCAAAAGCAATTGCTTTAAAAGAAACAATCGATGAGTTAATCATACAAGGACAAATAGAAAATTGGTTCCAGCCTGCTGCCGTTTATCAATTTTTCCCGGCAGAATCTGACGGAAACAAGCTGCATATTCTAGACCCTGAGACAGAAAAAATTATGCAGACATTTGAATTTCCTCGACAAACTAAGCTTCCGCATCGGAGTATTTCGGACTATATACGCCCAAAAGAAGAAGGTTCACAAAGAGATTATGTCTCCTTCTTTGCAGTAACAGCCGGTAAAAAAGTAAGGGAAATCGCAAATCAATTTAAAGAGCAAGGAGAATATTTGAAAAGCCATGTCGTACAGGCACTTGCGCTTGAGCTTGCAGAAGGGCTTGCAGAACGGACTCATCAGCTCATCCGCGATCAATGGGGCTTTCCTGATCCTCCTGATTTTACAATGGATCAGCGCTTTTCAGCCAAATATCAAGGTCAGCGCTTTTCATTCGGCTACCCAGCCTGTCCAAATTTAGATGATCAGGCTAAATTATTTGATCTTATTACTCCAGAAGACATTGGCATCAATCTCACAGAAGGATTTATGATGGAGCCTGAAGCTTCTGTTACAGCTATTGTCGTTGCCCACCCTGAAGCAAGGTATTTTAATGTTTTGAACTAAAACTTCGGTTTTGGTTCTTTTTTTATGGCCCTTTTCGTAAAGTTTGCTGCTTTTAGAAAAATGGTTAAAACCTTGAGTGATCTACGCTGCAGCCACTTGACTCCTGCGGGAAATAGAGGGAATGGGAGACCCCGAGGCTCCTATCCCTCCCTGCGGAAAGCAAGTGCCTGCAGCGGAAATCTATGGTAGAAATTTTTATCCCAAAACAACAATCAATGTGAAAACAGCCTTTTTTATTGAATTTTATGTTTCATCTCATTCAATCAGGGAATAAATACAACGTACATATTCAACATACTTATCCAGATTTTTCACCATACTAAGCCTGAATAACACATGGAGGGATGCAAGATGAGTCAAGATAGCCAAAATAAGCAGACGATGCCTGCACAGCATCAGGATGTTCAGCCAGGGCATGAAAATGTAATGAATCCGCAGCCGCAGTTTGATGCGCTTAACTATAAAGGCAGCGGGAAACTTCTTGATAAGGTGGCCATCATCACAGGAGGGGATTCAGGAATAGGGCGTGCGGTTGCTGTTCATTATGCAAAGGAAGGCGCCGATGTTGTTGTTTGTTATTTGAATGAACATGAGGATGCAAATGAAACAAAGCGGTTAGTTGAGCAGGAAGGACGTCAATGTCATCTGATGGCAGGCGATATTGGAGAGGAATCTTATTGCAGGCAAATCGTCTCCGAGACCGTTATTAAACTAGGGAAAATCGATATTCTAGTCAATAACGCTGCTGAGCAGCATCCGCAGGCTGGAATTGAGGAAATTTCAAAAGAGCAGCTTGAAAGGACATTTAAAACCAATATCTTCTCATTCTTTTATCTAACAAAAGCTGCTCTCCCTTATTTAAAGGAAGGAAGCAGCATCATTAATACGTCATCGATTACGGCATATGCAGGAAATGAACAGCTGATTGATTATTCTGCAACGAAAGGAGCCATTACAGCTTTTACACGCTCACTTTCCATGTCTCTGGTCAAAAAAGGAATCCGAGTAAACGGTGTGGCTCCCGGACCGATATGGACACCTCTAATCCCGTCTACTTTTGATGCTGAAAAGGTTTCTGAGTTTGGGGCAGATACTCCAATGGGACGTCCAGGTCAGCCGGAAGAACTTGCACCAAGCTATGTCTTCCTTGCAAGCCAAGATTCAACTTATATTACCGGCCAGATGATCCATGTGAACGGCGGAAAGATTATCAATGGCTAGAAACAAATCCCGAAACGCTTGAAGAATATTTCAAGCGTTTTTTTGATGAAAATTTTATGGCATGACTTTGAAAATGTGTTTTTAACTAATACATATTAGCAAACGGTTACATACAATAGAATTAGAGAGGAGGGAAACACATGGATCGATTGATTTTCTTATTTTTAGCAGGCATTATCGCTGGCTTTGCATTAATTAAAGTAGCAGGATTTTTAGGATTTTTAGCATTTTTAGCGCCTTTTGTAAAAATTGTTGGAGTTATAGCTATTTTAGTCTTTTCTTTAGTTCTTATCCTTAAAGGCTTTAAAAATTTATTTCATGGCCATAAGTAACTTATTGCATCCTAAGTAATAACCGGTGAATAAAATCGCCGGTTTTTTTATGCACTTTTCATTCCTATCTTATCTCAATAGAAATAGGCTAACATAATCTTAATCTTGGCATATCTTAACTTTGAGCTAACTTGATCATAAATGCTAAATAGGAGGAATTCATAATGAGTAAAGAAGGAACTTGCGGCGGAGGCTACAATAACAGTTTCGCGTTAATCATCGTATTGTTTATTTTGTTAATTATCATCGGTGCTTCTTTTGTTGGTGGAGCTGGATACGACGGCTACTGCTAAAGATTGCTTAAAACGGCTAACCTCCTGGTTATGCCGTTTTTTTATAACAAATACAAAAGTCATACCTGAACCTCTAGAATAAAACCACTAACAGCATGTTTCTAACTGCACTGGGTAATTTAACGCTATCTTACATGAATCCTGAACTAATTATATCCCGTCTTATTATCCCAAATGCGACTCTAACTATCTGCACTAGCCCTCTTATTATCCGGAAACCAGGTCTAACTACCTGAAAATTAGATCTTACTATCAGAGCTCCAATCCCCTGAAATAACGATTAAAAGCAACAATGCTAATGTACAAAAAAACGCATGGATTGTAAATATCCATGCGTTTCATAATGATTTAGCTATCTTTATTAAACTTCCGTGCTAGTTAAAATATCCGTAATAACAGGCACGATTTGTTTTTTGCGGGAGACTACGCCTTTTAAAAGAGCCATGTTATCTGCAAGCTTAACGCCGTATGCCTGTTCAACAGCACGTGTTTCGCGCCCAAGTGCCAGAGCAACTGAGTCATTAATTAAGATGTCTGTTACGACAAAGACGAAAAGATCCAATTCTTTTTCAGCAATGACAGAAGAGATCAATACTTCTATTTCTTCTTTATGAACCAATACATCATTCGGATCAACAGCATTTACTTGTGCGATCTCTACTTTGTAGTTGCCCATAGAGAATTCTTTCGCATCTAATGAGATAAGTTCAGCAACTGTTTTGTCACTTAAATCAGCACCGGCTTTTAGCATATCAAGTCCATAAACTTCAGGATCAACTCCTGCAATTTCTGCTAATTCACGTGCTGCAGCAATATCCTGCTCTGTGCAAGTTGGCGATTTAAATAATAAAGAGTCAGAGATGATAGCAGAAAGCATCAAACCCGCAATTTCCTTAGGAATGCTTACACCATTCTCCTTGTACAATTTGTTTAAAATGGTTGCCGTACATCCGACAGGCTCTGCACGATAGTACAATGGATCACTTGTTTCGAAATTGGCAATGCGGTGGTGATCGATGACTTCAAGTACACGGACATCATCAATATCGCTCACACTTTGCTGACGTTCGTTATGATCAACCAGGATCACTTGATTTACCTCAGTTGCAACGGTTTCTACAAAACGGGGAACTTTCACCGCAAATGTGTCTAATGCGAATTGAGTTTCACCATTGATTTCACCTAAACGCACTGGCTCAACGTTTAATCCAAGCTTTGTTTTCAGATCTGCATACGCAATGGCAGAGCAAATTGTATCTGTATCAGGATTCTTGTGACCAAAGATAAGTACTTTTTCCATGTTAAAAACTCCTTTGCTGTATATGGTGTAGGATTAATGTACATATATTTTCTTATTTTAACAGAAAATCACGCTGTTCACTGTCTCAATTTTAAGTATAAAGCAATTTATATCCTATTTTAACCGTTCTGCCTACTTTTTCAAGTGTGATCTTATGATTGAAAGCAGCCTGACCTTTTCATAAAGCGGGATCGATTCAGTAAGTCTGGCAGCCGCAACTGGCAGTTCCCAGCTCTTTAGTTCTTGCAGTGAAAATGAATGATGTTTTCTATACTCACAATTCATTTCCAGTTCAATTGATGTTTTCACTAACATCAAATTCACCTTTTCATCTGAGGATTTAACGGAAAATACCCTGCTTCCTTTAGAAGCTCTAAATCTTCATCATCTTCTGCCATCTCTGTGAAAATAAATTCCTCATCAAGCTTATAAAGAGTTTCCAGCTGATCTGCAGATTCTTTAAATCTGCCTAAAATGGAAAGATAGCAGGCTCTGTTGTATAAACTGATTAAATCTTCTGGTTCCATAGAAATGGCTTTTTCTACCGCACCTAGTGCCTGTTCCATTTTATTTTGATGTTTATAGATCAATCCAAGCTGATTATAATTATCATGATCATTTGGATCAATATCGATAGCTTTAGCGATAGCTTTTTCTGCTTTTTTGTATTTTTCCATTGCTTCATAGATTCTCGACAAATGAAAATATCCTTTTTCAACTGCCGGCTCGATCTCTACTGCACGCAAATGAGCATTCTCTGCCTCTTCATATTCACCGAGTTCAGTCAAGGCAACTCCAAACAGATTAAAATAATCGGGATCCTCATTATCTTCTAACAATGTTTCCAGCAGATTGCATGCCTCTGATAAATACTTTACAGCCTTTTTCTCACTGACAGTTCCGTATTCATTCACATAAAGTCCCGCCAGCCTGTATGCGATATCCGGATCCCAGTTATGGCGAATGGACTGCTCAAGAACTTTGATGGCGTCCTCAGATAAACCAGAGTTTTCATAAAAATCAACGAACCAAAATACAGCTGCACTATTTTCACGGTCAAGCTTAATTGATTCTTCGTAAAGTCCAATTAAAATCCCAAAATTCAAGCTTACTTTTGAAAAATTTCTGATTCGCTTCAGCCAGCTTTTTTGTTCCTCTACTTCTTCTACCGCATCTTGCATGGACTGTAAATGTCTTTCATAAGCAGCTGCTGCATTCATAAAAACCATGCTTTTCTCTTGATTGGAAAGCTTCATTTTTCTGATTTCACTGTCCAATTTAGGCATAGATCTCGTGCTCGACATTAGTTCAATCCACGTGTCGTAAAGACTTTTGTTCTCACTATTTTCCATTATCAAAGTATGAAGCTGAGCTTTAGCTTGTTTTACTTTTCCCTGCTTCATCCAAAGCTTCACTTGATGAACGAGAATCTGAAATTGAGAAGGTGCGAGTTCATATGCTTTGCTCAGGCAATTTTCTTCCTCTTTTATATCGCCAAGCTTTCCGTGCACATGGGCAAGAGCATCATAAAAAAATGCCTGCTCCACCTTTTTCTCAAGACTTAACAAATGTCCTTTGAATTCTTCAATCTCTGATGGTTTTTCCATCACCTGAAGGACTGTTTCAACCGGAATGCAATAAGGATTAAGATTAAATGCGCGAAGCAGGTAATCTAATTCCTGTTCTCTGTCTTCTCTTCTCTTAGCAATGGAAGCAAGATCCAGCATAGCCTGTTCATGTGAGGAATCAAGCTCCAGCACTTTTTTATAGTATTTTTCAGCTTCGTCATTGTCTTCAATTTTACATGCAATCTCTCCAAGACGATAAAACGGAAGAATATCATCATTCTTTATTGCAATTGCTTCATCAAAATACTCTTTTGCTTTATCAAGATAGCCATGAGCTTCATATAAACAGCCAATGTAACTGATCAGCAAAAATTCTTCTCGTGTTTTATCGTTCCTTAAGCTTTCCAGGAATTTGAGTCCGCGTCGATAAAAGGGCGTCTCAGAAACAAGATTGACATAAACCTCAAGCGCTTCTTCCAAATCGGCCTCCGTCGCATATAATATCCCTTTTTCAACATACGACAGCGCAAGTTCTATTTGAGATTCCTTTTCTTCCATTTCTTCAGCAGCAGCCCACATAAGCTTTCCGGCATTTACGAGAAACTCACTGTTTTTCTGGAAATCTCCATAGTATAAATTGATTGATTGGAAGCATTGTTCGAGTTTTCCTTCTTCTTTAAAAATGGAAGCAAGTGAAATCCTGGAATAGACATCTTCTGCATCCAGTTCTGCTGCTTTTTCATACCAAATTCGTGCTTGTGCATAATCTCCCGCTCGTTCATATAGATCTCCAAGTTCTTGGATGAGCAGCTCGTTTTCCCCGCATTCATTTATCCCTTTTTGAAGGGTCTCTTTTGCTTTAACAGTGTCTTCATATACAAATTCATATAGGCCGGCTAATTCCCGGTAGCCTAAAGAGACATCTGGCTCTAACGAAATCGCTGTCTGAAATCCTCTAAGTGCAAGATGGTACCTTCCTAATTCCTTATCGCATTTTGCTCTTTGATACCATGCATATCCATTGTGTTTATCTGTGTTGAGAATACGGTGAAAAAGAGCTCTGGCTTCTACAAATTTATCCATTTCCATTAAGATCATTCCGTGGTTTATTTGAGGGAATGCGTCTTCTTCATTAATATCCATCGCAATCTCTGAATATTTTATTGCTTCTTTTAGATTGTCCTGATTTAGTTCGGTCAGAGCTAAATAAGACCATAGAATGTGATCGTCCGGTTCATTTTTTACAGCTTCTTTAAAAGATGCAAACGCTCCTGTATAGTCATCTGAGCTGTAGCTTATTCTCCCTTTTAAATACCAATAATTTGAAAGATAATGTTTGAACTTGATTTGCTTAAGATATTCTTCTGAGCGTTCTATTTTATTTATACTAAAATAACCCATCGCCGCTGAAAGACTGCGATATTCTGACTCCTCTGAATGAGCAAAAACATAGCCGCTGGCTGTTTCTAAAATGGCTTCATCCACTTTGTTCGGCAAATATTTGATGATATAGGCTGATACAGCCATATGCTGCAAATGGTCCTTAAGAAAAGCCTGATCTTCAACGCTTAGCTTGCTGTCATCTTCCTCCGTTAAAGAAAAAAGTCTCTCTGCTATTTCATGCTCTTTTTCAGACAAAACATCTAATTGCGCGGCATCTTTTTCGGGAACTATTGCAATGGATAATACCCCGTTATTACCGAATTCCCGTTCTAGATCCTCATACATTACTTCATGAGTGCCGCGCAGATTAGGATCCTGAACATGAAATACCATTAAATTGTCATCATATCCTGCTAGCAATTGAACATGGGAAGTCGTTGGATAATCGATATTAATCATTACAGCAGCGTTTCGATCGATTAACGTTTTGAATAATTCCTGATTGCCAAAAAAGTAACGGCAAAGAAACTCTTTCTCTTCAAAGTATTCAATTGCTTTTGTTAATTTTGAACCTGAAATCGTATATACAGATTCTGCAATCTCATCCTGGCTGTATGTTTTTCCGAACATGCTGAAAATCATTTCTCCACATGCAGGTACACAAAAGTTATATTTTTGAACGACCGGCTTAAAGTTCAGCATTCTATGTTTTTTATCTGCACGGTCATTAAATTTTTTGTAATGGGACCCCGTTTTAAATTCATTATGTTCTTTTAGGTATTCTTCAAGTTTCTTAAATTCTTTCTGTTCGTATAAGGCATCAGCTGTGTAATATTCACACATGTCCTTATATTCATGAAACGGAGTTAAATCATTTAACTCAGAAATCACTTTCTCCATTTCCATCCAGCGTTTCTGTTTAGAGCATAGCCTTATTTTCTCGACCATCAGTTTTGGAAAATCCGGATAGGACCTTAATGCATCATCTAATACGGTTTGTGTTTTTTCCATCTCTCCCTGAAGGGCAAAGTGCTGAACTAGAAGGGAATAGGCAATGGCACCCTCTTTTTCATCTTTCTTCCCCAATTCTAATCGCTCTATGGCTTTGTCCCATTCACCGCTTTGGAGATAATAATAAGCCCATCTTGTATCCATGGAATCTTCTGCCACTTCTGCACACTTCTTTAAATAAGCATCAGCAGCCTTTAAGCGGCGCATTTGAATAAGTGCAATAGCCATATTAAAATAGAGCTTTTCCCGCAACTCAGCCGGGAGATCTTTATTTTCAAGTTCCTTTAACAAATCTTCCGCTTCAATCAATCGATTCTCATCAATTAACTGTTCGCAATACCATAGGGCGGTTTGCGGTGTTTTTAATCTGCGATAACTGTCTCTGATCAAGATCCCGCTCATTTGATCCATTAGTGAAGCATCTAAAACCTGCAATAAGAGTTTTATCTGCTTTTCGTCTTTAAAGGACCGAATGAATCTGCGGTAATGGGAAAGTTTCTTCTCTTTCACAACTTCACGATATTCTATTAAAAAGTGACTGATTGCAGCAGAATAGTCATGCTTTTTCAGCATTTCCTCTATGTATGATATTTTCATAGTTACCCCTCGCCAGATTATTCAGAATAAGAAGCCATTCCATTTAAATATACTCTGTTTTCGCTTATTTGTAATCATAAAAGCGGGAAGTCATGCCATACTTTTTTGAGCAATTCTGAGCCCTGCTTTAGAGAGTGAATTGACCAAAAGAAAAAGAGGCATCTGCGGGTGAAAGAAGGGGATTCAGCAATTGATATTGTTTGTGGATCTGGGAATAATTGTATTAACGGTGATAAACAGTGCTGAGCGGTCAGAAATCGATTTGAACGGCATAATTCAGGGACGAGCGGTCAAAAGCAGGATGTGAGCGGTCAGAACATATATTTCCACAATCAGGAGCGCTCTTTGCAAAAAAAAAGACGAACTCATTAATGAGTCCGTCTAACATCTGATGACATGACACTAATAAAATCCGTTATGAAGTCCTGATATTGAAAGTTCAGTGCTATTGTATGACGGGCTCCAGTAGGCATCAGATTATTTCTAAAGTCAGCATAGCTGAGACCCCTGGCATTTTCCAAAACAATTACTTCTACATTTTTTGTGACGGAATAAATCTTATCTTTGTTCAGCATAAAGTACAATGTGAACACATCATGAATAGACGCGCCGCTTCCACCTGGCCTTAGCTTAGCGTACGCATCCGTATAGTAGTTTATAATGGATGGAATAAGATCCTTATAGGGGTTTGAAGCAATGGAGTATATGTAACCCGCTATTTGTCTCGTCACAATTGCATTGTTTGTGACATTAAGAGGAGTAATGTATACTTTTTTGGAATATTTGAGAACAACGTTTACAGCGATTGGATCCCCGTGAAAGTTTGCTTCTGCTAAAGGTGTGACATTTCCTGGTACGAAAAAGGCTCCTCCCATTAAATAGATTTCTTCGATTTCTTTCATTATTTCGAGGTTTAAATTAAATGCATTTGCCAGTGCAGTCATTCGTCCCGTATCTACGATTGTTAGATCTTTGTTCTGTTCAATAATTGTGAAAATAAAACTGAACTCCTTCACATTTACTTTCATGCCCTCTGGCGGTCTTATCGGTCCTAAACCTTCCTCACAGTGAATTTCCGGATAATAAACCGAGACCTCGCCGGTAAGAGGAAAGGTCGCGCCTACTATGACCGGGATATCCTCTCTTCCTGCAAGCTGAAGCAAATAGGCTGCATTTTCAGTTGCCTGCTGTTTCGAAACATTTCCATAACTCGTTACGATTCCGAGCAGCTCAATTTTCGGATTTAATAATGCATATATGATGGCAAGGGAATCATCAATCCCAGGATCAGCAAAAAGCAAAATTTTTCTCATCATAAAACCACCTAAAAGATATTTATTTTATTCATTTATATGGACATAAATTAACTTCCATTCTAATAATCATTCTTTTTGTTATGCAAAAATGAAAGTGCTTTTAAGTGTCTTCAGAATTTAAAAAGAAATCTCCAGAAAGAAGAAAAAGGTATAGACAAATCTTATGAGAAGTTGAGGAAGCAGAATAATTAATAAGGAAACCACCATGGGCTCCTTTTTATTCATTAAGCTAAATTTTTTAAGCCAAAAGGATTTTGATGATAAAAGTGTAATATATTCACTTATCTGATATTTGGAGAGTGAAGGTCATGGAAGCACAAGCAGTACGAAAAGTAAGACCTATGCGGAGAAAAGCCGTTTGGATTGGCCTTGGAGGATTATTATTTTTAATGATTGGTGCGGTCATTTTCATTAACCTTTACATCGAAAAAAGTCTACCTAAACTCAGCGGAGACATTAATGTAAGCGGTATCAAAAATGCAGTTGAGGTAACGAGAGATAAAAATGGTGTTCCTCATATCAGTGCTCAATCGGAACAAGATTTATATATTGCACAAGGTTATGTCCAGGCTCAGGACCGCTTATTTCAAATGGACTTAAGCCGCAGGCAGGCGTCTGGAATGCTAAGTGAGGTTGTTGGCGAAGCTGCCGTTGATAGAGACAAGTTTTTCCGGACACTGGGCTTAAGAAGAGCAGCAGAAGCTTCCTACCCTGAATACGACCAAAAATCCAAGGAAGCTATGAAATGGTTTGCAGATGGAGTGAATGCCTTTATAGAAGAAGCTAGCGCGAATGGAACTCTTCCGCCTGAATTTAAGCTTCTTGGTTATGAGCCTGCGAGCTGGACACCGATTGACTCATTAACAATTGGAAAATACATGGCATTCGATTTAGGCGGACACTGGTCTGGACAAGCTTTTCGCTATTGGGCGCTCGACACGTTCCCTGAGGAAAAAGCATATGACTTATTCCCATCCTATCCTAAAGATGCACCTGAAATTCTTACTGCCTATATAGATGTACATTTAGAAATTGAAAAAAGCTTTGCCAGTGCGATCATCCCTCCTGAATTTAATGGAAGCAACAATTGGGTCGTAAGCGGTGAAAAAAGCAAAAGCGGAAAACCGCTGCTTGCAGATGATCCTCACCTGTCACTCGGCACCCCATCCATTTGGTATCAAATGCATTTACAAGCAGAAGAAATGAATGTGAGCGGAGTTATTTTTGCAGGAGTGCCAGGAATTATTCTTGGCCACAACGATCACATTGCCTGGGGTGTAACAAATACAGGCCCTGATGTTCAGGATTTATATATTGAAAAAAGAAATCCAGACAATCCGCATCAATTTTTATATAACAATAAATGGGAAGATGCAACAGTACATAGCGAGCCAATCGCGATAAAGGATGCTAAAACGCTTGATTATGAGGTCGTTGAAACGCGTCATGGCCCTATCGTGTCAGATTTTGCATTTGATAAACATAAAGATACCGCACTTGCGATGAAATGGACGGCACTTATGCCTTCTGCAGAATTTCAAGCTGTGCTGTCGATGAATAAAGCAAAAAACTGGGATGAGTTCGAAGATGCACTCACTGACTTTCACGTTCCAACACAGAATTTCGTTTTCGCCGGATCAGATGGAACCATCGCCTATAAAGCAAACGGAAAGATTCCAATCAGAAAAAAAGGTGACGGACTGATCCCTGTACCAGGCTGGACAGACGAATATGAATGGGAGGGATTTATTCCTTATGACGAGCTTCCGCGGGTGATAAACCCTGAAGAAGGCTTTGTTGCAACAGCCAACAACAAGGTGATCGATGAAAGTTATCCTTACCATATTAGCCATCATTGGGCACAGCCGTACAGGTATAAGAGAATCAAAGAAGTGTTAGAGACAAGTAAAAAGCTCACTTTAAATGATATGAAGAATCTGCAGATGGACCAGCGAAACTTGTATGCGGAGGAATTTTTACACCCGCTGCTTGAAAGGATTAGCGCGTCAGATCTGAATGATACTGAAATAGCTGCAGCTAATCTTTTAGGTAAATGGAATCTTCAAGATGATAAAGAAATGGCAGCTCCTCTGCTCTTTCATTTGTTAATGAAAGAAATTCCAGTAACCTTATTTAAAGAAGCTGTTCCTAAAAATATGGATACTCTATTTGAAGGAAAACAAGGTATTGTTGATGAACTGCTGAGACGTGCTTTAAATGGTGATGAATCTGATTGGATTGCAGAAAAAGGGGGTCTGGATCAAGTTCTGCATACTTCGTTCAGGAATGTAGTTTCTTCCCTTATAGAAGAATACGGCAAGAACCCTGAGGACTGGAACTGGGGCGACTATCACCAGCTTTATTTTGGCCATCCTCTCTCATCAGCATCTCCTGTATTGAAATGGCTGTTTAATAACGAAAAGCCGTTGCCAGTCGGGGGCAGCCAAATTACAGTTGGGGCAGCAAGCTATACTGCCGAAGGAGTCGTCGATCACGGTGCTTCCTGGCGCTTTGTAATCGATGCAGCCGAAATAAGCAAAGGCCATCATATCGTCGGACCTGGACAATCAGGACATGTCAAAAGTAAATGGTATCATGATCAGCTTGATGATTGGATCAGCGGCAATTATCATTTGACAGATATTCATGCTGAGCAAACTGAAAAAGGATTAACATTATTGCCGAAGGAATAAATTACGGTGTTATTCTTTCTACTCGTACCATATATGTGTGTGTCTGTACAAAAATTTTCCGGCCATTTTCTCACTTTTCTGGCCGATTTATATTAACATGGGTACCGCTCCGCACTTTATGAAGCAGTAAATCTATATGAATTTTACAAAAATAAAAAAGCTGCATCAGGCATGATGCAGCTTTTCTACTGTCGAATTATTTTTGCACGATTGTCGTTTCACAAGTTTGTGAGGGATGATAATCCTCTTGATTGGATCTAATGGATCTTCAACAAGATGTATGACATGTTTGGCCGCTTCGTAGCCAAGCTGAAAAATGTTGATATCCACTGTCGTAAGCGGCGGTCTCGATACTTCTGAGAGCATTACATTGTTAAACGATACTACGGAAACGTCATTTGGGACATTGATTCCCATATCATCTAGCATATTCAAAACACCGAGCGCCATTAAGTCATCTGCAACGACAAGAGCAGTTGGCGGCTCATCCAGTTTGAACAGTTCCTGAACGGCTGCCTGTCCGCCTTCTTTTAAGAATTGGGCGTGTACGATATAGTCATCACGATAGTTTAAACCTGCATTTCGAATCGCTTTTTCATATCCTAAAAGCCGCTCGATAGTCACAACAAGTTTTAGATTTCCGCCGATGAAGGCAACGCGCTTATGGCCAAGCTCAATAAGGTGCTCTGTTACTTCTTTTGCAGCGCGATAATTATCATTATCTACGTGCGTAATGCGCTCAACGTCTTTGAATGGTTTTCCGACTATGACAAATGGAAAATTTTTGAGCAGCAGATATTTAGTCAGTTTATCATCGACCTGAGAATACAATAGGATAATTCCATCTACCCGTTTGCCTTCTACCATTTGCACGACGCCTTCCATGATTTCCGCATCCGTCTCACCTGTTGACATATGGAGTGCATAATGTTTTTGATGAGCTCCTTTGCTTATCCCGCGAATGACTTCTGGAAAGAATGGGTTCAAAAACGCTTTATCAGCTGATCCTGGAATAATAATACCAATCGCTTGGGTTGATTGATTTGCCAAACTGCGGGCGATAAAGTTCGGATGATATCCAAGCTCATTCATCGCTTCCCTGACTCTTTCTTTTGTTTTCTCACTTATACGCGGGTTATTAGCTATAACTCTCGAAACCGTTGATGGAGCTACATTCGCTAACCTTGCGACATCTTTTATTGTTGCCACAATCCCATCCCTCTCTTACTTTCAATATGCTTGGAGCCAAGTTCCAGCATTCCATATTGAAATTCTAATTTATCATCTTTTTCTCTTTATGAACAGCTTGTAAACGGATTCAAATATTGGGAATCAGAATACCTTAAAGCTAAAGGCAAGAACTTTATTTCACCTTAGCATCACTGATTTTATCCTTGCTTCTTTCTTCTGTTCATAAAAAGAAATCCTGCAAACAATGCCGGTACGACAACGAATACACTGATCAGCGGAAGATTAGGTCCTGTTTTTTCGCCCACTTCGTAAAGCTCAGATGTTTCGCGGTCGAGTATGATTTCATACTTGCCATTTTTTTCTTTTGTAATATCACCTGTCAACAAACCGCGCAGTTCTTTATTTTCATCCAGCACTTCTGCTGTCAGGATTGCATTTCTTGATTTATCTGTATTATTCAGGGCTATTACGGTTACTTCTTCCTCATAGGTTCTCTTGAGGATCGTCATTCCTTTTTCATCATATAAAACTTCCATATCACCGCGTCTTAAAGATGGAAACTCCGAACGAATTTCTCCGAGCTTAGACACATATTTAATCAGCTCATCATTTGCACGGAAATTCATCATCCTTCGATTGTCTGGATCTTTGCCGCCATCTAATGCAATTTCTGTTCCATAATACACAACTGGCATACCAGGTGCAGCATACATGTAAGTCAATGCCATTTTTAATCGCGTGACCGGGTTTTGATTATTAGAAATGGCTTTTCTTGTAAACCGTTCATTGTCGTGATTGTCAATAAAATTCCCTAAAATATAAGGATCCTTGTAAAGCACTTTATTGCGCTTAAACACATTCGCAAGCATTCCGGGAGAACCGCCGACATCTGAAAAAACGGCAGAAGCATCTTCAAAAAAAGGATAATCAACGACAGAATCAATTCCTGTTTCCGTATAACCTGCTACGTAGCGGGGATCTTTATCCCAAACCTCTCCCATCAGGAAAAAATCTTCCTTCACTGATTTTACTTCTTTCGAAAATTCTTCCCAAAAGTCTTTCGGAACATGCCGAACAGTATCTAATCGATATCCGTCAATATCTGTCTCGGTGATCCACCACTTTGCTGCATCCATCAGAAATGCCCGCGTTTCAGGATTTTCTGTGTTCAAATCAGGCAATCCAAACAGCCAGCCATTTTCTACTTCTTCTTGATTTTGCCAATTAGCAATATCCTTTTTTTCATGAAACCAGTCTTTTTTCTCAGGGTCCTGCAGCCATGGATGCTGATAACCGGTATGATTTACTACGAAATCAAGTACAACTTTTATATCCCGTTTGTGGGCTTCTTTTACAAGCGTTTTAACATCATCAAGAGTTCCGAAGTTCTCATCCACTTTTTTAAAGTCACGAATCCAATAGCCGTGATAACCGCCTTCTTCATTATCAAAAACAGGTGTCAGCCAAATGGATGTAAACCCCATTTCCTGAATATAATCCAGTTTATCAATAATTCCTTGAAGATCTCCCCCATGGTAGGCTTTCGGATCTTTCGGATTTGCTTCAAAATCATTGCTTGCATTACCATTGTTAAAACGGTCAATCATAATAAAATACATGCTTTCATCTTGCCAAGATCGATCTTCCTTCTCTTCTGCATTCGCAATGTTTGCTGAATAACATGTGAGAAGGAAAAAAGGGATGATTAGTACTTGTACGAATCGCTTAAGCATCCCTCTGCCCCCCTTACTGCGTATTAGCTGTTTTTCATCTCTTTCTCTACTGTGGGGAAATATGATAATTATAGACAGCTTTACGTATAAGACTATTAAATTGCGGCATTTATTTCAATATGAAATTGATTTCTTATCCTTTATTCGCGCCAGCTGTCAGGCCTTCAACAATATATTTTTGGAAAATCAAGAATAGGATTGTGATCGGTACGGCTACAAGTACAGCCCCTGCTGCGAAAGTAGTAAACTGGGTACTTGTTCGCCCAGTAACGAATTCGAAAAGACCGACTGCAAGCGTTTTGTTCTCATTTGAACGAAGGATCAGACGGGCAAAAATAAAGTCCATCCAAGGTCCGATAAAATTATTTACAGCAATAAAAACTAAGATTGGCTTTGATAAGGGCATCATGATTTTGAAGAAAATCGTAGTATGACTTGCCCCATCCATTTTCGCTGCTTCTTCTAAACTTCTTGGGAGTCCGTCAAAATATCCTTTTACAAGCCAGGCACCAAACGGAATCGATCCGCCAGCATAAACAAGGATAAGTCCCCAGTGATTGTCTAATAATCCAATTTGAAGAAGTAGAATGTAAATGGCGATCATCCCCATAAAGCTTGGGAACATTTGCAGAACAAGCATAGCCATTAAACCTTGTTTGCGCCCTGGAAAACGGAAACGCGAGAATGCATATGCAGCTGTTACCACAAGGAATGTTGAAATAATCATGTTGAAAAAGGCAATTTTGAATGTATTTTGATACCATGTTAAATATTTCGTTTCCTCAAATAAATAACGATAGTGTTCAATGCTTAATGCTTCAGGAATCAGCTTTGTTGAAAACAATGAATCCCCTGGATTTAATGATCCGATAAGGATGAAATAAACCGGATACAGTACTAAGATGGCTGTTATGACTAAAATGGCATAGATAATGCCAACGACGAGTTTATCAGTAAGTTTTCTATTCATCATGACATCATATCCTCTTCCTTAAATGCTTTAGTTTTTCTGAAATTCCAGATAGAAAGAGTTGCTACAACGACAAAGATTAAAATCGAAACAACAGAAGCTGTGGCAAACTGACTTTGTTCAAGCGTCATTTTATAAATCCAGCTGATTAAAATATCTGTTGAACCGGCATAGCTGTAATTCACGTTAACAGGATTACCTTGAGTTAATAAATAAATGATGTTGAAATTGTTGAAGTTTCCTGCAAAGCTCATGATCAACAATGGAGCTGTTGAGAACATCACAATTGGCATCGTAATCTTCCAAAATTTATTCCAAGGCGTTGCACCATCAACATCCGCTGCTTCAAACATTTCTTTATCAATTGTAGTCATAACACCGCTCATAAGAACCATCCAGAATGGGAATCCAAACCACATGTTAACTGTTACCAGTGTGACTTTTGCCCACATCGGATCTGAAAGCCAAGGGATAGCTTCTAGTCCAATTGCTCTTAAATATTGATTAAGCGGTCCAAATTCACCATTAAAGATATTTCTCATAATTAAAATACTGACAAATTGAGGAATAGCCCATGGCAAGATGTAAATACTGCGCCATAAGCGTTTCAGTTTAATTCCTTTGTGATTGATTAATACTGCAAAAATCAAACCAAGAAAGAATGTTGTTGCTGTAGATAAAATCGCCCATACAACTGTCCAGCCAAATACCCCATAGAACGTTGTGCTCCATGTTTTTAACTGAAAAAGGTTGAGAAATGTATCAAAGCCAACCCAGTCAACTAAAGCTTTAGGAGGCAAATGATTCGGACCAGAGTAATTTGTAAATGCAATCATGACCCCAAATAATAGCGGCAGGATTGTTAAGAACATCGTGAAAAGAATGGATGGAGTTAATAAAATGTAAGGAAAACCGTTTTCCCAAACATTCATTAACGTTTCTTTTGCTGAGTTTGGTTTAATGCCGCGCTCGCGAAGTTTTCCGACTTTATATGCATCCCGGATATTTAAGTAGTACACCCATAAGAATAATAAGAAGGAAATTAAGAAAATAATGCCTTCAATCATTAAAAAGATAGAATGATCTCCCTGTACAACTTCAAATCCTTTTCGCGACTGCGGTGTATCGCCAAGACTTGTTAAGCCCCACATTGCATATCTGAAAGGCAAAGACCAGAACACTAAAATGTAAACTTCCAAAAGGATAAATAAAATTCCTTTTAAATATTGACGATGATAAATCTGTCCAAGCCCCATTAGTAAAAATGATAGTAATGCACCTATTCTAGCTGGTCCGCGCATTATGTCAGGCCTCCTCACGTTGTTTGAAAGTAGTGTATATTGTGAAAATTCATCATGTGTTTTCCCCGGTTCCCCTTTGCTGTCCCCATTTACGGGCAGTTAACCCGCACCTCTTTTCCATGCTTCCCATCCAGCATAGAGGTAGAGGCTGCTGCCTGCCAATAAAGGATAAAATTTGAGCCAATACCATAGGTATCGGCTCAAACTGACTATTACTTCGTTTGTGAAGAGATTGCATCTTCAATTTGCTGAAGTGCTGCGTCAAGTGCCTTTTTAGGTTCTGTGCCATCATTCCACATTGTTGTGTATGCTGTTTCCATTGGACCCCATACAGATTGCATTTCAGGAATGTTTGGCATTGGTAATGCAGATTCTGCCTGCTCTAGGAATGCAGATGCAATTTCGTTATTTTGGATTGCATCGCTCTCAATCAATTCAGTTTGCGGTGGAAGCTGACCAGTCATTTCAAAGCGTTTTTGAAGCATCTCTTTGCTTGTTGCAAATTGTGCTAATAAAGTAGCTGCTTTTGGATATTTAGAATAAGAGTTTACATAGTAAGCTTTAATTCCAGAGAAACTTTTTGGAGTTTCGCCGTTATCTAATTTAGGAAGCGGTGCAATACCGAAGTTAATGCCAGCTTCTTCATGGTTTTTAATATCCCAAGGACCTGAAATACGGTACATTAATTTATTCTCATTAAAGAATGAACTGATTAAGTCACCAGTAATATCTTCTTTTTTCAATGGAAGCAGTTCTTTATTCATGCGCTGCATGAATTCACCTGAAGCAACAGCGCCTTCATTGTTTATTCCTAGATCTTTAGCATCTGTGTTATCGTTTCCGAAAATGTAACCGCCGTAGCCCGCAAAGAATGCATGTGCAAAGTAGAAGTTAGCAGGCTCCATCATGAAGCCGTATTTGCCGTCTCCAGCAAAGCTTTTAGATTGTTCGAAAATTTCGTCAAATGTTTCTGCAGGTTTGTCAACTAAATCTTTATTGTAATAAAGTGCGTATGTTTCAATTGCCATTGGGAATCCGTAAAGTTTAGACTCGCCGCCTTCTTCAGTGTAAGATGTACCGCTGATAGCAGCAGGCAGGAAAGTTTCTTTATATTCCTCTGCTAATACGTTTTCATAAATAAGACCAGCTTTTACCATGTTACCTACATGGTCGTGCGGTGCGTGGAATACGTCCGCCCCAAGGCCAGCAGGACCGTCAACTTCAAGCTTTCCAGCTGCGTCAACATGGTTTACTTCCTGTACTTCAACAGGTATGTCATATTTCTTTGTGAATTCTTCTGCTACATAAGTTGCCCATTCAGCTTCTGCATCAGCGTTATCCCAAAGTACTAATTCTGCACCTTCCTCAGGTGTTAAATCTACTGCTTCTTCTGTTTTTTTGTCGCCCTCTTTGTCGCCGCCTTCTGTTTTTTCCGGCTCCGAGCTGCTGGGCTTGCTGCATGCAACCAGTGCAAACATAAGCAAAGCAATTAAAGATAAAGATAAAATCTTTCTCATTCATTTCCCCACCTTTTTTTGTTGTGATCTATTTCATTGTACTTATTACCCAGAGGCAATCCGCACAACCGAAACCAAAGTCTCGTTTTTAATAATGAAAACGCTTCCTATTAATCTCAAAAAATTAGAAAAACGTTTTGAGTTGTAGAAAGGCACAGCCGGCAAACCCGTTGTGCAAACGTTTTCCCTAATAACTAATTTTTATTTTAATTTTGCTAGAATTAAAAGTCAATATATTTTTCGAAATATATGCAAACGTTTTCCTAATGATTTATAATGGGTTCATGTTCTGGATTTTGCCGAATTAAGGTGATTATTGAAATAGGCAGAATGTCTCAGCCTTCTAACAGTATATACCTGTCTCATATTCTATATGAGTCCGCTTAATCTATTTTTTAAAAATTAAGAAAGTGAGTGATGAACATGCTGAAAGAAGCCATTTACCATCGCCCGAAAAACCAATATGCCTACGCATATGATCAAAAGACAATACATATTCGTCTTCGAACAAAAAAGAATGATGTTGATTCTGTGAGTCTTGTCCACGGCGATCCTTATCTCTGGAAAGATAAAAATTGGCTGGTCGAAAAAGCAGCAATGGAGAAAAGCGGTTCAGATGAATTATTTGATTATTGGTTTGCTGCTGTAGAACCAAAATATAGACGCTTGAGGTATGGCTTTGAACTCTCATCTAAAGAAGAAACACTAGTTTATACGGAAAAAGGATTCATTAATGAGGTTTCAACAGATGATACAGCGCCATATTTTGCATTTCCATTTTTAAATAAAATTGATGTTTTTAAAGCTCCTGAATGGGTGAAGGATACGGTCTGGTATCAAATTTTCCCGGAACGCTTTGCAAATGGAGATTCTTCTATTAATCCTGAAGGAACATTAGCATGGGGCAGCACAGAGCCAAAGAGTGATAATTTCTTCGGAGGCGATTTTGAAGGTGTGATCCAGAATATTGATTACCTTAAAGATTTAGGGATAAACGGTATTTACTTCACTCCTGTATTTAAAGCATTTTCCAACCATAAATACGATACGATTGATTATATGGAGCTTGATCCTCAATTCGGAGATAAAGAAACGTTCAAACGTCTCGTTCAAACATGTCATGATAACGGAATCCGTATCATGCTTGACGCTGTTTTCAATCATAGCGGCTATTTTTTCCCGCAATTTCAAGATGTCCTCCAGCATGGAATGGACTCGAAATATAAGAACTGGTTCCACATACATGATTTCCCGCTGAAAAATGATGATGATTCCCTGAATTACGATGCCTTTGCCTTTGTAGAAAGCATGCCAAAACTTAATACAGAGAATCCTGAAGTGAAAGAATATTTATTAGAAGTTGGCCGCTATTGGGTCCGCGAGTTTGACATTGACGGCTGGAGACTGGATGTTGCCAATGAAGTGGATCATCAATTTTGGCGCGAATTCCGTCAGGCTGTTCGTGCTGAAAAAGAAGATGTTTATATCTTGGGAGAAATCTGGCATGATGCTATGCCATGGCTTCAAGGCGATCAATTTGATGCCGTCATGAATTATCCGTTCACTACCGGCACGATGAATTTCATTGCAAATGATAAAGTGCGTGCAGAAGAATTTGTGAATATTATGGAGAGCGTGCTTCACTCTTATCCGAAAAATGTAAATGAAGCAGCCTTCAACCTGCTCGGCAGCCACGATACCCCGCGAATCTTAAATACAGCCCAGCATTCAAAAGAAAAACTTAAGCTTCTTTTCGCCTGCCAATTAAGCTTTATCGGCTCCCCTTGTATATATTACGGAGACGAAATTGGAATGGATGGCGATCAGGATCCCGGCTGCCGCAAATGCATGATCTGGGAAGAGGACAAGCAGGATCGTGAGTTATACAGCTATGTAAAAAAACTGATTAGTCTTAGAAAGCAATATCCTGTCTTTGGAAATGGCGGAGATATCACATATATTGAAGCAAATGATGAGACAAATCACGTTATTTTTACAAAGCAAAATAAAAAGGAAAAAATGATTGCAGTCCTTAATAATTCTGCCAACGAATTAACTGCAGCCCTTCCGTTTGAATTACAGGATACGAAATTAGTGGACCTGATGACTGGAAAAGAATATGCTGCACATGCAAAACAACTTACAATAACCGTTAAGCCTTATGGAATGGCATTTTATTCGATTGAACAACCTGTTTAATCTCATATACTTCCCGGGTAAAAATCATAATGATTTTTACCCTTTTTATTTTGCTTTCACTACATCAATTAAGTTTCATATATTCCTATTTTTAATTGGGAGCTGACTAGCTCATTCTGTGCTTTTATTCTCTTTTCCTATTGAAATACTATACTTTAATGAGCTATTTTTATTATATTAATATATTTGATTTTATTCATTTCTTTTGCTATTATTTAATCAATTATTAACTTAATGAGTAAACTTCTCACATTTACGTTAAGTTTTATTTTCCCAGTAATATTTTTACATTTTTGAAAGCGTTACCATTTTCTGCAGTTTAGAAGATTTGGAGGAATTATTAAATGAGCAAAAACAACCAAGAATTACAGCGGGGGCTCGAGCCCAGACATATCTCACTTATGTCTTTAGGAGCTGCAATTGGAGTAGGGCTATTCTATGGTTCAGCAAAAGCGATCCAGATGGCTGGTCCCGGAATCCTGCTTGCGTATGCGTTTAGCGGAATGATTATGTTCTTTATCATGAGAGCTCTCGGCGAGATGGCCGTTCATAATCCTGTAGCAGGTTCATTCAGCAGATATGCACGAAACTACTTAGGGCCTCTTGCTGGTTATATAACAGGCTGGAACTACTGGTTCTTGTGGGTGATTACATGTATGGCTGAAATAACTGCAGTCGGCATCTATATGGAATTCTGGTATCCAGATGTGGACCGATGGATCTGGGCTCTGGCTGCACTTGCCATTATGACAGCGGTTAATTTCCTTGCTGTAAAGTTTTTCGGAGAACTTGAGTTTTGGTTTGCTTTAATTAAAATTGTCGCAATCATTTTTATGATTATTGTTGGATTTGGAATGATTTTGTTCGGATTCGGGAACGGCGGCGTTGCAACAGGCATCAGCAACTTATGGGAAAATGGCGGTTTCTTCCCTAACGGCTTTACAGGAGTGCTTATGTCATTGCAAATGGTTATGTTTGCCTACCTTGGCATCGAGCTGATCGGCGTTACTGCAGGAGAAGTAAAAAATCCAGAAAAAACACTGACAAAAGCAATTGATACTGTTTTTTGGAGAATTCTTATTTTCTACGTAGGTGCGCTGTTTGTCATCATGTCCATTTATCCTTGGGATCAGATTGGTACACAAGGAAGTCCATTCGTATTAACATTTGAAAAAATAGGGATTCCAGCAGCGGCAGGAATTATTAACTTTGTCGTTTTAACAGCTGCACTTTCATCTTGTAATGGAGGAATATTCAGCACAGGTCGTATGCTGTTTAATCTGGCTCAACAGGGCGAGGCGCCTAAATCATTTGAAAAACTGACAAAAGGCGGCGTTCCGGGATTTGCTATCTTGGTAACAGGTGCAGCACTATTAATCGGTGTTATTTTGAACTATCTTGTTCCTGAAAAAGTATTTATGTATGTAACAAGCATCTCGACATTTGGTGCGATTTGGACTTGGTCGATGATCTTGCTTTCTCAGCTTAAATTCCGTAAAGCGATGAAGCCTGTTGAAGTGAAGAAACTAAAATACAGACTGCCTTTATTCCCATTCACATCTTATTTATCACTTGCTTTCCTGGCATTGGTAGTTGGGTTAATGGCCATTTTCCCAGATACTAGAATCGCATTAATTGTAGGACCTGCATGGATCCTTCTGCTTGTTGCGATTTATTACGGAAAAGGTTTTCATAAGAAGAGCAATAAGTCTGTATCTCAGCACAAAATCAGCTAAATTTAAAAGGAGACAAGGTGAAGATCATCTTGTCTCCTTTTTTATCGAGGCTGTTTTCGCATTGATTGTTATTTTCCGGAGTCTATTAATTAGGATATCGTGCTTTTTTCAAATAAAATCGAACGAAACGTTCTCTAAAATAACGATGAAACACATTAAATATGATTGAAAAGCAACAATGTTATAGAAAGGCTGTTTTCGCATTGATTGTTGTTATTGGTTATTAATTGTACCCGTGGATTTTCGCTGCAGGCACTTGCTTTCCGCTGTGAGGGATGGGAGCCTCCCCGGCTATGCCTGTGGGGTCTCCCATTCCCCTCTATTTCCCGCAGGAGTCAAGTGCCTTCCGCTACAAATCCACTAAAGGTTTTAACCTTTTTTTCTAAAAGCAACAAACTTTACAAAAAGAGCCTTTATCATTCCTCAGGTCGCGGCCCTGCGTCAATTCCCCTGCTTTCAACTGTCATAATCGGCCTTACAGTTACATCTCCGTTCACACGAATTTGACACGATAACCGCAAATGATCCTCAACGCCCTTTTCAGCGAATGCATTTTTTTCTACGTTCGATAGATCCTCAAACTCACCATCAAGAATTTCTACACGGCACGTTGTACATTTTGCTTTCCCGCCGCATCTGTGCAGAATATCAACTCCATTATCTTCAAGTGCTAATACAAGCTTTCTTCCTTTTTCAACCTCAAATGATCCTTTTCCCGGAACATGTACAGTCGGCATTAAATCTCCTCCTTATGGATAGTAACATCCTGACCTCTTATCGTTATTTCTAATCAGCTTTCAGGGAATGATTATTTCTTTCTCGAAACAATTTTCCGATACTCAAGAGGGGCAACACCCTCTATTCGTTTGAAGATTTTTGTAAAATACGTAGCGTCTAAGATACCCACTTCCTTAGCAATTGATGATATTTTGTGATCTGTCGTTGACATCAACTTCTTTGCCTGCTCCATCCGGTATTGATTTAAATATTGGATAGGTGTCACCCCCATTGTTTTTTGCATGCATCGGGTAATGTAATCCGGATGAAAGTGGAGCACCTTTGCAAAGTCCACCATTTTAATGTCTTCCTGATAATGCTTTCTTAAAAAACGCAGCGTTTCCTCCACTACTTTTTCAGCAGCATTCGGAATTTGCAGAGACTCTTTTTGCAGCTGCAATATCAGTTCTTCAAAGTAAATCTGCTGTCTTAATGGAAAATCAGGAGTCTGATGATTCATGCTCACAAGATTTTCAAAAATCTTTTCTACAAAGTCCTTATGTATGCATTCCCCAAAAGCAGGAATTTTAAAATAAAATTTGGAAGGAATAACAAAATCTCCGTCCAAAACTTGTACATCAGACCAGTTTTCATTGCCGTTTTCATGCAGCGCAAATCCATCTTCCATTATAAAATGTGTCCAATAGACCCGCGTATCCTCTCTGCAGCTTTTGTGGCCAAAGTGCTCAAATCCCGGTATTAGAAGTAGATATTGTCCTTCACTAATCGTAAAAGGCTGGCCATTTTCAGTCATATACAGCTCACCTGATTGAACATACAATAAATCAAACACTGAAAAAATCCGTTTAGAGTGTTTTGAGCCTTTTTTAAAAATAGCATCTCCTCCTTTCACAAAAGTAGGAAAAGGCGGAATGCCAAAACCGATATATGTCATCTTACTCTCCCTTTACCCGAGGTCGTATAATTCCAAAAATGATCGAAATCATCTCTTTTTATTATATAAGATACTCTGTAAACTAGTAATGATTTTATAAGTGTTTTTCAAAAGGGGATGTCTGGCTTGTCTGAAAATATCAAAGATCGAAAATTGACATTATTCGCACTAACCTGGCCTATTTTCATAGAATTATTTTTACATATGCTGATGGGAAACGCTGATACTCTTATGCTCAGCCAATACTCCGATAATTCCGTTGCTGCTGTCGGAGTTGCTAATCAGATCCTAAATGTACTGATTGTAATGTTTGGATTTATTGCCACCGGGACCATCGTTCTGATTACACAAAATGTAGGTGCAAATGACCGCAAAAGCGCTCTTGAGATTGCTCAAGTTTCTATCGCAGCCAATCTGATTCTCGGGATCGTGATTGGACTGATTGTGATTATGTTCAGCGAACCCTTGCTAAATATGATGAATCTGCCTCATTCACTCCAGCCAGAGGCAAATATTTACCTTCGCCTAGTTGGCGGATTTTGCTTCAGCCAGGCATTGATAATGACGATTGGGTCCGTTTTAAAAAGCTACGGCTTTACAAAGGATACGATGTATATCACAATCGGCATGAATATCCTGAATGTCATCGGGAATTATATCTTTATTTATGGACCTTTCGGGCTGCCGGTGCTCGGTGTTGAAGGAGTCGCTATTTCAACCGTTGTGTCCAGATTCATCGGACTGATAGCCATTTCTTATCTTCTCGTAAAAAGAATTTCTTTTGAAACAAAATTGCGTTATGTTTTTCAGCTGCCATTCTCACACCTTAAAAACTTGCTGAAAATTGGTGTTCCTTCAGCAGGTGAGCACTTATCTTATAATGGTTCACAGATTGTCATTACCATTTTTATTACGATGCTTGGTGCTGAAGCATTAACAACAAAAGTGTATACCCAAAACTTAATGATGTTCATTTTTCTATTCAGTTTAGCCATCAGTCAGGGCAATCAAATCCTCATCGGACAAATGTCAGGCGCCAGAGACTATGACAGTGCCTATAAACGATGCATTCAAACACTTTATTGGGCAATTGGAATGTCTACTGTAATTGCCATTCTATTCTGGATTTTCACAGATTCCTTATTCAGAATTTTTACAAGCAATCAGGAAATATTGCAGATTGGAGCTACGCTGCTTTTGCTGACGATCATCCTTGAACCCGGAAGAGCATTTAATCTTGTTATTATAAGCGCTTTAAGAGCTACTGGTGATGTGAAATTCCCTGTGTATATGGGAATTATGTCTATGTGGGGCATCAGTGTTCCACTGGCATACATTTTAGGTATTCATTTTGAGCTTGGACTCGCAGGAATATGGATGGCATTCATTGCCGACGAATGGCTTCGCGGTGTGCTGATGTTAATCCGCTGGCGTTCAAAGGTTTGGGTGAATAAAGGTTTTATTTTACAATCAAAAGCAGTTTCATGAACCTGACTAATTAGTCAGGTTTTTTATGTGAGAAAAAATAACACGAATTGAAAACGCTTCATGTTTAGATAGTTATTAAGGACTATATTTTTTTATTTAAATTTTCAGAAAAATACTTGATTTATGCATAATCATGCCATATGATAATAAACATAACAACAAGTGTTATATTACCTTACATTCTTTTTGATCTATTCCTTTGTTTTGGTCTTATTTGTTTTTTATTTACCATTTTGAAAGAGGGAGCGTGTTTTCATGGATGCTTTAGTATTAATGGACAATTTGTGGGTAATCATAGCAGGGATATTAGTCCTGCTCATGCAGGGAGGATTTATTTTACTGGAAGCAGGATCTACACGAATGAAGAACGCTGGCCATATTGCCGGAAAAACAATCTTTACAATCGGCATTGCCTCTCTTGTCTTCTGGGCTGTCGGTTACGGATTTATTTATGGAGATGGAAATAAATTCATCGGCTTATCAAGTTTCTTTTACGGTGATTCAACACCTGCCGAGGATGGATTAACAACATCTGTTGATTTCTTTTTCCAGCTGGCATTCGCAGCAATAGCGTTAACCATTGCATTTGGCGGCTTTGCTGAACGGGCTAAATTATCTGCCTACGTTATTTTCGCAGTGTTATTCTCCGCACTTGTCTACCCAGTAGTCGCACACTGGATTTGGGGGAGCGGCTGGCTGAAAGATTTCGGCAAACAGGATTTTGCCGGATCTACTGTTGTTCATTTGACAGGGGCAATGGCGGCTTTGGCAGCTACAATCATTTTAAAACCAAGACTCGGAAAATATGGAAAAAACGGAACGATGAATCAGTTATCGGGACATAATCAAGTATATACTGCGCTGGGTGTCTTAATCCTTTGGGTAGGATGGTTCGGATTTAATGCAGGGAGCACATTCGGAGTTGGAGACGGTTTCTTCGGATATGTAGCTTTGAATACTCAGCTTGCTGCAGCTGCAGGGGCTGTAGCGGCGATGATCATTGTTAGAATGATGACCGGAAAAGCAGATATTCCTACAACCTTAAATGGTGCGCTTGCCGGACTTGTCGCGATTACAGCTTCCTGTGCATTTGTTGCTCCTTGGGCAGCGGTTGTCATCGGCATCATTGGCGGAGTCCTTGTCTATTTCAGCATGAAGCTTTTTGATAAATTAAAAATTGATGATCCTATTTTTGCATTATCTGTTCATGGAGCAGCAGGAATTTGGGGAACTTTATCAACAGGATTCTTTGCAACCCCAGAGTTAGCTGAGAGAAATGGCGGATTGGCGGGATTATTCTACGGCGGCGGCTTCACTCAGCTCAGTGTTCAGACACTTGGCATAGTTTCCAGCGCAGCCTATGCATTCATCGTTTCCTACATTATTTTAAAGATCATGAAGCAAGTGATGGGCAGCATCCGCGTAACGGAAGAAGAGGAAATGATGGGCCTTGATATGAGTGAACACGGCAGCTATGGATATCCTGAATCATTTGCTCACCTAAATGAGGAAACCTCAGGCAAGAAAACAACAACAACAGCATAATAGGGTAAAAACTCTTGGCTCCCAACGGATAATCCCGGGTTTGATCTAATCATTGGAAATTATGTACGATATTTTTTCCGGCAGTTTCCAAGATAGCCTGCCCATATTACCATATTTAGAAAAAGCACTGCGGAATTCACCTGCAGTGCTTTTTGCTGTGCAAGCACATGGATTCTTGTGAATTCATAGGAGGTTCCATATAATCGAGGAAAAAAACCAAAAGCCGTTAAGGCTGCTGTCGTAATGACTGGAAGCCAAAGCTTGCTAATAAGCGCTAAAAGAATAAACATGGCTTGATTCAAGATGAACACGAGAATCATTCGATTGTGCCAATAAGAGACCTTTACAGCATAAGAAAACGCTTGAAATCACCCAAGCGTTTTCTAGAGTTACTTCCTATTTCTGATTCTCCATCCATTCAGGCTTTCCAAATCCTTTGAATTTTTCATCGATTGTTTTCTCAAATTCTTCTGATTCGACAACCTCTTTAATATCTTTGGCAAGCTCTGAATTAACATCTTTCGTATTCATCACCACGCGGTTGCGGTGCACATCGTTCATATCTTCAAGTTTGACGGCATCCGCCAGATTCATTTTGGCAGCTAAGGCGAAGTTCCCCGGCACTGCAGATAAATCCGTATCTTCCACCGCTCTTGGTAATTGAGCAGCTTCAACTGGAACAAATTTTAAATTTTGCGGATTATCTGTTACATCTTTTTCCGACACTTGAATGGCCTTTACATTCTCATTCAGCTTTATTAATCCGGCACCCTTCAAGATCTGAAGTGCACGGGCTGCGTTTGTTGGATCATTAGGAATTGCTACAATTGCCCCTTCTTTCACTTCCTCAAGTGATTTCACCTTGTCTGAATAGATTCCCATTGGAGCAGTAGGGACGGTAATGACCTCAGATAAATCAAGTTTACTTTGTTTCGCAAACGTTTCCATGTAGATCTTATGCTGAAAAAGGTTGGCATCAAGTTCACCATTTCCTAAAGCCTGATTTGGCTGAATATAATCATTGAATTGCACCACTTCAACGTCGTATCCCTTTTTTTCAAGGCCCGGCTTAATTGCAAGTTCAACCATGTCTGTGTACGGACCAGCTGAGGATCCAATTTTGATGCTCTTCTTCTCCCCGGAAGTTTCTGCTGCACCACAAGCAGATAATACTCCGATTGCAAGTACGATAAGTGCTAAAAGTGTCTTTTTCATGTCTGTTTCTCCTCCATTTTTCCTGTGAACACAAAAAATTCCTCTTTCATTCAGAAAGAGGAATCGTATGTATCACGACTTATCTTCCAGAATGAATTCATTGTCATTCTGCAGGATTTAGCACCGTTCCATTAAAGGAGGTTGCCGGACTTCACAGGGCCTGTTCCCTCAGTCACTCTTGATAAGCAAACTATTAAATTTAGAATAAAACAATCTTATCTTCTAACCTGTGTTTTTGTCAACTACTATTTCAAGCGGATTAATCGGGTTTTGATTGAAGAAACGCAACCCGCTGAAAATGAACGAATTGTAGCCAAGAAATAATAAAAATGTTAATAGCCATATAAATCCAAGAGCAAAATCTAATAAAATCCGCCTCTTATTTTCCCTTTTGATGACACTTTCAATTCCATCTAGTATTGAACCTATTCCTGATGCAAGAAATAAAAATTTCAAATAGTAAAAATTGAACCCCTTAGTTAGTCCTATTATTAGAATGAAGACCATTAGGATCAGGATCAAATATCTGATCGTGATAAATGGTTTTGTGCTTGGACTTTCCCTTTTTTCAAAAAACACCCCCACTACAGTACACCACCTAATCCATCCTGCCATACAACCAACCCTAAACAATAAATTTGGTTAGCCAAGCCACATAATTCGCTCCTGGAATAAATAAAAGCTGTGCAAGAACCGTCCCTAATAGTCTAGACGTAACCATCATTAATGAAATGCCTTTTAGTCTCGAGTAACTCCCTTTATTATTTACCACATCATCAGCTAATACTGAAATCTTGGGATCTATTAAAATGACAAGAAGGATGGTTGCTATTCCATTAATTAGTCCAGATGCCATTATTGCCGTTGATGATCGGTCAGGCACTAATAAAGCTGCATATAAAGCTGATAAAACCCCTATTGTATAAATAGAAGTGATTATCATATTAAGAATGAAGAGCTTCACTGGAATATTCTTAAGATTAATTGCCATAAAATAACTCATTTTTGGTACATGAATATGCTTTATTCCTCTTTTAATATATTCAAAAGATAATCCTTTTTTTACTAATAACGGGATAGAACCTCTAGCCTCAGATAAGTGAATGATTGCTCTGGAAAACAAGGCTATGAAAGTTGGCAGAAATAGAATACCGAGAAAGGTTCCTGCTGTCGATGAAGCAATTAGGACTCTATATTGATTTTCCACATAAAGAAGAGTATTTTCCTGCGGTGCTAAATCAACAAGACTTCCTGTAAACGGCTGCTGCATCATATTTGCCATTCTTGAAACGATCACCATCAAATTGAACAATGAAAGGGCAGAAGCTATCATTTTCACTCTTGCTCCAGAAAGTCTTACAGCATATGCTAATGTTTCAATACAATGGATTATTAAAATGAACACTGAGATAAATAATACTCTATCTGTGAAGTAATCCAATTTATCAACCTACTCTTAATCGTCATAATTTCAATTATAAACCACAAATCCAGCTATTTCCTTAAAGCATTTTTCTTTATGGAAAAAGCCACCTGTTGAGCAAGAAACATGATCGTTCATAAAAAAAGGCAAAATACCTCCTCCCCACCATAAGAATCCCCAGTTTCTACAAAACCAAAGCTCTTATATAATTCCTTTGCGTTATGATTATCTTTATAAACCGTTAAACGAATTTCTTTGCATTGAGTAAATCTATTGTTTATCCACTTCACAATCTCTGCAAGTGCAGCCTTGCCATATCCTTTTCCTTGATGCTTTTCATCAATAATAAATCCATTTATCCAAAACATGTTACTGGTCTTTTCTTCATAAGCATGCATGACGAAACCAACTATTTGTTCCTGGTCATATATAGCAAATGGAAGATATTCTACATTTTCACCGTCTGGTTTTATGTAAACCTTAGCAAGAGACACGGCAACTGTTGGAACAAAATTACTTTGATTTTCTTTTACTTTTAGATTTAAAGCCTTCTCCCAATTTTCTCTGGTAACAAGTTTTAGCTGTACTTTCATAATTTTTTACCTCTGATAAAAGATTTTAGTAGCTTCTCACCACTTAAATATTTCTTCAAAAAAATAAGATTCCCTTCTTTGGCTGATCTCTCCTGAAAACCGCACGGTAAATGTGGCCTGCTGCTTTTACTGGAGCACGTGCATGAAGCGGGTATTCATTTATTGTTTTCATCGCTTTGTCATAGTTCCCTTCGGCTTCTGCAGCAAGATGTTCCCATACTCGAATAAACTCTGAAGTTACTTGCCTCTGCTTTAAGTCTCGCTCATGATAGTGATAACGTGACATAACATCCATCGGCAAATAGATACGATCTCGTCCAAGATCTTCTCCTGCATCTCGCGGGATATTGGTCAGCTGCATTCCAAGCCGAGTGCAGCAAAAAGAGCCTGGCATGATCCGCTAGACTCTAATTCATTACTTAACAGCTATTGAAAAACTTAAGACTTCATCCTCCCATATCAGGTTTCCTTTCATGACTTGGGCTTTAAGACCATAAGGAATGACCAATTTATTATCAACCAGTCCAATTTTCTTAACCTTTGCTCCTTCTAAATAGAAAAACTCATAGGAGGGCTCTTCAATCCGGTTAGTAATTTCAAACTCCACTGTGTTTGCATAATAGCTGTCTACTATCTCAAGATTTGCTCCTGCTTCCGGGAGTTTATATGGTGCACGGTCAGCCTGGCATTCCTTCTCTTCCTGTTTACAATGCACAGGGCTGATGTTTTTTATAGATGATTCATTCCAGATTAAGGTCAGTCCCGGAGGCAGGTTTTTATCGATTGCATCTGCTTCATTTAGATTGGCATCTTGGTTTGGGAAAAACCAAAGAATCGGTGCAGAAATAACCAAAATAAGGAGCAGAACTGAAACAGCGCTCCATAATTTATTGGTTTTGCGAGTATGTTCGTTTTGGAATATGAAAACTTCATCACCAATGAAAAACAGGAATCCCGCTACAAATGTTAAAATAACGAAAAAAAACAATATTTTAAATAAAAGGATGCCAATAATTACTGAAGATCCAATATGGATTACGAAGTTTATCGCCATTCGGCTATCTTCCATGTCGCGTACAATGAAGTAAGCTAAAATGCTTACAGGTAGACCTAGCATAAAGATAAATATACTAATAAATATAAAGAGGGAGGTCAATTCACTAAATAACCCATGGAAGGTATTAGATTGCACAAGGACTGATATAAAAAAAATGATATTAATGAATAAAGAGACAGCTGCAGCAATCAATAGTTTTCTTAAAAGCATAATATCCACCTCAAAATTAATTCTAGCATATTAAGATAGAAAATTATGGATAACTATTTAAAAAGCCAGCCTGAATGGCTGACTCTTATGACTCTTCAATATTAATCCTGTATTTTTCAAACCAGACATGAATTTGTGCAAGATGGGCTAAAAGCTGCGGGCCTGTCATTAGCTGACCGTACCATGGCACCTGAAAAGCATTGCCTTCTGATTCGATAATGTCGATTAATGCATTTTTATCAAAGAAAACGTGCAGGGCTGAATCTTGATTTTTCGTCAATGATTGAAGCCATGACTTAACGGCTTTCGTATAGTGTGGATGATGCGTTTTTGGATATGGGCTTTTTTTGCGGTACAGTACCTCCTCAGGAAGCACACCTTCTAGTGCTCTACGCAGGATTCCTTTTTCCCGGTTTCCATGCATTTTCATATCCCATGGAATATTCCAGACATACTCGACAAGTCTGTGATCGGCAAACGGGACTCGAACCTCAAGACTTGCCCCCATACTCATGCGGTCTTTACGGTCAAGCAGGGTGGTCATAAACCAAAGAATATTGAGATAGAAAAGCTGGCGCCTCTTTGATTCTATTTCAGACTCGCCATCCAGCAAAGGGGTCTCTTTCAAGGTTTCTTGGTATCTCATTTTCACGTATTCTTTTAAATTCAGCTTATGTTGCCAATCAGATCTCAGCAGACTCATTCTGGCATCTGTTGAGCGCATCCACGGAAACGCATCATCTGACAAATCCTGTGGACGGTGAAACCATGGATATCCTCCAAATATTTCATCTGCACATTCTCCAGAGAGCCCAACGACAAAGTCATTTTTAATTTCCTTGCAGAACCATAAAAGAGAAGAATCAATATCCGCCATTCCAGGCAGGTCCCTGACCTCAACAGCTTCAGTCAAGTAATCGACCAGCTGCTGCTGCGTGATTATGGAGCTATGATGAACCGTTTGAAAGGTGTCCGTCATTTTCTGAATCCACATACCATCTGAATTCGGCTGAAACTCATTCGCTTTAAAAAACTTATCATTATCTTCATAATCAATCGAAAACGTATGCAGGGGACCTTTTCCCTCTTTCTCAAAAGCCTTGGCAGCGATAGCGGTTATCGCACTCGAATCAAGGCCTCCTGACAGAAAAGTACAAACTGGTACATCTGATACAAGCTGCCGTGTCACTGCGTCTTTCACTAAAAATCCGACACGATCCACAGTTTCGTCAAAAGAGTCTAGATGATGCTGGCTTTTCACGTTCCAATATCTCCATACTTTCAGTCCTTCTTTTGAAAAAGTCATGGCATGAGCAGGACGCAGTTCATTTATTCCTTTAAATACTCCAACTCCGGGAGTTCTTGAAGGTCCGAGTCCAAAGACTTCGCTTAAACCTTCCCGATCAAGCACTGCCTTTTGATCAGGATGTGCAAGGATTGCCTTCAATTCAGATCCAAATAGAAGAGAGGCTTGTTGCTCTGAATAAAAAAGCGGCTTTACACCCAGCCGATCTCTGGCAATGAATAGTTTTTCCTGTTCAGAATCCCATACGGCAAAAGCAAAAATTCCGTTTAGATGATGAACACACTCTTCTCCCCACTCCATATAAGAAGTGAGCAGCACCTCTGTATCAGAATGTCCTGCAAAAGTATATCCGCGCTTCAATAATTCGACCCGTATATCTTCTGTGTTATAGAGCTCCCCGTTATAGCAAATCGTAAACAAATTTTCTGCCTTTTTACGGGTCATCGGCTGTCTTCCGCCCGCGGGATCGACAACTACGAGACGTTTATGGCCAAAAAGGATGTGCTGCTCGCCCCAAATATTTGTATCATCGGGACCTCTTTTAGATAAACATTCTGCCATATTCGACATCATCTTTTTTTCTTGCCGCAAATCTTTCTTGTAATGGACCCAGCCAGTTATTCCACACATCGTCTACCATCTCCCCAATTTAAACAGCCTGATTTTCACTCAGACAGTAAAAGATGTACCTATCCTATGCTTAACATATGAAGTGTTGATTTGTCCTTATCACGTTTTATTTGCATAAACTTCCTCTCATTTGGCAAAAACGAACAGTAACGATGCTAATAAGGAGGCCTTTGTCATGCTTTCAAAAGAAAGACACCATCTGCTCGAACGTCAGGAACGTGCTCATGTGACTGGCATGATTGAAATAGGTGAAGATAACGAAATTTTATTTTATGATGATATTAATGAAGACGTTTCTCTCTTGCAATTACATCAAAACGAACGCATTGAGATTCTTCTGCATGGCAGCTGGTATGACGGAACCTATCTTACAGAAGGTCAGATTTTAATTCCTATGGGCAGTCATCAGCTAAAAACCGAAGATACACTCCGTATTAAGAAAAAGGTTCCTTACGCTTTAGAATATATGCTGAAGGAACTAAGTGATGATTCATTTCTCGCCTTTACAGCTAAACTGAACTCTTTCTCATTTTCTATTTATGATTGCATTTATTGCTATAATCAAATGGTTTTTCAAGAGGAGGCAGATGATAAATTAGGAGTTTCTTTCTTTCAATTTGATAATGAAGAGGCAATATGCGGCTTGCAGCATCATTTTTCTAGGGGCAGTAAACAAGAAGACCGGTTTGAATTTACGACTTGTACAGGGAAAAGAGCGCTGCTGACACAAATTCATACGTGATTTATTTATTGATTTATTGAGAAGAATAATGTTTGAAGTCTGGCTAATACTAATTCGGCTGCTGACTCCTTTGGGGATGGCAGCTTTTTTGTTTCAAGTTTACTTTAATTACCTTCTGATTCTATCAAATCATTTGTTGGTAATCTGTAATAGTTCACCTTTCATATACAATTACAAAAGGAACGGTATTTACCAGAAACCTTAATATCTCAACCCTAAATGGAGCTTTTCTAGCTGCCCTTGGCATTTTAATCCCAACACACGATATAAAGCGCACATTTTCATGCTAGGCAGCCTCCCTCAATTCAGAATTTCCAGGCTTATGATCTGAAAAGCAGCTCTTACTCTCCGCTCGACCCGTTTTATCCTCCGGAAACCTGATTTTACTATCCAAAAAGGAGATCTTATTATCCGAGCTTCAAATCTCGGAAAATTCCCCTATAACTAAATAAAAGCCCCTGCGCGAAGCAGGGGCTCATTCAAATTAAAAACCGAGCGGCAAACGGAAGCCAAGCAAAATCACAACAATCACAACAATAATAAATTGAATCCAGAAAATGCGTGTGGGTTTGTTCTTTTTAGAGCGAACAAGAATCATTTCCATCATACCGATGACATAGATGCCAAGAATCGCTTTCCCAATGTACTCTCCGCTAATGACAGCCAAGCTAAGCAGAAGCTGAAGTCCTGAACCGATAATTAACAAGTAAAACAGTCTCAATGTCATGTGTACAATTTTAAATGGTTTTTCTTTCCCCGACTTAAAGAGGGAGTTCGCGACAAAAAATAGAATAAGTGCGACAACCCATGTCGTAATATGTAAGTGTGTTCCCAATGGTAAATCCTCCTCTTTTTCATAAAATCCATCCCTATAGTATCATGAATACCCATAAAAAATGAAATGTAAGCGCACCTACTTGTCTATTGTTTTCTTAAAAAAGGTAGGCTATTGTAGTAGATGAGGAAATCCTATGTTCAAGTATTTCCGGACTTAATCGTATTCGGAGGGGATATTGTGTCAAAATCAGTACAAATCATCAACCTGACTGAAAAATATGGAGCAAACAATTATCACCCGCTGCCAATCGTGATTTCAAAGGCAGAAGGAGTTTGGGTAGAAGATCCGGAAGGCAACAAGTATATGGATATGCTGAGTGCCTATTCTGCTGTAAACCAAGGGCATCGCCATCCTAAAATTATTGCCGCACTGAAGGATCAGGCGGATAAAATTACTTTAACCTCAAGAGCGTTCCACAATGATCAATTAGGCCCGTGGTACGAAAAAGTCTCAAATCTGACTGAAAAAGAAATGGTTCTGCCAATGAACACTGGTGCAGAAGCTGTTGAAACAGCAGTTAAAACTGTGCGCCGCTGGGCATATGATGTAAAAGGTGTACAAGCTGATCAAGCTGAGATCATTGTGTGCGCAGAAAATTTCCACGGCCGTACAATGACAGCGGTCTCAATGAGCTCAAGTGATGAATACAAACATGGATTCGGCCCAATGCTTCCTGGCATTAAAGTAATTCCTTTTGGCGATTTAAACGCATTAAAAGAAGCTATTACACCAAATACGGCTGCATTCATTTTCGAACCGATTCAAGGTGAAGCAGGCATTCACATTCCTGAAGAAGGATTTCTGAAGGCTGCATATGACATCTGTAAAAAAAACAACGTTCTATATGTAGCGGATGAAATCCAAGCAGGACTGGGCCGCTCCGGCAAATGGTTTGCATGTGACTGGGAAGACGTAAAACCGGACATGTATATCCTCGGAAAAGCACTAGGCGGAGGTGTATTCCCAATCTCATGTGTGGCTGCAAATAAAGATATACTAGGCGTTTTTGAGCCAGGCTCACACGGTTCTACTTTTGGCGGGAACCCGCTGGCATGCGCCGTCTCCATAGCTGCATTGGATGTGCTTGTGGATGAAAAGCTGCCAGAACGTTCATTAGAACTCGGAAGCTACATGCAGGACCGCCTGCGAGAAATAGACAATCCAATCATTAAAGAAGTACGCGGCAAAGGCTTATTCATCGGCTTAGAACTGACCGAATCTGCACGCCCATACTGTGAAAAACTGAAAGAAGAAGGATTGCTCTGCAAAGAAACACACGAAACCGTTATCCGCTTTGCACCGCCGCTAGTCATCTCAAAAGAAGATCTTGACTGGGCAATTGAAAAAGTGAAAAAGGTCCTTTCCTAAGACTAATCCCCAGCTGGTCAAACAGCTGGGGATTTATAAATTTACGATAACTGCCATGAAAAACGAAAAGAAAATGACACCGACCCCATGCATGATATATTCTTTCTCTTTCCTGTTATATTTCCACTCCATGACCATTCGGAACAATTGAAGTAAAATAAAAAAAGCGATTAATAAATAAGGTATTAGCACCTGATTAACGATAATAAAGGAAATCAACAAACCGATGAGGATGAGCTCAATCCATTTATGGAAGTTATTTAGGGGACGATATATGGCAAAAAACGGCTGCCTTGAAAGCTTTAATTTACGCCTTATCGTATTTTCTGCAATCGTGAATACGACAACAAGGACCACCAATAAAATTACTTTTTGCTGAAATGTCATCAATCCACCTCCCAAATAACCATATTCAAAATCTTATCTATCCATTCATGATCTGGTAGATCTATTTCTATCGCTGACAATAAAGATAGTCTTTTCAAAGGAATTATCGCATCTCTCAATCTCAGTTTCCTAGCTAATCCAACTCTTATTGCCATCCTCCTTATATAAAAACACACCAGCTAATCACGCTGGCGTGTAATTTTATTCCCCAATCTTATTGGTAAGCGTTCCTAATCCATCAATCGAGATTTCAACGACATCACCAGGCATTAAATATTTGGGCGGCTTAAATCCTTTACCGACTCCAGCAGGTGTCCCAGTTGCAATGATATCTCCCGGCTCAAGTGTCGTGCCTTGAGAGATGGTTGAAATGACTTTTTCAATAGAAAAAATCATGTCTTTCGTATGTCCGTTTTGTCTCACGTCACCATTTACTTTTGTGATCACATTTAGCGCATAAGGATCTTCCATCGCTGATTTATGTACAATATAAGGACCCATTGGACACGATGTATCAAGACTTTTGCCGAGCAAAAACTGCTTATGGCGTGATTGCAGATCTCTGGCGGTTATATCGTTAAGTATTGTATACCCGTATACGTAATCCATGGCTTCCTCTTCGGATATCACTTTTCCTTTTTTTCCGATAATAACGGCGAGTTCTCCTTCATAATCCAGTTCCTTCGTAAGATGCAAATGCGGATCAATCGTTTCTTCATGTCCGATGACTGTCGTCGGAGCTTTAGAAAAGAGCATCACATCTTCAGGGATATCTGCTTCACTGCCAAGCTCCATTGCATGTTCACGATAATTTTTGCCGACACAGAAGATATTCTTCCGCGGATACAGAACAGGCGCAAGCCATTTCACTTCGGAGATGGAATAGAGATACGATTCAGTCTCATCCGATTTTTTCACCCAAAGCTCAAGCTGCTTTAAATGATTGATAAATTTCTCACCCATTTCAATGCACTCAATCATTGATTGGGGAGCTGTAGCCATCTCGAATAACTTTTTCTCTGCCCTTTGAATATCCAGGATTTTATCTTCTTCCATAATCAGTCCGATGAATGTTCGGCCGTGAAGCTGTGCTGTAGCTAATTTCATAGTTTTCCCCCATTTTGCCTTTGATAGAACATTTGACTATTCCTTACTGTTTTTTCTTTAATCTCAATGATTGGAATATGTAAAATATTCGCTAAACAATGACATATTTCCTCTAAAAAAACAGGCGAAGTTTCAATTCCTGCAAATAATCCGCTATACGGCCATGGCCCATCCGTTTCAATTAGCAGCTGCTCAAGAGGAATCTGCTTTGCCAGTTCCTGATCTCTTTCCCGGTAACAGATCTCCGGTGTTACTGAGATTGCGTAATTTCTTTTCACAATTTCAAGAACGGTAGCCTTTTTTGCTTTTAGCCAATGAAAATGATCCTTTTTTACATCATGCCCTTTTAAAAGAGCCAGTGCTTTTTCCGCCTCATCATGAACAGCATGAAGAACAACAGGCAAATCCAGCTCATTTCCAAGCAGCAAAAAGGACTCTAAAATATCGTAAAATTCCTCTTCATGATGATGAATGGAAAGTTTTTCTTTTTCATAATGCGGCAGGCCAATTTCACCAATGGCCGAAAGCAGATTCCTCTCCAATTTTATTAATTTGGACAGTTCTTGCAGTTCAAAAGCTGAAGGAAGCCTTTTTTCAGGGTGATGGCCAATTGCAGCATAAATAAAGTCAGGATATCTCTGTTTGATGGAAAGTATGCGATAGCTTGATTCAAGATCAGTAGAAACAGCAACAACCCCTGTAATTCCAGCTTGTCTCCATCTATCAATTTTTTCATCGATTCGGTCATATTGATCTAGATGCAGATGTGAATCAATCATGCTCACCCTCCCTCTATAAATATTGATATATCAACGGTTTGACCCGTTGGTGGGATGTCAAAAAAATATTTTTCGACAAACACCCTA